>CAZSLN010000064.1:0-14010 GCA_964607645.1 uncultured Anaerolinea sp.
CGAGCAAACATCGATCTATGTGGCAGGTACAATGCCAGACTGGAAAGGTGTTCCGCTAACGATGTTAGTTGTTGAAGAAAAGGCAACCAAGCTTGATCATCAATTTGAATGGGATCAGTTTTTTGAGCAAATGATCATACAGGAATAATTTCGACCAATCTATCGATGTTTGACTGACCCCTCACAAAGCTAGGTGTAACTTTTTTATTTTTTATATATTTCGCTTAAATGGTCAGTGGTTTGATCAATGATCAAACTTGATGCCAATCCTTTTTTGGGGGTTATCCCACCAAAGTAAGACTCAAATGGCATCCATTAAATCAAAAATGCCGATAACATAAATAAAATTCGTGTTATCGGCATTCATACGCTTATATGTTATTTCGAATTGTAACCAGGACCGGAAGAATAAAACTCGGCGTTTAGCTTAACATCGTTCTTAAAATTTACGACTTCGCCTTTTTCTAATTGCTTCGTTGTTGCAAGTTCTACCGCTAAACCATTGTGATTAGAGCCTTTATAAGGTCCAGTAAGCCCAACCTGGTTTATATACTCACCACCCTTAGCAGAATAAGCGGTCGGGACTTCATCCCCGGGGAAAATGGCATTGTAAGGACATTCGGGAACGCAAGCTCCACAATCAATGCATGTATCAGGATCAATATAATAGGTAGGATATTTGTCGTTTGGATTTCCGGGGGTGATACATTCTACGGGGCAAACTTCAACACAACCGCCATCCCTCAAGCACAAACTGGTAATAACGTGAGCCATTAAAAACCTCCATAATTTACAAGATTTGGTATCTATGAAACAATCTAAATTATACAATAATTATCCGAATTAATGCTACGAGAACTAATTAATTTCAGATAATAATGTAATCGAATTTTTCGAGAAAACGTTACGGGCAAATATGACAAATTGCATCTAAACTTAATTGTTTGACAAATTGACCGATGTTTTTCGACGCGGTCTTGTATAATAGAAGTACTTTCTAATATTACGGAGTGGATATGATCAAAAATTTCCTAAGACCCAAGACCATTGAAGAAGCCATTTCTTTACTAAATAACGAGAATACTTTTGCCCTTTATGGACTAACTTCAGGGCTCTTCGATTCAGTGAATGGCACACTAATCGACCTACAGGATTGTGGGCTTGGTTCCATTCAAGTCTCCAGCGGTATTTTGGAGGTTGGATCCTGTGTTTCGCTGCAATCTTTGCTCGAAAGTGATTTATGCCCGTTAGGATTGCGCCCTGTCATTGAGCAGGAACAGCGACTGAACCTACGAAATATGTATTCTGTCTTCGAGGCTATCGCCACAGCAAATGGCAGGTCTGTTTTCACAACTGCTCTCCTAGCGCTCGATGCGAAGATAAAAATTTATGGGCAGAAACACCTCGAGAATCTTGGCGATTACCTGCCGCTTAAGCCAAAAGGGTTGGTAGAAGCGATCTACTTTTCTACTGAGTCGAAATTTGCCTTTGAATCAGTCGCTAGAACTCCAAATGATGTACCCGTTGTCTGTGCCGCGCTTACGCGTTGGTCCGCAGATCGTTACCGGCTCGCTGTTGGCGGGTTTGGTAAGCTGCCATTACTCGTCGTAGACGGCCGTGGTTCAAACGGGATCGAACTTGCAGCTAAGAACGTATACATCAACGCGAGTGACCCGAAAGCAACTGGCCAATATCGTTCTGAGATGGCCAAAGTTCTTACTGAGCGATGTTTGGAAAAATTACAATAACTTAGGGCTAGGAATAGAATGACATTTAAACTAATTAGGTCGCAAGAGATCAAAGAACTAAACTCTTTCGCCAAACTTTATATTCATATCAAAACAGGAGCACGTTTATTATCCATAACCAATGAGGATGAAAATAAGTGTTTTGGTATCAATTTTCGAACCCCTCCTCAGGATTCAACTGGGATTGCTCATATTCTTGAGCATTCCGTCCTCTGCGGCTCAGAAAAATACCCTGTAAAAGAACCATTTGTCGAGATCATCAAAGGTTCACTACAAACTTTTGTAAACGCGTTTACCTACCCTGATAAAACTTGCTACCCATGCGCCAGCCAGAATCTTCAAGATTTCTATAATCTGATCGATATATATAATGACGCGGTTTTTTACCCAAAACTGACCGAGCTCACCTTCCAACAAGAAGGCTGGCATTATGAGGTTGAAAACGAGAACGACCCATTACAATTTAAAGGGGTAGTTTTCAACGAAATGAAAGGGGCGTATTCATCCCCCGATGACCTTCTTTCAGATAAATCGCGAAATTCAATTTTCCCCAATAACAGCTATCAATATGATTCAGGCGGTGACCCTTCTGTAATGCCTGACCTAACATTTCAACAATTTAAGAGCTTTCACCAAACCCTTTATCATCCATCCAACTCCTATATTTTCTTCTATGGGGATGACCCTGAAGAGAACCGTTTAGAAATTATGGAAGAAGTGCTTGGTCGATTTGAAGCCAATCCCTTTGATTCTTCCATTTCAGACCAACCAAATTTTTTGAACCCAGTAAAGCATCAATTTCCTTATGATTCTGGCGATACCCCAGATCCTAAAGGGTACATCACGATCAACTGGAAACTAACACCAGCGGTAGATATTCAGAACTCGCTCAAATTTTCCTTACTCGATCATATTTTACTTGGAACTGCCGCTTCGATTTTGAAGCGAGTGTTGCTCGAATCTGGTCTTGGAGAGGAGATTACCGGTGGATTTGATGACCATTTAAAAGAAACAATGTTTAGCATCGGTCTTAAGGGTGTCGACCCCGACAATTTCCAACGTGTGGAAACCCTGATCATGGATACTTTGGATACCGTCGTCAAAAACGGTATCGACCAGGAAATGATCAAAGCGAGCATGAATACGCTCGAATTTCAACTTCGTGAACAAAACACTGGCAATTTTCCAAGAGGTCTCGCCCTTATGATCAGCGCTTTATCGACTTGGATCTATGGTGGCGACCCGATCGATGTTTTGTCTTTCGAGCCTCAATTAGCCCAGATCAAAAAAGAGCTTGCTAGCCCTGGCATCTTTGAGACCTTGATTTCAGACTACTTGATCACGAATACACACCGCGCCACGGTCAAACTCGTCCCTGATGCTGAAGAAGGCAATCGCCGAAATGAGATCGAACAGACCCGGTTAAGCAAGCATCGTGAAACCCTCTCAAAAGATGAGATCATATCCTTGATCAAATCAACCGAAGCCTTAAAGAAATTCCAGGAAACACCTGATTCGGAAGCTGCCTTGGCCACCATTCCAAGTTTATCGATTGGTGACCTGGAAAAAAATATCAAGGTCAGTAAGACCAATATAACAAAACAGTCTGAATTTATTGAATACCATCAGGAAATTGCCACAAACGGAATTCTCTATTTTGATATCGGGTTCGATCTTTCAACGATTCCTCAAAACCTCCTTCCTTATGTTGGGATTCTGGGCAAAATCCTGCTAGAACTCGGAACAAAGAAGTACGATTTCATCAAATTAACACAAAAAATTGGGCAAGATACAGGTGGAATTCGCACCGCTTCTTTTATTTCAAATAAATTCCAAAGTCAGAAATCGGTTAAATTCTTCTTCCTTCGGGGAAAAACGCTAACAGACCAAGCAACCAATCTTTTCGACATTTTGTCTGAGATCATCAACAATGTTGATCTTGATCAAAAAGACCGCCTCAAACAGATCATCACCGAACGCCGTTCTGGTTTAGAAGCCGGTTTAATTCCGGGTGGTTCGAGTGTCATTCACCAACGGCTCAAAGCCCATTTTTCCATGCCAGACCGAATTTTGGATGAGATCAATGGCATTAACCAAATATTTTTCCTACGTCAGCTCATTGAGCAGATCGAACAGGATTGGCCATCTGTTTTACAAAACCTGCGCACAATTACCAGCGCTTTGTTTAATAAAAACAATGCCGTTGTCAGTAGCACTATAGACGCTCAGGGATACAGTTCCCTTTCCAACGCTCGCAAGGGTTTCATGGAGAGCATATCATCCAGCAAGAACCAAACCTATGATTGGCGATACGAAAAACTTCCCACCAACGAAGTTTTCACACTACCCTCTCAGGTGAATTATGTTGGTAGTGGTTATCACCTTTATTCCGCTGGTTACGAATTCAACGGTAACGTAAACGTTATCAATAACTACCTTCAAACTACCTACCTTTGGGAAAGAATTCGGGTTCAAGGCGGTGCTTATGGCGGCTTCAGCGTTTTTGATCACATTACTGGGGTTTTCGATTTCCTTAGCTACCGTGACCCAAATGTTCTTTCCACCATCGAAAATTACGATAATACTGGTAAGTTTCTACGTGATCTAAAAATTTCGGACTCTGAATTGACAAAATCGATCATTGGTACCATTGGTGATATGGATGGCTATTTGTTGCCCGACGCAAAAGGCTGGCAGGCGTTAGGTAGACTCATTTTGGAATACAGCCCCGAAGCCCGCCAAAAAATTCGGGACGATGTGTTCGCTATCAAGCCATCAGATTTCCAAAAATTTGGTGAATTATTAAACACAGTCAAGCCAAGTGCAGAAACCGTCATTTTAGGTTCTGCCAACACGTTTGATACGATTAACACCATAAAAGAACAGCCGATCTTGCTTCGAAAACTTCTATAAACGGAAATAAGGGACCAAAAATTATGAATATTAACCTGACTGTCAATGGTATCGCTCACGTTTTTCCTTGTGATGTTTCAGATACTTTGTTCAAAGTTTTGCGACAGAACAAATATTATGGGATTAAATTTGGTGATGAACAGAGCCTAACCGGCTCTGATACCGTATTACTTGATGGCAAACCTGTAAATTCGAATTTAATGTTAGCCGCTCAAGCCGAAGGGCATAAAATTGTAACCATTGAAGGTTTGGGAGAAAACCCCGACCAAGGCTGGAAAAAGACCACTGGGTTGCACCCCCTTCAACGTTCCTTTATTGAGTTCGGCGCGATCCAATGTGGTTACTGTACCCCGGCTCAAATCTTAGCTGCAAAATCCCTAATTGACAAAAATCCTAACCCCACCGAAGCGGAAGTTCGCGAAGCGTTATCCGGTGTGTTATGCCGTTGTACAGGGTACGAAAAACCAGTTTTAGCTGTGCTAAACGCCGCCAAAATTATGAAGGAAAATACTTCCCAAGCAGATGGCGCTGATAATTATTTCGTCACGTTGCCAAAGATGATCGACGCGGATATAAAAAATGAGTACCAGGTTGTGGGAAAATCAGAAAAGAAACTTGACGCTGTTAAATTGGCGCAAGGGAAATCCTCCTTCGCCGCTGATTTTGTTCCTGATGACGCCCTCTTTGCCCGTGTTTTACATTCCCCCCATGCCCACGCCCTGATCAAAAAGATCGATACTAGCAAAGCAAAAGCCCTCGAAGGTGTTGTGGCGGTTCTTACCTGGCAAGATATTCCGAGGGTTGTTTACTCTACTGCTGGCCAATCCGATCCTATCCCTGGCCCATTGGATACCTTCTCGCTCGATAATAAGGTGCGTTTTGTAGGTGATCGCGTAGCGATCATTGGCGCTACCACAGCGGAAATTGCGGAACAAGCTGTTAAATTAATCGAGGTTGAGTACGAGGTCCTTCCCGCCATCATTGATATGTCCGACTCAATGAAAACCGGCGCGGTCCAGATCCATGACGAACCGGAATTTGTTAATTTCGCCGATTCAAACCCAAAACATAACCTCGCCGCTGAGATTAGGATTGATATTGGCGATGTGGAAAAAGGATTTAAAGAAGCTGATAAGATCTTTGAATTTGAATACACCGTATCAAAGGTGCAGCAAGCCCACATCGAACCCCATGTTTGCCTCACCTACTGGGATGAAGACGATCGGTTGGTCATAAAAACATCTACTCAAGTTCCATTCCACGTACGGCGTGTGCTTGCCCCAGTACTAGGCTTACCGATCAAGCGCATTCGTGTTATTAAACCGCGCGTTGGTGGTGGCTTTGGTGGCAAACAAGAGATTATGATCGAAGACGCGGCGGCACACCTTACGATCGCCACAAAACGACCTGTTTTCTACGAATATTCACGCGAAGATGAGTTTATCGCATCCCGCTCCAGGCACCCAATGAAGGTCAAAATGAAAACCGGTGTGAAAATGGACGGAACGATCACCGCGAATGAAATGTATGCCCTTTCAGATACCGGCGCTTATGGCTCCCATGCGCTAACCGTTACAGGCAACACCGGCCACAAATCGCTGGCCCTGTATGTTGGCGATGATCAATACCGCAAAAACCCCAATATCCGATTCTACGCGGATGTAGTTTATACAAATACTCCCCCTGCCGGCGCTTTCCGTGGCTATGGTGTACCTCAAGGTTATTGGCCGCTTGACCGACATATGGAAAAGATCGCCCGAGCGTTAAATATGGATCCGATCGATTTCCGCCTTAAGAATTGCATACGCCAAGGCGAATACCACCCCTTTAGCACCGCTTGGAATGAAGGCCGCGAACCAAGGCCAGAGATTATCAATACGGTTGGTCTCGAAAAATGCGTCAATGAAGGCAAAAAGACCGTTGATTGGTCCAATAAATTCAATAACGCAAGTTGGATTAATTCAACAGGATTACCGAATAAAAAGAGAGGTATTGGCGTTGCTTTAGTAATGCAAGGTACTGCTATTCCATACCTTGATATGGGTGGCGCATCTATCAAAATGAATGACGATGGCTCGTTTAACCTACAGATTGGAGCTACTGATCTTGGAACAGGATCTGATACTATTCTAGCCCAGATGGCAGCTGAAGTTCTTGGGGTTCATGCAGATGATATTATCGTTTACTCTTCCGACACCGACTTTACTCCATTCGATAAAGGAGCTTACGCCTCATCGACCACTTTTGTATCTGGCGCGGCAGTAACAAAAGCCGCCGCGGTTGCCGCAGAACAAATCAAGACCCGAGCCGCAAAGATGTTAACTACGCGCAACTCCAATGGCGTCTATTCTTCCAACAATATCCTATTGAAGGATCAAAAAGCCACAGCGCCCGATGGAAACTCCATAACGCTGGCTGAAATCGCTCTCGACACCTTACATCACAATGACCAGATGCAAATCATTGGTACTGGCTCCCATGTTTCACCATCTTCACCCCCGCCATTTGCCGCCCAATTTGCTGAGGTAACTGTTGATACCCAAACCGGCGCCGTTGTGGTGGATAAGTTGGTAATGGTGGTAGATTCAGGGCAGATCATGAATCCTCAGACTGCCTCCGGACAGATCGAGGGGGGCATGATACAAGCGCTCGGCTATGCCGTTTGTGAAGAAATGACCTACGATAAAAAAGGCGTTGCTTTGGAACGCGATTTCTTGGATTACCATATTTTCTCCTCCACAGAGATACCTCAACTTACTACCATTTTTGTGGAAACAAACGAACCAAGCCATCCTTTTGGCGCTAAAGCTGTAGCGGAAATCCCAATGGATGGTGTAGCTCCAGCCGTTGGCAATGCTATCCTCAACGCCATCGGAATAAACATCGACACATTACCCATTACCCCTGAAAAGGTTTGGGCAGAAATTAACAAAACCAAATAGAGAGATGTATTAATGACAGCGTCAAACGAACCAATTTTTGTAACCGGGCACGTTAATCCTGATACTGATTCCATTGCGTCGGCGATGGGATATGCTTGGTTATTACGCCAACGAGATGGAGTAAACGCGATAGCCTCGCGGGTTGGGCCAACCAACGCCCAAACTTCATGGATCCTCAAAAAATTGGAACTCGATCCACCGCTGTTGCTTACGGATGCCTCTCCCCGGTTTGAATCAGTAACACGATTGCTCGATACAGTTCTTCCAGATGCACCGCTCGCCGATGCATGGGCCCTGGCAAGCCGCACCGGTGGTATTGCTCCGATCATTTCGGAGGATGGTATTCCCTATGGCATGATCGATGGCTTTAGCTTGTTCAATTTTTTCCGACAGATCATCGGGCCACGGCTCGATCTAAGTGACCGAAGAATCTCAGATATTATGTCAGCGCCATGCAAAGAAGTTGCTGACACAAATATCCCAAAATTTATTTACGGAGCTCACATCCGCGATTCTTTGAACAAGATCCTGCGCGAAGAGCACAACGATTTCTTCATCATTGATGAGTCCGGCCATTACAAAGGGGTTTGCCACCAACGCGAAGTATTGAACCCTCCGCGATTAAAGATCGTCATGGTTGACCATAACGAACCACGCCAATCCATTGCCGCGCTAGATGAAGCCCAATTACTCGAGATCCTAGATCACCACCGGCTAGGCAACCCCAACACTCACACCCCGATTAAAATGACTGTGGATACTGTTGGATCTACCAGCACCTTGGTTTCTGAGCTAACTAGCGATGCCGGTTACTCTATGCCGGCGCAAATTGCTGGGTTGTTATTGGGTGGGCTGTTAGCGGATACGTTGATCCTCACTTCCCCAACAACGACTGAGCGTGATCGCATCGCTTCGGAACGATTAGCCCGTTGGGCTTTTGTTGGTAATGGCCAATTAAAGGGCTATACCATTCAACAATACGGTATGGAAGTTTTATCCGCCGGAGCTGGACTTGCAAACCGAAACCCTGACGAAGTTGTCGGGACTGATATCAAATCCTATGAATCGAGTGGTTTTAAATTTGCGGTATCGCAGGCAGAAGTAACCGACCTATTTCAGATCGCCGAACACAGAACAAAATTACAAACCGCGCTGAACGATCTTAAATCGAATCGCGGATTAGATTTCGCGATCTTATTGGTCACAGATGTGGTGCGTGGTTCAAGCCGATTGTTCATCTCAGAACCTGCCCCTCCAATTATCAACGAATTACCATACCCACCCTTACCAGACGGCACACGCGACGCGCCCGGGGTTGTTTCACGGAAAAAACAATTACTGCCAACTATTTTAGGTCTGATCGAATAATGCAGACCAATATTTACCCGATCATCAACGAGTTGATCAACAATCAGGCATCTTTCGCTATCTGCACGATCGTGCAATCAAGTGGTTCCACACCGCGGCATATCGGAAGTAAGATGACTGTAAACCAAAATAAAGAGATTTTTGGCTCTGTTGGCGGCGGTGAATTAGAGTTTCGAGTAATTAATGAAGCTATCGAATGTATTAATACGGGAAAACCCAAGCTACTAAGCTACAAAATGAATGATCTCGCTGACGGTGACCCCGGTATTTGTGGAGGACAATTGGAAATCTTTGTTGAACCTATTAAACCGATCACGAAGATCGTTGTAATTGGTGGTGGGCATGTTGGTAAAGCTCTGGTAAAACTCGCCAAATGGTTAGGTTTCCTTGTTGTTCTCTCAGATGATCGTGAAGAGTTTTGTAACCCAATCTCTGTTCCCGACGCTGATGGATATGTCCCATGTAACATGGCCGACCTTCCAAGCAAAATCGATCTAAACTCCAACACCTACATCATTCTAACTACACGTGGAGTACGAATTGATGTACCGGGCTTACCTGCCCTTTTAGAAACAAACGCGCGTTATATCGGCATCATTGGTTCAAAGCGGCGCTGGATAACTTGCAAAGAAGAATTGCTGGCGGCGGGGGTTCTTTCCGAGAAGGTCGCAGGCATACACTCCCCCATCGGTATCAATATCGCGGCAGAAACTCCTGAAGAGATCGCCATGAGTATCATGGCGGAGATTTTGATGCACAAAGCTGGGACTACTGGCGACTTGATGAATATTAATTCCCCAAAACTAAAATAAATCCTATAATAAAAAAAGATAACAATAAATATTGACTGAAGGAGAGCAGAATGGCTAGAATTTTTGATGTAATTGAATATCGAAATGAAATGAACGATGAGATCGTCCATCGATTTCCAGATGATAACTCGATCGGCGATTATCGCCTCGGCTCACAACTGATTGTACGCGAAGGCCAAGCAGCTGTGTTCTTCCGTAATGGTTTGGCGTTGGATGTATTCAAACCCGGTTCACATACCCTTGTTACAGCCAATGTGCCAAAATTGATCGACTTCATTGGTAAAGCCTTCAACGACCGCACACCCTTCCCTGCTGAGGTCTATTTCGTTTCACTAAAAGAATTTGCCAACAAAAAATGGGGCACCCCCCAACCGATCATCGTTCGTAATCCTGGGGTTGGTCTAGGTGTCGCTTTGTTACAAGGCTTTGGAACCTATTCTTTCCAGGTATCAGATCCCCAATTATTTGTAACCAACATTGTAGGTAAAAAAGCAAGCTTCGGAATCAGCGATATTGAAGACCGTGTTCGCACAATGCTGCTATCAAAACTGCAGGACCTTCTTGGTGAAACCGGACAAAAGAACGATATCCTCAAGATGATCGGTTTGACGGAAGAACTTGGGGCTGGCGTTCGCGCAAAAGCAATGGAAGATTTTGCCGCCCTTGGTCTAACCCTTAAAACCTTTTACATTGGCAACCTAAAACCATCTGACAAATCCGCCCAAGAACTCCGTGATATGGGTATGTTGGATATGAATGTGTACACCCAATTGCAAGCTGCTGACGCAATGCGCGACGCCGCCAATAACCAAAGTGGTGGCGCTGGTCTTACCGCTGGCATTGGCGCGGGGATGGGTATCGGAAATCTGATGGGGCAAGCACTCAATCAGGGTATGCAGAGCCCGCAATCGAACAACGCCGCAACAGCGCAAAATACTAGTGTGATGCCCGATGTTATGACACCATCAGAAGCCGCCGGCTTTTTGAAAGTTTCGGAAGAAGATGTGATGGCAGCGATTAACGCAGGCGATCTAAAAGCAAAAAAGCTTGGAAACGCCTACCGAATTAGTAAAACCGCTTTGGAGCAATTCCTAAACGGATAGTTGAAAAAATTCAAAACAAAATTGGGCAATGGTAATCTTTGCCCAATTTTTTATTTAATCTTAAACAATGGCGCAAGAGACATAACCATTCCCAAATCGCCGCTAATGCGGATGATGCCGCTCATATAGGCATTGATCGGGTCCAATTCGCCGTTGACTAGCTTGAGGTAATCGGCAGAATCAGCGCTGATGGTAATTTGAGGATGTGAGAGCCTGCCAGGAAGGATCTGAACGGAATCTTTCTCTAAATCAAATCCCCATTCCCCTTGTTCAGCCCCTGTAAGGATCAATTGGACTTTTGCTTCCAAACCATTCAGCCCTTTGGTTGAAACTACGTTTTGTAATTTTTCAAAAACATCAGCAACGGTTGAATAACTCATCCTATTAAAAGCTCTCCACTTTCCAATAAATATTCACACAACCCCGAGACAATATTATACGAGCGAACCTTCTAAAAATAATAGGGATTTCAAAAAACCCTTACAATTTCTACCAGCAATTTTTTGGATAATTCCAGCCCCAATGGAATTATTTGTTTCGCCATTTCATAATTATTTATCTTGGATTCCTTCGATGATGGGATGGAATGAATTACCTTCTCGTTAAGATCTGAAACAGAACAAATCAAATTATCCAATATATTATTTGGTTCGTTTTTATTTGAAATCTCAATATTGTAGTTAATGCTATAATAATTTGCATTAACATATCTTATTGACGTATAAATACTAATATGAATTCAGAAAATTCGAACAATAAAACAACCATCATCATTTCGTTAGTCGTCCTGTTAATTCTTGTTTTGCTTGGGTTAACAATTTTCGGGTTAACAGTCAACCCAGCATTAACTGAAAACATTCGTGATATTTTCGTCATTTTCCTGGCCTTTGAATCGATCATCATCGGCGCAGCATTAGTGATCCTCGTGATTCAAATTACGAAATTGATCAACCTCTTAAATAATGAGATCCGCCCTATGATCGAGGCGACCAATGAAACCATCCACAATTTACGTGGAACAACCAAATTCTTAAGCGAGAATATGGTGGAACCCGTTGTAAAATTGAATAGTTATATGGCAGGGTTTCAAAAAATGATGGATTTGATCAACTTTACAAAAAAATAAAGTATTCTTAGAAAGGTAGGTACAACAATGTCTGATCATGATGAATTTGGTGCTTTCTTAGTAGGGTTTATTGTCGGTGGCTTAACTGGCGCAGTGGCTGCCTTGTTATTTGCACCACAATCTGGCGAGGAAACCAGAGCTACGATAAAAGAAAAATCAATCGAGCTGAAGGACCAAGCTTTGGTCGAGACTGACAAGGCCATAAAACAAGCCGAAGCAGTTGCCGCAGAAGTTCGAGTTAAGGTTGAGGATCTTTCCAAAAAAGCTTACCAGCAAGGCGAAGAAATTAGTCTTAAAGCAAAAAAAGCTGGAGAAGAGTTGGTTGAAACAGCTAAGGAAAAAGTAAAAAAAATAGCTCCCAAAAAAACTGATGTTGAGATCGACGCAGCCACAGAGATCTAAATCAATAATTGATTCCAATAAATACCTAAATGGATCCGTTTATCGGGTCCATTTTCTTTTTAGCTTATATCGCTTCGTTCTTGGATATGCTAAAATGATTTTATGGAACTGCAAATAGCTGTCGCAAAAACAAATAAATTTGGTTCATCCGATAGCGGTGATACCTTTGAAATTGTGGAACGTTCTATTGGTGGAATGTCCTTCGTCTTAGCAGATGGTCAAAGTGGAGGTTCTGGCTCTAAAGCGGTATCGATGATGGTTGTACGAAAAGTAATTGGACTGCTTGCGGATGGGGTTCGGGATGGAACCGCGGCAAGAGCGGCATCAGATGCGTTATTTACCGAAAAAAATGGCAAAGCCGCCGCTACCCTTAACATTCTTTCCGTTGATTTACTTAGCAAAACAATCCTGTTGAGCCGAAACAGTGAATGCCCTATCTATATTGCTGGGGAAGAATCGCTGGAATGCTTAAATGAAAAAAGCGAACCGATCGGCCTTTCCCGAAACACCAAACCCATCATTACAGAGATCCCAATTCGAAATGGCATCACCATACTTCTTTTTACAGATGGCGTATTGCACGCTGGCAACAACACTGGCCAACAAATAGATATCGCAACGACCATCACTGGTTTGTTTGATGAGTCCGATCCATCTCCCCAGGAGTTGGCAGACGCCTTGCTTGCTCAAGCCGTGCGCTTAGATCAAAACCGTCCGGTAGATGACATCAGTGTTGTTGCGCTGAAGGTATGCCCGAACCAAACTGATGATATTCGAAGAATGAACATTCGAATTCCGTTTGACCTTGCCTCAATTCAGTAATTCTCCCCCAATTTCGATCTCCAAGTATTTAAAATTTAGATAAATTCTTTCAATTTCCGGCAACAATAAAGGTATAATAATTATTTGCAACTGCTCCAGCTAAATGCTGGAATTTTTTTGAAATGGAGAACGCTAAATGAGACAACGACCTACAACCATGTTGATCATCGTTTTGATCCTTCTTGCATTTTCGGCCTGGATCAATTTCAGTGAATCAATCACCATCATCAACCCTTTCAATTCAACAACTCTTTTCCAAAGAGATGTTGCAACAAAATTAGGACTTGATCTTCGTGGTGGTTTACAAGCACTGCTTGAAGTCCCCGAAGGTGTAACAGTTACATCTGAAGATCTCAATACGACCAAAACAATTCTTGAGAGCCGCGTTAATGCCCTTGGTGTTAGCGAGGTTACAATGCAGATCGCTCCACCGAGACGTATTGTTGCTGAATTCCCTGGCATTGATAATCCAGAAGAAGTAGTGGCGTCTGTAAAACAAACCGGTTTGTTAGAATTTGTTGATTTTGGCAGCACCCCCCTTCCTGATGGAACCGTTATCAAAACCGATCAGGGGAACGCTGGCTCTGCTACACCTGCAGAAGATACCACCACTCCTGCCGAAGAACGTGTTTACCACACGGTGATGACTGGTACTTTGCTTCAAACTGTAAATGTCCAACCCTCCGCCTCTGGTGGATACGAGATTGCGTTCGCCTTGAAAAATGAAGGCGCTACCATTTTTAGCGATTACACCGGCGCGAACGTTGGTAAATT
>CAZSLN010000065.1:0-13098 GCA_964607645.1 uncultured Anaerolinea sp.
GATCACCACGCGGGTACTGTTCTTGATGGCGAACAGGGCGGACGGAAGCAGGTACGCAAAAGATTTCCCTACACCGGTGCCTGCCTCGACCAATAATTTGTTATTATTCGATAGCGAATCAGAAACCGCCCTAAGCATTTCTAATTGTTCTGGGCGATGCTCAAACATGGTAGTGAGTTTGGAAAGATTACCGCCATAATCGAGGTAGGAGGCAACTTCTTCCGAATCCAACTTTTCGATGTTTTCCAAACCAGTGTACAGTTCAAGATTCTTAAATGGGCTGGTTTCAGGGAACGAAAGCTCAAAACTAAGGGGTGCCTTTGCGACAGTTGGCGTAAGCTCTTCAGTCTCAACCAGCGAGAGTGCGTATTTGAAGGCCAATGTACCAGCCCAATCCACCGTCTCCCCCTGATACACCATTTCGCGAATAATTTCCACCGGCAGTTCAAGGATCTGATCGAAGAACCTCATAAAGACAGCTTGAGTAAGCTTGGCATCATCGAGCGCACGATGGGAGTTTGGCAAAGGGATGGCAAGATATTTGCCAAGTGAAGCAAGATTGTATCGACTTGCCTTTGGTAAAAGCACCGAGGCTAGGTCATAGGTATCTACGGATTCGTTGAACTGGCAGAGTTTCTGTTTGCGTAGAAAGCCCAGATCGAATTGGATGTTTTGGCCAAGAATGGGAGAATCACCAACGAAGAGCGAAAATTCCTCTGCCACATCACGCAACAATGGGGCGCTATGCACCATACTGTTGTCAATTCCGGTAAGCGTCGTGATGTGATCGGGGATACGGCGATTTGGGTTGACCAATGAATGCCATTCGTCTTCAATGCGATTACCGCGAAAGCGAATGGCACCAATCTCAATGATGGCATCTAAGTTATTATCCAAGCCGGTTGTTTCAATATCTATAGAAACAACCGAGCGTGGTAGCGTGTTATTCTTAATTTTCAATTGCGTTTAACCCCAATTTGTTCTTTACCGTTTTTTCGTTCAAACTCACAATTAATTCGATTCGAGAGGTAAAACTTCTTTAAACCTTTGTAGCGCTTCGGCGGGGGCAATATTATTCTTGTTGAGCCGGATAGCCGTTTTGAGCTGGTCAATTTGCACCATTGGGTAGGGGCTATCATTTTGGTGAATCACAATTTTTGGATCGTAAAAAGCCAAAACGACATTGATCATATCCGGGGTGGCAAGCTCTATCTTGTTCGCTTGCAACAATTTCCACACAGCGCTCACATCAGCACGAATTTCGAGCTCGGGTCGACCAAGACCTTCCTGAGCAAAAATGCGCAAATACGCGTTTAGAAAATTGGCGCTTTTTTGTTTGAACTTACCTTTTTCGTAGGTTACCGTACCTTTTTGGTAATAGGGCTCGATAATCCAAATGCCATTAGGGCCAACTAAAAGATGAGAAACGGGGGTAATAAAATGATATAAACTGTTTTCCTTCGAAAGACCTTTGAGAGCTGCTGTGATGCGCTCATCAATGGTGGGCTTGCGGCCCCAACGGTTTCCAAAATAAATGCCGATTTGCGAAAGGATGAAACCAACAATGAGAGCTATTAAGGAATAATAGTACAGGTCCTTGTACGCAATGGATATATACATACCAATGCCTAAAACCAACAGTGAAACTAGACTGGTGTATTGTCCAATGCGAGTGTTGTTTTTCTTTGTTTTATTGTTTGTAATAACTTGCATCTCTATTCCTTTAATATACGGGTAGAAAACTAGGGTTGAAGATTATTCTTGATCGAATCGAGAACGCCTGAGGCAACAGCATTGCGTGCCACACGGATGGCGTTTTTAATCGCCTGTTCATCCGATCGGCCGTGGCCTATGAATACCAAACCATTTACGCCCAATAAGGGGGCAGCGCCCTCTTGGCTGGGGTCGAGCAGGTCTTTCAGGCTTTTTAGTGCCGGCTTGATCAGTAGACCTCCGACCTTCACCAAAATATTTCCACTTTTGATAGCAGCCTTGATCTTATCGATGAGTAATTTGGAGATCGCCTCGGATGTTTTGAGAATGACGTTTCCGGTGAAACCATCGGTTATGGCAACATCCACCACCCCACCGATCACTTCTTTCCCTTCAACATTTCCAATAAAGTTCACGCCGCACTCCTTTAATAATGGAGTAGCCTCGCGAACTAATTTATTGCCTTTGCCTTCCTCTTCCCCATTCGAGACCAGCCCAACTTTGGGGTTCTTTACTCCACGAACTTTCTCGGCGTAAACCGAACCCATTTTGGCAAATTGCGCCAAGTTTTCTGGCTCGCAATCAGGGTTCGCTCCTATATCCATAACGAT
Organism: uncultured Anaerolinea sp.; assembly: GCA_964607645.1. Lineage (GTDB taxonomy): Bacteria > Chloroflexota > Anaerolineae > Anaerolineales > Villigracilaceae > UBA5195. Next base: position 2,325 of record CAZSLN010000065.1, read on the forward strand.
CGTGTGTCCCTTGGCGGTTGGGAATATGGCAGCCAAGGCCGGCTTGCTCACACCTTTTAGACGACCAAGCCGAAAGAAAGCGGTGATCCAAGCGGCGCCTGTGTTTCCCGCGGTGACGAAAGCATCCGCCTCGCCGTTCTTAACCAGATCCATACCTACTGCCATCGAATTTTTTGAATCTTTATGGCGAGCTTTAAAGACCAATGCGTCGCCCTTGTCATTCATTGTTAACATTTCAGGGGCATGGATGACTCGAATCGGCAGGTTGCCAGGTTTTTGAGCCGCCAAAATTGGGTTGATCAGTGCTTCATCGCCCACCAAAAGAATTTCAACATCATACTCACGGGCGGCTAAAACCGCGCCAATCACATCCGGTGTGGGGTATTCATCACTCCCCATTGCGTCAAGGGCAATCTTGATCATGTGTATACTCCTGAAATAAGATGTTTGAATTTTAAACGATAACAGAGCAAATGGGAAACGAACTTTTAAACCTTGTAACTGATCTTTGCTTCCGTTCGGTCTTTCAATGAACTAATTTTCTCAAACTTCTTGATCAGTTTTTTCAATTTTTTCATTAGTTTACCCTGATCGTACCCAGCATCTCGGTAAGCCGCGTAACATTGGGTGTAATACCAAAGTATTTGGCCCTTAGAAGCATTGAACCGTTTCCAAATATCACCCCCGATATATTCATGATCGGTTAAGATAGCTCTCAAATTATCTACCTTATCAGCCAGCGTTACTCGCAATAGTGAAGGGCCCTCCAAAGTTGATGCATGTCGTAAATATGCGAGCTTGCGTTCTTTCCAGGGCGGTTTTGGTCCTCCCCTAAAATCTCTCGGAACATCCGAAGAAACCAAAACAATATCCGCGACTTGTTTATTGAAGAGGCGCTCTATTTCCTCAGCATTAATTTGTTCGCTTTTATCCTCCAACGCGTCATGCAGCAACGCGGCAATCGCCTCATCTTCATCGCCGCCATCCTGTTGAACGATGGCACAGACAGAAAGTAAATGGGTGAGGTATGGGATCGAAGTCTTCTTTCGGGCGTCCATTCCGTGCAGCTTGTAAACAAGATCTAAGGCTGTTTGAATACTTGCGGGTAATACCTTTTCATTTTCGGACAAAATTCCTCCTATTTTTGATCAACAAATATGGTTTATTGTATGGGTATTTTTTTTAGCTTACAACGAACTTGCTAGCCCCCAAGCTGCTCTTCCTCTATAATTATAATCTCATTTGAAACCGTAATGTGAAAAACTATTATAATAATTTCGTCCTTAGCTCTAAAAAAATCACTTTCGTTTCAAACTTGAGGAAAAAGCAGATGCACCTACACGAAAATAACATCGCCCGAAACGTGCTTTTCCTCCTAACATCCCTATTGCTGGTCAGTTGCGGGTCAAAAGCCACCGCGACCAAAAATCCAGTCGACCAAACAACGCAACCGTTCACCGTCACCATCTTCAACAGTAAAAACACAACCCCCGCCGATGCTGCCCGCTTACAGGATGATCGCCCCAACATAATTTTCATCCTCACCGATGACCAACCACCCAGCTCTCTGCAAGTGTTGCCAACAATTACGAAAGAATTGATGGCAAAGGGAGTTGTTTTTAACAAAGGCTTTGTTACCACTCCGTTATGCTGCCCAAGCCGGGTTAGTATACTGTGCGGAGAATACGCTCACAATCACTTGGTAAAGACCGACCGGGCTCCCTTAGGTGGCGCAACCGCCTTTGACGACAGCAACACCATCGGTGTGATGATGCAAGGGTTGGGATACCAAACATCCTACATCGGTAAATACCTCAACGAATACAACGATCTAAAACCCTTTGGTAAAGTGCCCCCAGGTTGGACGGATTGGCAAGTTCTCCTTCAGCGGAACAATCCTACCTTTAGCTTTTATTACGATTACAGTATGTCCGAAAATGGCATAGTGGTGGATTACCCAAAAACCGGCCCAACTTATAGCACCGACTTGATCACCCAAAAAGCGGTCGATTACATCAATACAAATAAGAACCAGCCCTTCTTCCTCTTCCTCGGATATTTCGGCCCACACTCCCCTTATACCTCCGCTAACCGCCACAAAAATGAATTTCGGGTTGGCTCCGCCTTAGAATGGATTCCTAACCGACCACCCAGTTTTAACGAACCTGATATTTCTGACAAACCAAAATACCTGCAAGAGCTAATCAAACCCTACTCTGAAAAAGATTTGGATGCCGCCCACAAGCAAGTGCTAAGGGCACTTCTCTCAGTAGATGATGGCGTGGCTTCCATTCTAAACACCTTGGATCAAACTTCGCTTTCTAAAAAAACCATCATCTTTTTCCTCAGCGATAATGGCCTGACCATTGGTGAACACGGATTTGGTCTCGATAAAGAATGTGCTTACGACGAATGCTCCCACATCCCTTATATCGTTTACGGTCCCGGTTACTTCCAATCACGCGTGGATGACCAAAATATGGTCGCCAACATCGATATCCTACCCACGATACTAGATCTCGCCGGCGGGACATCGCTAAAATCCATTGATGGTGTAAGTTTGCTGCCATTACTGAACAACAACGCTGAAACGTGGAGAAATTCCTTGCTCATTGAGCATTGGCCTGATGTAAGCCTAGACGAAGGCGGAGTTGGAGCAATGATTCCTGAGTTCTACGCAATTCGAACCAACGAGTGGAAATACGTGGAATACATTACCGGCGAAACCGAACTTTATGATCTAATAAATGATCCCTTCGAGCTGGTAAATGAAACAAACAACACCAAATACGCCTCGATCAAAAATCAATTAGCCAAGGATTTGGTGGAATTGAAGAAATAAAGCGTATTACTCAGTCCAAAAAATCTAACTTTGCTGCAGTTACTTTAAGAGAAGTAATAGAGAAATGGCAAATCATCAATTAGTACTAACCTTGCGTTATTAGATTGGAATTTTGGGGATTGCATCAAACTAATATACCCAAACTTGCCGTAACCTCGATGGTTTTATCCGATTAGAAAAGTAATTTTTTTCAGTACCAATTGATTCCCTATGCTGGTCATACGAAATATCGAAAAATCTTTCTTACTGCCCATTATCAAAGCGTAAGGTAATACCAATTCTCTTTCTTCCAAAAAATCAGACTGTCAAATATTAAGTAATAATCCCCATCCTCATCGCAATAAAGAGAAAAAAAAAGTGAGGGGTTGGAATCAATTATTATCTTTTGTATTGACATTTCCACAACTATCCTTATAATATGTACGAATATATAAATTATATTGTCCGTACAATTGGAAAAAATCATGAACAAGACCTCCTTCAACCGTGAAACCAACACACCGCTTTACTTGCAGCTAAAGAATTTAATTTTGCAGCGCATTGATAATGGAGAGTGGGCCGAGGGCAGCCACATCCCTACTGAACTGGAAATGAAGGAGGAGTACGGACTAAGCCGCGCAACCATACGCCAAGCACTTGAAGAATTGGAAAATGACGGTTTTATCGAACGAAAACGCCGCCTTGGTACGGTCATCAGCCGACAGCGCGTTCGGCCCGAACTGATCAAACTCACCAGCTTCACCGATGATATTCTCTCTCGCGGACTGGAACCACAATCCTCCACCCTCAACACCGAGTTCGTCAGTCCACCTTCCCGGGTCCGTATTGCTTTTGGCTTAGACGAGTACGAAAAGGTATGGCGGGTGTTGCGTTTACGCTCCGCAAGTGGCGAGCCGTACGGTCTGCATGAGTTATACCTCCCTCCCTCCCTGCAATTTTCCCCCCGAGAGCTCACGAATTTGGCTTCTTACTATGCCCTGTTGGCTGAGCGACACAACTTAAAGCCCGGTTACGCAACCGAGCAACTAACTGCCTCGCTGGCTACCAAGACCGAGGCTGCCTTGTTGTCCATCCCGATCGGATCCCCAGTACTGGTCGCATGGCGAATCACTTACTCACGAGAACACCAACCCATCGAAGTCGTTAATATCCTCTACCGGGCTGATCGCTACGAATACACGATCCAATTAATTGCTTAGGAGCATTCATGTCTACCTTTCCACCCAAACCAAACGCCGTTGAGACCATTTTTGGCGTCAAAAAAGCCATCATCGGCATGGTCCACTCCCTGCCAATGCCTGGTTCACCCAAGTTTAAACAGTTCACCCTCGACCAGGTCTACCAATTCGGGATTGATGAAGCTATGCGACTTAAATTAGGGGGCGTCGATGGCATCATGTTGGAAAACGCCTGGGACCTCCCTTTCTCCAAACCTGCCGAGATAGGCCCCGAGACCGTAGGCGCAATGGCTGTTCTGGGCTGGGAGATTAAAAGGGCTACCGGCTTACCCTTAGGAATCAATATTCTTGCCAATGGTGCAATGGCATCCATGGCAACCGCCAAAGCCTGCAAAGCCGATTTTATACGTGTGAACCAATGGGCCAATGCCTATGTGGCGAACGAAGGATTTATGGAAGGTAAGAGTGGCCAAGTAATGCGTTACCGAAGCTGGCTTGAGGCGGACGATGTGAAGGTTTTCGCCGATGTGCATGTCAAGCACGGCGCTCATGCCATCGTTGCTGATCGTTCACTGGCAGAGCAAGCGCGGGATTCCGAGTTCTTTGACGCCGATGTTCTAATCGCCACCGGCCAACGCACTGGCGATGCCACACCAGTTTCCGAAGTTAAAGGCATCCAGGAAGCTGTTTCCCTGCCAGTCATCATTGGCAGCGGTCTTACTGTGGATAACTGCCGCAGCATTATGAGCGTTGCAGACGGAGCCGTGGTTGGCTCTTACATCAAGGAAAATGGTGTTTGGTGGGAGAAGATCTCAGTGGAACGCCTAAATGCCCTGATGGCGATTGTACATGAAGTAAGAAAGTCGTAATTTTCTTAGGTGTATTCATCCACTATGGATAGGTACTACAAATTAAAAGGAGAATTTAAATGAAATCGAAACTGCAAATTTTGTTAGTGATAGTGCTCGTGGCTTCACAACTACTGGTCGCATGCGCTCCCGCTGCCCCAGCTACTGAAGCCCCCGTCGCGGAAGCGCCTGCCGTTGAAGCGCCAGTTGCCGAAGCCCCGGTCACGACTGTAGATGTAAACTGGAAGCAGTATGAAGGGACCACCCTCAACCTGCTGCTGATTTCGCACCCCTTCGTCGACGCATTAAAGCCCCTCCTTCCCGAGTTTGAAGCCAAAACCGGCATGAAGGTGAATCTAGAAGTATTGGCTGAACAACCTGGCTTTGAAAAGCTGCTGTCCGATCTTTCCTCTGGCACGGGTAGCTACGATGCCTTTATGACCGACCCCTTGCACAACTGGCAGTACGCTACTGCCGGCTGGGTTGAACCGTTGGATTCCTACCTTACTGACCCCACCAAGACCAATATCGCTGAATACGACCAAGCCGATTTTATGCCCGGAATTTGGAATGCTGGCAAGTGGACTCTGGTTCCTATGGAAGGCATGGGCGAAGGACAAACCTGGGCTGTGCCGATCAACTTTGAAAGCTATCTACTGGCTTACCGTCCCTCCATTTTGAAGGAAAAGGGCATCGCCGTTCCCACTACTTATGATGAATATTACGAAGCAGCTAAGGCGCTGACCTACGAAAAAGACGGCCAAAAGGTCTACGGCACAATTACCCGCTTCGACAAATATTGGGACCTGACTTACCTCACTTTCGGCACTATGCTCCAGTCCTATGGTGCTGGCTTGCTCGATGAGCAGGGTAATGTCGCTGTATGTTCCCCCCAATCGATTGCCGCCACCGAATTGTTCATCAAGACCATCAAAGACACCTCACCTGAAGGTGCCGCCGCTTTCACTTGGTACGAGGCCCTTCAAGGGTTCGCCTCAGGGCAATACGCCATGTCGTTGGATGAAGCCGACCTATTCGCCCCCACCTATGAGAATCCTGAAGAATCGCAGATCTCGGAGGATGTCGGATATGCACTCACCCCATTGGGTCCTGATGGAAAACGCTTGGCAGGTGCTTGGGTTTGGGAAATGTCGATCAACTCAGCTTCCAAGAATAAAGATGCCGCCTGGTTGTTCCTGCAGTGGCTCACATCCAAGGACGTAATCACTCGCACCAACATCGCCGGTAATATGAACCCGGTCCGAGCCTCCTCTTGGGAATCCGCTGAACTTATGACGATTGTAGAGAAGTGGGGAGAAACCCCCGGCCAGTACATCGAAGTGATGAAGGAAATGGGTAAAGTCGCTGCAATTCGCTTCCCACCCCATCCAGAACTCACCCGCGCGCTAGACCGTTGGGCCGAAGCTATTCAATCCTCCTATTTTGAAGGTGGAAATGTTGAAACCAACCTGTGCGCCGCACAGGAAGATATCGCCAAGATCCTTGGCAAGTAAGTTCAAAGTAGAATTAAATTGGGGGCGGGGTTTTCCTACCCGCTCCCAAATGCCATCACACGGTGAAAAAGAGCGTGACAACGATGAAAAGTAATCCAAAGGACCTGGAACGAAAATCAACCCCGCGAAAAAAGTTGAACAGCGAGGCTCCTTACTATTGGATGTTCCTCCCCGCGCTTCTCTCCATAATTGGGGTAATGATCCCTTTCTATTATGGTGTGTACACCAGTTTCACCAACAGCAAGCTTTACAACCCTAATCCATCCTTCATTTGGTTTCAGAATTACATTGATCTGTTCTCGGATAAAGACTTCATCATTGCCTTAGGCATCACCGTCGGTTACGCCATAATGATCGTTGCCATACAAATACCGCTAGGCTTATTGGTAGCGCAATTGCTGGACCAAACCACCCCATTCCGCGAAATTTTCCGCAGCATCCTGGTTATGCCAATGCTTATTCCACCCATTGTAGCCGGGCTGATGTGGAAAACAATGATGAACCCCGCCAGCGGTGTCTTCAACTGGATGCTCAATAGCATTGGACTTCCATCTTTCACCTTCCTAGCCCACACCAAAACCGCCCTTTTTTCGGTAGCCCTTATCGATACCTGGATTTCGATCCCGTTCGTCGCCCTCATTTTATTGGCTGGTCTGCAGTCCGTACCGATCGAGATCACCGAGGCTGCCCTGGTGGATGGCGCTAGCGCCTGGCAGATCTTCCGCAAGATCCAGGTGCCCAACATTGGGCCTTACCTGATGCTTGTATTACTTTTCCGTTTTTCAGACGCTCTTAAAGCCTACGACTTGATCTACCCCACTACACGTGGTGGCCCAATTAATGCTACCCGTGTAATGAACGTTATGGCTTACGAGGAAGTGTTCAAATGGTCTAGCATGGGTATGGCGATGGCCATCATCTTCATCCTTTGGATTATTTCCTATGTAGTCAGCACCTATCTATCAAAAAAGTGGCAGCAATCTGCCAACGAAGTGAAAGGGATGTAATCCAATGGCCCACCGAATATCTCGCATAATAGTAATAAGTCTGGGTTACATTGCCTTCACTGCCTTTATCCTTTTTCCTCTAGTATGGATCTTTTTGATGTCGATTAAAAATTTCAGAGATATTATCGCCTACCCACCGGTTTTTTTATTCACCCCTACCTTGGATAATTACAAAGCCATCATTTTTGGTACGGGAGGTACTGGTCTCACCACGGGTATCTCGGACTATATGTTCTTCCTGCGCAACTCCATTATCATCTCTGTTGGCTCAGTTACATTGTCAGCTCTCATCGGTACACCTGCGGCTTATGCACTTTCACGCTCCAACATCAAAGGGCGTGATACGATCGCGTTCACTTTCCTTTCCTTCCGATTCGCACCTGAATTGGCAATCATCCTACCGTTGTATGCCATCTTCAAGAAGATCGGCCTTTACGATACGTACCATGGCCTAATTTTGGCTAACCAACTTATCACCTTGCCGCTTACAATCTGGATCCTGATGAGTTTTTTTAAAGAAGTTCCGATTGAGATCGAGGAAGCTGCTCGCGTGGATGGGGCAAGTGTGTGGCAAACCTTTTTCCACGTCTCTCTTCCCATCATCCGTCCGGGCATTGCCAGTGCTCTCATCATTGCCTTCATTTACAGTTGGAATAACCTGATTTTTGGTATGGTGCTGGGTGGCTCGCAAACCCAACCGGTAACAGTTGGCATCTTACAAACCATGAACTTCGACCAAATTAAATGGGGATGGATGGCTGCCGCAGCTATGATCTCAGCTGTGCCCGGAATGATCATCGCCCTTTACTTCCAACGCCATCTCGTTCGTGGTCTAACACTTGGAGCCTTAAAGTAATGCCCATGTTGGACTTGCTTTCCATCGGCGCTTGGGCTCCCTACGACCACCTCTTCAAGCTTGCTCGCTACCCACAAAAAGGCGATACCGTTACCTTAGATATGCCGATCGAGGAGTTGGAAACAACCTATTTTGGGGATTGTTCAGCTAACATAGCTGTGGTTGCCGCGGGGTTGGGAGTGAACGCTGGCTTGGCGATGATTGTGGGAGATGATTTCATCTCTACAGGTTACCACGATCACCTAGTTTGCCACAATGTGGATGTTAGCGCCGTGGAAGTACGTCGGGGCGAACGATCGGGGCACAATTACCTCTACTTTGATAAAAATGGCGACGGTTTTTGTGTCTCGCACCAAGGTATTGCTGCAGAACAAAGCAATTGGTTGGCGCCGTTTAAGCAAATTGAACATGCCAACTATGTTGTACTAAGTGAAAAGTTTTCCCAATACACCCTAACTTCTGCAAGGTTGGCCAAAGGCGCGGGAGCAGTCGTTGCTCTGAATGGCATGGTGGCATCCTCTGGCGAGATGGCGAAAGAGTTTATCCAATTAGCCGACATCTTGTTCATCGCACAATCTGAATTGGTGGACCTGTTGTCACTTTTGAAAATGGATAAACCCGAACAACTAATTATGTTGGGATTGAAAACAATATTTGCCACCCAGGGTAAAAATGGAAGCGCGTTATACACCGAGCAAGGTATGGAATTTGTACCGAGTGTGTTGGTGGAGAATGTGCTTGATACTACCGGCGCGGGAGATTCCTATGCCGCAGGAACGCTAGCAGGGCTAATCAATGGTCTGCCACCCATTGAGGCAGCTCAGGTCGGCGCCACTGTTTCCAGCTTCATAATACAGGCTTGGGGTTGCCAAACGAACTTACCTAGCTGGGCTCAAATGCTGAAACGAAAAGACCAATTCTTTAAGACAGGAACCCAAAAATGAAAGCAATCGATACCCACATCCATTACGGAACTGATCCTAACGTGGCATCCAGTACCTGTGTACCCTATCTCATCACCGGCCAACCCGATTCGGTTATCCGCATGTTGGATGAGGAAAATGCTAGCCATGGGGTACTATTCCCGCATGACCGAGTAATGAGCCCTCCTTGGGATGCCGATTATAACAATGCAAATACCCAAGTTGGCGAAGCTGTGTTGAAATACCCGAATCGGATCGTCGGTCTGGCGCGCATCAATCCAACATTTGGGGCTGACCACACCCAAAAACTGCTAACCAGCTATGTAAATGATTGGGGTTGCCGGGGTGTAAAACTTGTGGCCGGCTATGATTTTTACCGCCCAAATGATATGCGCGTTATGGGGCCAATGCTGGACATCTGCCAACAATACGACCTGACAGTGCTATTCCACTCAGGCGATGCCCCGCGGGACCTACCGTACCTACAAGCCCAATCTGCCAAAGCCTACCCAAATGTGCGTTTTGTACTGGCCCATATGGGCATGCACACCTATTTACAGGAAGCCATTTTAGCCTGCAAGGAATATGAAAACGTGAATGTAGATATGGCACAGGCTTGGCCTTACGATATTAAGATCTTTATTAACCAAGTGGGTTGCGACCGAGTTACTTATGGATCAGATACTCCCTATCAATCTCCCGAGGTGGAACAACTCAAGATCAAAGTAATTGGCTTGAGCGATGCGGAACAAGAAAAAGTTTTTCGCAAAAACGCAGAACGAATCTGGCGGATCAACTAAGTCCAAAATTCTTATCAGCAAAAAGAGGTACCTGTCACTGTCAAAGTACAGGTACTTTATCACCATCACCCCAACAACAAGTGAAAAAAGTAACTTTACAAGGATGCCCCTATAAGGTATCATTAGGCGGCTCTAAAGGAGCTTATTTTTTGTTTTCTATTTACAGCTTCGGCTGAAATTTACCAAAAAAACTGGCATGGAGGCGAAATGACAGACTTGATCAATCAAATCACCAGCGATTTTCAAAAGCAGATTGATTCGTTCAGACCCGAAATTAGTGTTAGCGACATCGGTACGGTTACTGAAGCCGGCGATGGTATTGCGCGCGTACAGGGTTTGGCAAACATCAAATCTCAGGAACTCGTTCAGTTCTCGAACGGCGTGATCGGTATCGCTTTCAACCTGGAGCAGTCCAGCGTTGGCGTTATCATCATGGGTGATTATTCCGAGATCTCTGAAGGTATGACTGTAAAAGGAACCGGCCGAATCGCGTCTGTTCCTGTTGGCGATGGGCTTATTGGCCGCGTAGTTAACGCGCTCGGTGAACCGATCGACGGCAAGGGACCGATCCAGTTCAGCGGGTACCGCCCGATCGAACGTATTGCCCCTGGTGTTATTGAACGTCAAGACGTTGATACCCCCGTACAAACCGGTATCAAGCCGATTGACGCGATGATCCCGATCGGCCGCGGCCAACGCGAGCTGATCATTGGTGACCGCCAAACCGGCAAAACCGCTATCGCCATCGATACCATCATCAATCAAAAGGGCAAAGGCCTTATTTGTATCTACGTTGCCATTGGCCA
>CAZSLN010000066.1:0-13051 GCA_964607645.1 uncultured Anaerolinea sp.
CCATAAAGAGGTGGGAAGGCACGCTGCTGATCCTCGGCCCAATAGCTGTGACGTGCGGGGGCTTCGATGCTTCGGATCTATCCATTTCAGGAACGGTTGATCTTATTTTTGGCACCACTTTTCTTTTTGTTGATGGGTTTAGGGTTAGAGGGAGCTTATGAGGTTGTGGCAAAAAGAAACAAACTTATTGGGTTAAGTGTATTGGTAGGTTTGAGTATCCTTATGTTATCAAATCCGATAGAAGGCGCTATAAAAGGGGTGTTGAACCCGTCGAATAAAGAAGATATGCGTCAATTGTTTACGATCCTTAAAAAAGAAGCCCTGCCTGATGATACGATTTACCTTTATTATAATTCGGTGCCAGCGTACCTCTATTACGAGCGAATATTGGGGCCAACGCTGGGAAAAGTTGTGAACGGTGGAAATCATCGTGATACCGTTGGTCTTTACGATGAAGAAATTTCTACGTTCAAAGGGGCAAAACGGTTTTGGGTCGTTTTACTTAATCCGTTCTTTGATAAGAACAATGAAATAGAAAAAAGTGCCTGCAAAAATGGCAGTCTAACAGCAAAATACGTCGACCAAGATGACCTGCGTTTGTACTTATTCGACCTTTCGCGGGTTGGGAACAGTGATTGCGAGATCATTGGTGCTGGAAACACGCCGTGATCTTTAGCACCGAACAGTATCCCATCTCGCCGCGGTGATGAGTTCAACTAAGAGCCCGTAGGCGGTGGTGAAGGGTGCGGGGCCATTTGCGATTAGCGTTAGTTTGGTGAGGGCATCGGTGTGGAACTCGATAATGGAGGTGCTTCCTTCCACGGTGTAGAAGGAGGAGCCTGGCTCTACCAATTTGGGGCTTCTATGGCTTGCAGGCCACTTGCGGTTCTTTCTCCAGCGCAAGTAGGGCCGAGTGGGCTGTTGAGATGCCGATCGTCCGTGGTACTGGATTGGAACCCAGTAAGAGGCGTGTCTGGCGACATCCATTATGAGTGGAAACTGGTGGGGCCACTTGGCAAAACAGAAGGTAGCAGCAACGAAAGCCAAAAAAAGTGGTTGTTGGCTGCGGCAAGAGCTATACCTGGCAAGTGCGGGTAGTGACGGCGCTGGGCGTGCAGGGGGAGTATTTGGACAAGATGTCGTTTAGCATCAACCCGTAAGGCGATTGGCGCAGGCAGGACGGAATGTTCTTGGACGGTAAGAATGTAAATCATTACTGTTGATTTTAGGGACGAATTTTTATAGAATTAATATATATTCAAAAGGAGCTAATGATGAAACAAAAGATCGTATCTATGTTCGTCTTGGCTGTCCTGCTCATCACAACCCTCTTCAGCAGCGCAAGTGCCTCAGGACCAGCGCAGCTAAAGGTCAATGTACGCAACGCAACAGGCGCGGTAGTAAACTTACGCCTGACGGACGCCAATGGCATGAACACGTTCTTCAGTTTAGAGCCTGGAGTGTACCCGATCTCGCTTACTGAAGGGGTTTATTCCTACTATGCATCTTTGCCTTGCGGTAATTTGGCGGGGTCTTGGAATGTGAATGTAGTAAAGACGCTTTACCTCTCGTGCCAGCACGATGTGGCGTTTGCCAGTTTGAAGAAGGCCGTGGCGACATGCCAGTATTACGGCTCGTGGGATTCCGATTTTGAATACCTGTATCATGGCGGCCAAGAGTATGCAGAGCCCGATTTTCTTGTTGGACCTGGCGCGGATTTATCTGGAGAAGTGCCGCTTTTATGCTTAGATCCATATCTCAGTGAGTTATATTCTTGGCATAATTGGCAGATCCAGTATGTGGATGAGGAAGGTAGATGGAGACTCATTGAAGAGGACCCCGATTACAGCGGGGGTTAGCCTGTTAAGGAAAAAAAAAATTCCACTCGAAAGAGTGGATTTTTTTTGGTTGGGGGGCTTATTAAAGAATGATTGAACCCATATTGATCTTCATGGCGTTTCGATCGGCAAAAATTACCGCCCCCTGGCCGCGGTGATGAAATCAGCGAGGAGGCCGTAGGCTGTGGTGAAGGGGGTGGGGTCATTTTCGATGAGGGTGAGCTTGGTGAGGGTATCGGTGTGGAACTCGATAATGGAGGTGCTGCCTTCTACGGTGAAGAAGGGGGAGCCTGGGTCTATTAACTGAGGGGCTACTTTGGCTTGCAGGCCGGTTGGGGTTCGTTCGGCGGTGCAAATGAGCTTGTAGCGTTTTCCTTGGGCTTTGGCATCGGCAATGTTCTGCGGGGTGATACCGCGGATGCCAGTGCGGTCGATCTGATCGGGCAGGGTGGGAGTATCCATCAGCACGGTGGCAAGGGCGGCGATCTTTACGGCGGCATCCCAGCCATCGATATCGCCGCTGGGGTCGGTCTCGGCGAGGCCGGCTTGCTGGGTGTAGAGAACAGCATCGTCAAAACTCTTGCCTTGCTCCATTAGGCTGAGGATGAGATTGGTGGTGGAGTTGAGGATGGCTTTGAAGCCGAGCAATCGAGCGCCGGGCAGGGCTGCGCGGAAGAGCGAGAAGATGGGAGCGCCATCCATTACTGTGGATTCGAAGAGGAAGCGGCGCTGGTGTTTGGCGGCAAGCTTGGTTAGCTCATGGTAGGCGTGTACAACGGGGCCTTTGTTGGCGGTAATGGCGTGCATGCCTTGGTTGAGGGCTGCGCGTAGGTGATCGATGGCGGGCTGACCGGTGTGGTAGTTTACTGGGCTGTTTTCGAAGAGGACATCGGCTTGGCATTTTTCTATCAGGTCTAGGGTGGAGGAGGTGTAGACCTGGGTAAAGGCGTTTAGGCTGGTGGCATCACGCACGTGGTCGAAATAGTTTTGAGGAGTTAGGCCGGATGGGAGGATGCAGCGGCCATGGCCGCCGCTGGCAATGGCGACGATGCTGAAGGTGATACCTTCTGAGCGAAGTTCTTCTTCTTTTCGGAAGAGCAATTCCACCAGGGCTTTGCCTACATTTCCAAAACCTACGAGAGCGAGTTTATAGTGCATGGTGCCTCCTTATAAGGGCGGATAGGGGAATGCCCGTTTATCTTCGGGCGGGAAGGGAAAGATCGGATTGTTGAGAATAGCTTGGGCACGGCGGCGCATGGCGGCGATCTCCTCATGGGCTAGGTAGGGCGAGAGGGCGGCGTTGAGCTCGGCGGGGTTGGTGAGGACGCGGACTAGGTCTTGCAGGGGTTCGGGCGGGATAGGCTGCCCGGCGAAGGTCCAGATGACCGTGCGCAGTTTGTCTTCCTCGTTGAAGCAGAGGCCGTGATCGATGGCGTAGAGGTGGTGTCCCTCTTTGGAGAAGAGGATGTGCGAGCCTTTGCGGTCGGCATTGTTGGTGATGAGGTCGAACAGCGCGACGATAATGAGCTTTTTTAGGTCTTTGGGTTTGAGTACGAAGAAGTGATAATTGGGGTTGTACTCGATGTAAAGCTGATAAGAGCCGGGACCATACGGGCCGTTGGTGCGGAAGATGGTGTGGGGTACAAGGTTCCAGCCAAGCAGCTGGCTTAGCCGGAAGGCTGCTACCTCGCGGTTGGCGAGGGTGTTCTCTGGAAAATCCCACAGGGGTTGCTCGCCTTGCTGGGGTTTGTAAACGGCTTTGAGTTGGGTTTGCTTGTATTTGGTGGAGACCAGAAAGGTGTAATTAGAGCCCAGCGTAAACTGGCCTTCTAGGGTTACTTCACCCTTGAGTAAGGTCTCTTCCGTGTCTGAAATTTCCATGAGGTAGGTGCGAGTTAGTGACGGTGGCCGTTCTTCTTGAGGCAGAAGTGACCATCAGGTTCCATGGGCAGGCCGCATTGGGGGCAGTTTTGCCGGCCGCGGTTGGCTAATTCCATGGACCAAAGGGCAAGGGCTTTTGCCTGGTTACGGCTGCACCAAAACCGGACTATGCTGGCGTCTTCTTCATCCATCTCGTCTAGCAAAATTTCTTTGGTGACTAGTACCATAAGGTCGCGGTCGGAGTCGTAGCCGATGCCGATATCGCCGGCTCGGAAGAGGGGGATGCCCACAACGAGGATGCGCATTTGGTCATCGTCGTAATCGGCGATAGATTCAGTGAGGGAAAGGTTATGAACTTCCAATTCGGCGACAAATTTTTCGATGCCGATCGCTAAGGTTTGAAGTTGGATCTTCTCGATGAGGATGGTGTAACTTAGGTCGGCTTTTTGGGCTTGTAAGTAAAACGCGCGCTGGCCAGGCTTACCAATGGCATCGGCGGTGATATGGTCGCAGGGGTCAATATCGATGTTTATTCTTTTCATAAGGTGATTAAAGTATACCAGTTTTATGAGGGCCAAGTGCGGCTCGCACAAACATATCTGGGTTGGATTGAGGGCACGGGTGAAGGATTTTAAGGGAAGAGCAAGGGCGTTTCACACAAAGCCTCAAAGGGTATAAGGAAAAGCAATTTGCGGGGAATGGCAAAGGCGGTTCTCGCTTAGACCACTCAGTGCGCGAAAGTAATGCCTGTTGAGGAAAGGGTAAGATTCTTTCCATCATCGACGACCAACTTGCGGGGTAGGGGGATGGTTGGCATTGTTTGGAGGGAGTTCGCTTTAGCCGGGTTCTCAATAAAACTTGGAAGCGGAAAGGCGCGCCGAGCTACCGAGAAGAAATTGGTACCCAACCGCGTCTTCGAGGAAGGTTTTTGTTATTAGCATAGGTTATAATAGAACCCATGAAATACGAAGCCTTAATTTTTGATATGGATGGCACCATCGTCCACAATATGCCGGCGCACAACCAAAGCTGGCAAGATACCTTGGCCGAAGCCGGCGTGCAGGTCGACCAAGAGGAGTTTCATCGGCGTACTTCTGGTTTGAAGAATCAGGAGATCCTGAAAATGATGCTGGGAAACCAGCTTTCCGACGAAGAGATTAACTATTGGACACTCCGGAAGGAAGGTCGCTATCGCGATCGTTTCTCCTGCTGCATCGAGCCGGTGCCTGGTTTGATTGAACTTTTGGAGCAGGCGACTAAACTTGGCATCAAATTGGCGGTGGCCAGTGCCGCGCCGCCCGATAATCTGACCTTCATTTTGGATGGGTTGGAGATCCGTGGTTATTTTAAAGCGGTGGTGGGCGGCGAGGATGTTATGCACGGAAAGCCCGCCCCTGACATTTTTTTGAAGGCGGCTGCCATGCTGGGTGTTGAACCCTCAAATTGCCTAGTGTTCGAGGATGCTCTCGGTGGCATTGAGGCAGCCCGTCGCGCTGAGATGGATGTGTTTGCCATCCTTACTACCTTGCATCGCCACGAGGTGACCGGGACGGCGAATTTGATCAGCGCTGGCCCCGATTTTACCCACTTTGACCTGTTAGCGGTTGCGGGGTAATTTCGCGAGGTTGTCATCGAGGTATCTCAATCAATTTATATGAACACTGCTTGTAAAAGGGCAGTGTTTTTTTATTTTGATTCGGGCGATGATTTTTATGGAGGTAGTTTTGTTATTAGCAAAACAAATGGTAATGCCGTGTTGAAAACAGATATACTTATCCAAACTATCGATGATATTGAGGAGCGCGGACATGTCAGCTTGGAAAGATGAAAAGTACCGGAAAGCTATTGAGCAAGCCCCAGAGCGGAAGAAACGATTTCTGAGCACCTCCTCAGAGCTGGTAGAGCCGTTATATTCTCCGGAGGACTTACCGGAGTTGGATTACGCTGATGACCTGGGCAACCCTGGGGAATACCCTTATACCCGAGGTGTGCATGCCAGTTTGTATCGCAGCAAGTTATGGACCATGCGTATGTTCGCCGGTTTTGGCACACCCGAGGAAACCAATCGCCGTTTTAAGTATTTGTTAGAACAGGGCCAAACTGGCCTCTCGATCGCCTTTGACCTTCCTACCCTGATGGGGCTGGATACGGATTCTCCTGAGGCGGAAGGTGAGTTTGGCAAGTGTGGTGTCGCTATCTCCTCCTTAAAAGATATGGAAGCCTTGCTGGATGGAATCCCGTTGGATAAAGTTAGCACCAGCATGACCATTAATTCGCCGGCGGCCATTATTTGGGCAATGTATATTGTGGCGGCGGAAAAGAAAGGTGTAGCGGCTGGGCAGTTGCGCGGCACCATCCAAAATGATATTTTGAAAGAATTCATCGCTCAAAAAGAATACATCTTCCCGCCTGAGGCCTCGATGCGTTTGGTGACGGATACCATTGAATATGGAACAGCGCATTTACCACAGTGGAACACCATCTCGATCAGCGGGTACCATATCCGCGAGGCGGGCAGCACGGCCGCCCAAGAGTTGGCGTTTACGTTGGCGGATGGGTTGGAGTACACCCGCTGGGCGCTGGCGCGTGGGATGAGGATCGATGATTTCGCGCCGAGACTGTCGTTTTTCTTCAACGCGCATAATGACCTTTTTGAGGAGATTGCCAAGTACCGCGCGGCACGGCGAATTTGGGCGAGAAAGATGCGCGAGGAGTTTGGCGCGAAGAATCCGCGCAGTTGGCTGATGCGCTTTCATACCCAAACAGCGGGCTGCAGCCTCACCGCCAGCCAACCTGAGAACAATATTGTGCGGGTGGCCTTGCAAGCGCTGGCGGCGGTGCTGGGAGGAACGCAAAGCTTGCACACCAATAGCATGGATGAGGCGATCGCGTTGCCATCGGAACATGCCGTGACCGTAGCGCTGCGAACCCAGCAAGTGATCGCGGAGGAGAGCGGTGTAACCAACACCATAGACCCTTTGGGTGGGTCGTATTATGTAGAAGCGCTCACGAACCAGATCGAGTCGCAGGCGGAGGCGTATTTTAAAATGATCGAAGGTCTTGGCGGTGTATTGCCGGCTATCGATAAAGGCTTTTTTCAGCGTGAGATCGCCGACGCGGCTTTTACTTACCAGCGGCAGATTGATGCTGGAGAGCGGGTGATCGTGGGGGTCAACGCGCATAACGATGATTCCCGTCCCTCCATCCAGTTGTTGGAAATGGACCCAGCCGGTTATGAAAAGCAGAGGACAGCTCTGGAAGCTTTGCGGCGCGGCCGCGACGCGAATCGAGCGGAGCTGGCTTTGGAAGGGCTGCGCTTGGCATGTTTGGGCGATGAGAATACCATGCCGGCGATCTTGGAGGCGGTGCGAGCTTATTGCACCCTTGGCGAGATGGTCGAAGTGATGAAGGGTGTATTCGGAGTGTACAACGAACCGGGCTGGTTTTAGGGGGTTTGTATAGGACCGTAGAGAGTTTGTGGGAAGGTTTTGAAGAACAAAAAGAGCATTCACTCTTTCGTTGGTCTGACCGAGTATCAAGGGCGGCCAAGGAAAACCACACATTGATATTGACAAGAGTCCTTTGCGAGAATGTGGCGAAGGGCTTTTCGTTTTTATCCTAAATATGAATATCACACCGTTTTGATCGAGCCGCGGTGGCCGAAAAGGAACAGGGTTGCGCCAGCTGGCAAGGCGATGGGGTCGGTAATAAGTTTTCCCACTGCGCCTTAAGAGGGTAACGACGAGAGAGCCTATTGCGGTTGTAGTTGAGCAATTGTTAAAATGAATAGATCGACACTATCACCCCCTAAAAAAAATTAACGGGTCTCATAGAGACGAAGGAACAAAGATCGAATTTACGAGTGGGTCGTTGATGGTACGATGGAGAAGGTAGGATCGGGATTGAACGGTAATCATAATAGGTATGAAGAAAAAGATACCGGCAGCTTCTTGTCTCAGTTAGGGGCTGGGAAACAGGGCAACCCAAGGTAAGCCGAGGTTGGGGTTTAGTGGTCCGGTAAAGCGATGGTTGGGATTAATAGGGAAATATTGGGTGTTTTTCTGTGTTTTTTGTCACAAAATGGTGATGTACGGGTAGAATAGTTGGTTGAACTTTGGAGAAATTTTACCTGTGACTGACGATTCTTCCCGTATCCGATTCATTGATGTTGCCAAAGGATTTACCATCCTGTTGGTTGCCATCAATCACAACCCTTTGCTGCGAGCCGCTGTTGGGCCAAGCTTGGTGGCAGTGTTAGGTTTGGTTAGGCTGCCGTTTTTCTTTTTTCTCTCGGGGCTGTTTATTAACTTCAACCGGGATGGGTGGATCGCTAAAAAATTCCAAACGTTGATCAAGCCATATGTTGTTGGCACAGTTTTGTTCACCATCATTTATGGAGCCAGTGAGGGGGAACCTGTGCGCCAATTGATCGGAGCGTTCTACGCGAATGGCAGCAGCATTATCAATGTGCCGATGTGGTTTTTACCGCACCTTTTCCTTAGCATTTTCGTTTCGGCGGCTATTGTTCGGTGGTTCAATCTTGGGCTAGGGCTTACAGCAAGATCGATGTTAGTGTTGACGATTCAATACGGGGTTGGCGTGGTTCTGATCGGCTCTGTAAAACAGGTGGAATTGGCGGGGTATGTTTTTCAATGGCTTCCGTGGGGCTTGGATTTTGTTTTGTTGTCGTCCTTTTTTCTTTTGTTAGGGCAGCTGTTGCGGCAACAAGTTTTTACCTTTAGGGTCACCGCCGCTGGTTTGTTGGCGGCAAGTTTTACTTTTTTGATGATAGTCACATTATCGGCGGCTCGTTTGGATTTTGATCACCGAAAATTGATCGATCCGCCGGCGGTATTATTGGCAGCCCTTTGCGGCATCTTTTTGTTTTTGGTCATCGCCAAGGTGGTGGCGCGTGTTGAGCCGTTGGCGGCCTTCTTCGCGTTTACCGGCCGCGCCAGCCTCATCATCCTGATCTTTCATTATCCATTTTGGGATCTCGCTTTACAACTCTTTCCGAAGAGCGCTCGGCAAGCCGCCCCCGGTTGGGTTGGGTTGGTTACCTTCGTGATCAGCATTGGCCTATCCATGCTCACATATTTGGCGTTTTCGCGCTGGCCGGTGATTCGCGGCTTACTGCTGCCCAATGGGCATGGTACAGACCAACAACCGGTTCAATAAAAACCCCCTTTATAAAAAATTCTATTTCCTCTTGCAAATCAGTTTTCTTTGTTTTATAATAGAACAAATGAGCTAAATATTTATGGAGGAATTATTGTATGCCAAATTGGTGCGATAACTTGATCATAGTTTCTGGCCCTGGTCATCGGATAAATGAATTGGTGGGATGGATCGATGATGGGAGCGGGAATTGCATGGATTTTAACCGGATCGCGCCTATTCCGTGGGGCGTGATGGAAAAGGATGGACGTTTTGGTGAAAAGGCGTGGCGTTGGTTGTTGGAAAACTGGGGACCGACACGTGAGATCGAATCTTGCCAGTATCTTTTTTTTGAAGACAAGGTAGAGATCACTTTTAGTTCCGCTGGTGGACCCGCCACGGGGATAACCAAGGCAATGGCGAGAAAATTCCCGGATCTTCGTTTTCAACATCAGTACCAAGAAGGCTGGAATAATTTCAGCGGGGTATTGGTTTGTGAAGAAGGACAATTGTTGAAAAAAGTAGGCGGAGATTTTTTGGAGTACTTCTATGGGGATGTTCGGGATTATTTTAGTATTGATGAAGTTGACGGTGGAAGAGAATATCTCGAGATCCTTTCCAAATTGTTCAAGGTAGACCTAGGACTGGTATTTGGGCTGGCAAAAAAGTACCCCAAGGAACAGTGGTATACCGGTTTGGTGGAAGAGATCCGTCCGTTTAGTACCAAACGTCAGGCATTTGATCTGGCTTTGGTTTGAGAATTGGGTTCATTAGCGCGAGATTTTAACCCTGCGACAGATCGAGAGTTATGTTATAGAATTCGGGTGTAGTTCAAAACTTATTTGAGGAGGAAATGGAAATGACGGATTGGTCAGCAAATTTATTAACTGTACGCGGCGACGCAGACAAAATAAACGAAATGGTGAATTTTTTCGATAGTGAAGGCAAGAATTCTTTTGATTTTGAAAAAGTAGAGCCGATTCCGCAAGAAATGGTGAGTGAATTTGGTGAGAGTTCAAAAGAAATGCACGAATGGTTTATGGAGCATTGGGGAACTTGGTACAACCCTGAGTTTGCCAGCTATGACCATTTTGGTGATAAGTTGGAAATCTCCTTTTCAACAGCATATGGACCATCATTTGGTGTCACGAAAGCCATAGCAAAGAAATACCCCTGCCTTTCTTTTATCCATCAATATATATTTGAGGGTTGTGATGCTGGGGTCTTGGAATGCGAAAATGGGAATGTCACTAAAGAGGTTCAATCTTGAGATTTTTATGAATATATTTATGGGCCGGTCCAAGACATATTTTATGCCAATGAGGAAGATGGCGGAAAAGAATTCCTTTCGGAGATGGCGAAATTGTTCAAGTTGGATTTACCTATCGTAATCGAACTCTCCAAAAAGTATCCGATGGAGGAATGGTACACCGGGCTTGTTGGTGAATTGAAAAAAGTAGGCAATAACAGCAAAGTCTGGTAAGGGGGTTACAAACCCTGTCAGATCTTCTTCACTTGGTAGGTATCAAAATCGCGTACTACTACAGCGTTGGGGTGGATGGATTGCGCTTCGGCGGCCACATCTTTTTCGCGGTAGCGGCGGGAGATGTGAGTGAGCAGCAATTGGTCTACGCCGGCTTTCACCGCCAGTTCGGCGGCACCTTTGGCGGTCATATGGCTGAATTGGCGAGCCATATCCACATCCTCATCGATGTAGGTGGATTCGATGACCAAGGCGTTAGCGCCTTGGACGTAGGGTAAAAGATCATCGGTGCGGCCGGTATCACCTATTACTACCAGCTTGGTGCCTTTTTGTTCGGGACCAAGAACATCTTCGGGACCAACGGTGCGTCCATTTTCTAGGGTGATGGTTTCGCCATTCACCAATAGGCTGCGAACGTGCCCAAAGGGTACGCCAATGGCATCGGCGACTTCAGGGAGGAAGGGGCGGCGAGGTTTTTCTTCGAATACGTAGCCTAGGCAATCTGGCCCGCGGTGGGTCACCGGGATGGCTGATACGGTAAAGTCGGCTTCATCATAGATGATGCCGGGGGTGATCTCGCGATAGCTTAACATCATGGGTGGGGTGGTTCCGCGCAGAACTACATCATTTACCAGCACTTTTACGCGCTCTAAAACGCTTTTGCCGGCGCAGATCTCGAGGCTCTCGATCGACTCCCATCGGATGAAGGTGGACATTAAGCCGCCAAGACCGAGGATGTGGTCAAGATGGCCGTGGGTGAGCAAAATGCGGTTGATCGACTTGAAGCCGATGCCGGATTGCAAGATCTGCCGCTGGGTGCCTTCGCCGCAATCGATCAGAAAACGATGTTCGTTGTGCTTTACCACCTGGGCCGATAACCCCCGCCGTGCGGATGGCGCTGATGCTGATGTCCCTAAAAAAACGATCTCAAACAATTCTATTCACCCGATTACTTTCCTTTAATACTATGTGGAGTACGATGGTCTAATTTTACCTTAAGGGGGTGAAGAAAAGACGGAGTTGCTAAAAAATGGATGGTGACATTGGCCACCATCCATTTGGTTCATTCTGTTTCGGTCACTTTGGTTATATGCCTAAAGACGCCAGGCTCAAATCCGGTTCGCTGGGCGTTAACGATTGTCATCCCTTGGAAGGGAAGGATCTCGACCAGTGGTTTTACGCTATCGGGGACATCCGGCAGGAGGAAAGTGGGAAGGATGGGATCGGCTTTGCCGGCAAGCCAGATGACGTGAGCGCCTTTTTGGTGGGCTTCCATGGCGAGCTCGTGGTTTTGCGAAACTGTTTTTGCTGTGCCTTCGAGGATGAAGAGGGTGAGGTGGTCATCGACCATTTCGAAGGGGCCGTGGCGGAAATCGGACACATTCATGCCTGTCATCATGGTTTTAGCGGCTTCTGTATTGATGAGCGAGCCGTTGGAGATCGCTCCCATAGAGGAGCCGCGGCCGAGGAAGAGGGCTTTTTCGGGCTTGCCGCTGAGGGTTTCCAGTTTTTCTACTTGGGCTTCGAGATCGTTGAAGAAAGCGGTCATTGGCGCGATTGTCGCGAGCATTTCATCGCGCAGTTTTTGCCAATCTAACCCGTTTAGCTGGTAGGCTACCAAGAGAGAGATTGCCACCGAGTTGAGGTAGGTTTTGGTGCTTACCGTGGCTTCTTCGCCGGCGTGCATGGTGAGGGCAAGGTCGGCGGATCTGGCTAAAATGGAGCCAGACTGATTGGTGAGGGAAAGCTGGAAGGCAGGGCGTTTGTTTTTGACGGTATCGAGGTACCTAACGATTTCAACTGATTTGCCCGATTGTGAATTGATCCAGAGCAATGTGCCGGGTTGCATCAAGCCGGGGGCGTAGTGCAGCAGCTCGGCGGTGTTCATATAGATGGTGGGGGTGGCAGCGTTGGTCATCACTAGGCTGGCGGGGTAATGGCTATTATGTGAGGACCCCATGCCGGTGAGAATAACGCGGCTGAACTCGCCGGCGGCAAAGCGATCTGCCAGTTGTTGTACTTCACCGGATTGATAGTTCTCGATGGCTTTTTTTAATGCGGCGGGTTGGGCAAGCATATCTTGGATGTAGGAATTGATTTTCATGGTTTTACTCTTCTTTATAAAATTGGTTTATGGCGCAACGGGCGCCACCGATAACGCCAGCGAGCTGGCCAAGCTTCGCCACCCGTATGGGGAGCTGGTTGATGGGGTAAACCTTGCTGTGCTGCTTGATCACCCTCTCGACCTCTTCTTGTAATAGATCGTAAGCGCGGATAATGCCGCCACCTAGCACCACACAATCGGGCAACAGGATCCACATATAGGAAACGATGCCGAGGCCGATATAGCGGGCGGTTTCTTTGATAATGGTTTGCGCGAAGTCGTCCCCTTTGCGGGCGGCTTCCACAACCATCTCTGAGGTGATGTCATCGACATTGCTTACCATTTTTAGCAGGATGGAATTGGTGGTGAGCACCCTGGCCTTGGTGATGGCGGCAATGCCTGGGCCGGCGCAAAGAACTTCCCAGCAGCCGTTGCCACCGCAAAAACACTCGGGACCGTTTGGGTCGAGCGGCAGGTGCCCGCCTTCGGTGTGGGTGTTATCGTGGCCGCGGTAGACCTTGCCATCGATAACATTGGCGGTACCAACACCTGTACCGAAGGTGAACATTGTTACATGGCGATAACCTT
>CAZSLN010000067.1:0-8013 GCA_964607645.1 uncultured Anaerolinea sp.
GCCGCAAGCCCCACGTTCTTTTGGCGTCCGCATGGAAAATAAAATTCCCAACGTGGAGGACGTTGCACGTGTTGGGAAGACTCGATTGTTCGTGAAAACGAAGTTATTGGAGTAAATTTATTTACGGCAGGAATTGCCGGATCAAAGAGAGCGCCATGTTGATCGAGCGGACGCAGCCGATCTTGTCCGTCTCATTGGTAACGGACATGGTGGGAGCGCCGATCATTCGAAAATTGGTCAAAAGCAGCGGCAATCGAACCTTGAGAGTTTTTTTTATGAACGAGACTCCAGAAGATGTTTGCGTGGATATTCTGTGAGAACTGAACAATAATAAAGCCGTTAGCGAAAAAACAGCAGACAGGCGGTGTATATTCAACGTTCCTCCAACAAGTGGTTTCACTTGGACGCAAAGTTTCTTGAAACGCAAAGATAAAGAAGGTTTGCTTTGGCTTTATGAGCAACCAAGTTAATGTCAGTAAAATATTGGAACGATACTCTTTTTGGCAATTTGTATTCTGTAATTTCTTTATCTATTCAGTCGGCTTTCATCAGGGTAATAATGGTTCAATAAGCGCATCTCACTTCCATGAGTGCACCACCCGATTAACAACAGTGCCTAGGGATCAAGAATAAACCAGGCCAGATAATCTCTGAAGAGAGAAAAGCGGCCTGGTTTTTACCTTTAAGGAAGGTTTTGAATTGCCTGCTGTTCAGATCCCCCAGCCAGAGACAGCCTTTTCATATCCCCACTCATCCGTTTTATTTTGGGTTGTGGATTGTTTGTCAAACAGGAAATTCTCGGTGTTTGCCTGAAATCAAAAAACCACCTTGCGGGTGGTTTTGGATTGTGCCCCCAAGCGGACTCGAACCGCTGTTTGGGCCTTGAGAGGGCCCCGTCCTGGGCCACTAGACGATGGGGGCGTAGGTTTCCTATTTTATCATTGCATTGGGCAGGCGTCAATAAAACCGCGTGTTTGGCGGGTATTTGGTGAGGAAACGGCGGGTTGGCTCGCGCCTCAGATGGGGCTTCCGCCCTAGGGCGAGGTTTTTGCCCGCGGTTGGGCACGGCGCTGACGTGCACGGTTTTGACCTATACGTGGGTAGAGCTTGTTGGCTGGCGCCAACCCGGCTTGTCAACAACAAGCCTCTACGCGGGGCATCGCCTCTCTCGAGGCTCTCGCCTCGGGTGGGGTGGCAAGCGCTTCGCTTATTCCGCTGTTTCTACTCTGTCTCTGCCGTTGTGTTTGGCTCGGAATAGGGCGGCGTCTGCCGAACGCAGCAGGGCTTGGTTATTTTCGCCGTTATCAGGGTACATGGCAATACCCATAGACATGCTGATCGAATCGAGCGCTTTTCCTTCGTAGGTCAATTTGATCGTGCGAATTCGGGTGAGCAAGGCCTCGGCTCGCTTAATGGTTGCGCTAAGCGAAGCTCCGGGAAGGATGATGGTAAATTCTTCACCGCCATATCGGCAGGCCAAGTCATCGGCGCGCACCCCTGCCAGTAGGACGCGACCGATGGCTTTCATTACAAGATCCCCGGCTTCGTGCCCAAAGGTATCATTGAAATTTTTGAAATGATCGATATCGCACATGATCACACCCAAGGAGGTGGACCCGCGTTTCGCTCGTTCAATTTCGCGAAATAATGTTTCATCGAGATAGCGACGATTGAACAAGCCTGTTAGCGCATCGCGGATGGATTGTTGGCGCAACACGTCGCGCAATTTCAGGTTGGAGAGGGCTAGCCCGATCTGCTCCGCAATTGTCACCGCTAAACTTCGAGTTTCGCTTGAAATCGATTGATTTTTGTGGTTGCAAATCAGATGTAATACACCAATAACATCTCCATGGGCGCTCGTTGGTATGCACAAGTATGGGGCTACCTCTTCCCTTACAACCCTTACATGCTCACAAATAATTCCACTATCTATATTTTCAAAATGGTAGATCCGACTCCGGCGTAAAGCCCAGCAACCGTCCATAGCGAAGGTGGCGGGGCTGATTTTGGTAATGCCCCAACTGACTACCGGCTGCATCCTTTGGCGTGAGGCTGGTATTTCAAATAACGTTCCCGACATGGCAGGGAAGATCTTCCCGAGGGCTTTACTGATCACAGAGTGTGCTTCATCTAAGCTGGTGCAAACCTGCAAATAGTCGACCATTTCACCCATCAGGCTAAGCTCGCGGGTACGATGTTCCAATTTTTCGATAGTGATAGAAAGAGCCTCGTTCGATTCGACCATCGCGTCTTCAATTTTCTTGATCTCGGAGATGTCGGATATGATCGAGCTGAACCCACTTATCTTTCCATTTACATCAAATAATGCCGCCGCAGACAAATTCACAATCAGGCGGGTTCCATCTTTTCTTATTTGTTCCGTTATTACACTAAGCAACTGATCACCCGCTTCAAGCGAGGCATACAAAGCAGCCATTTCACCTAGTTTTTCGGGTGGAATCGTGCGTAAAGGTAGTTCCAACGCTTCGGCCTCACTCCAACCAAAAATTTTCTCGGCGGCCGGGTTCCAAATCTTAACGATTCGGTTAGTATCCATTTGGATGATAGCCAGTTGTGACGACTGAATAATGGTATGGAGGGTTTGGCTTTTCTCCCGTAAAGCCACGGATGTATTCTCAATTTTCTTCCCCATCAGGTTGAATTTTTTTTGTATCGCCCCTAATTCATTATTGTCATGAACCTGAACCGGTGTAAAAAGTTCTCCGTCATTAATTCGCTCAACCGCTTTTTGAAGATCCTTGACGGGAACAAGGAAAGAGCGGAAAAAAAACAGATATTGTAGCGCAAGATGGAGCAGCATAATTATTACAAGAATTCCCCTTGAGTAGGTAAACATCCTCCAGATCCTTGGTCCAGCTGCTGCCAAAGGCAAATCGAGCGATACCGCCCCGATCACATTCTTTCGGGAGGCTACAGATTCATCTCTAAGGATATTGTGTGAAAGCCTCAGAAAATCTTGACCATTCTTTGAATAATAAAATGGTTCGCTGGTGTTTCCCGAATCTTGCATTATGTGAATCAGGTTATTCTGGTCGGATATTTTTCCTACAAGGGTATGATCGATATCGGCGATCACTTGTAGATGGGCATTTACCACGCTGATACGCTGGAAGGTCGGAATATTTTTTGAAAAATTATCGATGGCAGCTTGAAGCCAGTTACTATTGTTAGAGGCAACAAGCAGATCGGGATCTTCCTGAATAAGATTCACCAACATTTCCACAGAGCTAGAACCTAGTGCCACAGCATTTTGATTAATTTCCGCGCTAATAATGGTGTTGAGCAACAAAATGGCCGCTAGCGTTGTTACGGCAAAACCAACCGATTGCCACAGTAGGTTGAGAATGGCGAGCGAAATAAACCTTTTCGGTTTATTTGCGTTTTCGAAGATCTGCTCAAATCGTTTCCGTCTACGATCATAAAGATGAGCAAGACCACCCATGAGTAAGCATATTATTCCAAGCCACAGTAGGATCAACGGGATGTTAGTTTCAATCCAAAGAATGCGAGCTCGCTCGGCGCGGATCAGATCGGCGCGTGCCAAAACATCATCGCCAGCCGTTGAGCCAGCCCACCTAGAAACAGCCGCAAGTTTTTCGCCGGTAGCGCGATCGAAAATATAATCCCCGGTAACACAACCTTCCTCAAGCTTGATGATTGCGCCGGTTAGTGGCTCCACCCAAACTTGGAAGCTGAATTTGTCTTGGTCGCATTTAATTTCTTGCTGCTCCAAAACTCGGGTTCCAGGAAATTGCTGCGTACCGAAATAGGAGTCAGTATATTCTCCCCTACCAAAATATGAAAAGAGATAAGTTGGCAACCCTTCCACGTCAACTTCTCGCTGAAATGCCATTGGCACACCCGTTAGGTAATTGGCACGCAAGATGTAAGTCTTTTTTTCAACATGGCGAGGGAAAACGAGGTATTGCCCTTGGTAATCGGCGGCGAGGTACTGGCCATTTGCCGGGTTCACATCCGCATGCAAGACATATTCCCAGACAGTTTTACCTGTCACCATATCCTGAATAAGGAAGGAATCTTCGATCCGAACGCTGTTTGGCCGGCCCTCCTCCGAGATGATGCGCATCGTTCGTTTGTAAACACTTGTTTGATTTGTTAGTGGAAATTCGCCGTCTAGGGGGTTAGGGGAGGTGTTAAAGCCTATATAATTCGCGGTCCAAGACCAATTCGTTGGCAGACGCTGTGTTAATTGTGGTGCTGCCGCAAACTTCCAAAATGCGGCGAGTGCAAGGATGGTTAGTCCGCTGATCACCAAATATCTGGTTCTCACCCATGTTCCCCGATCCTATGAATACGTGCAAGCGCTTTTGAAAAAAAAATAAATATATATTGGCCTTATGGTAAGCCACTATTGATCATCTATATACTATCAGTATATCACTCGGAGGGCCGCAATAGTGAAACCGGGACAAATGGGATGGGTATTGCTTGAAAATGCCCCGATATTTTAGGTTCGCCCATCGATCTTAGTAGATATCGGCGATGGCTTCGGTGAGTACGCTTTGCAGGTTGGTAAGCAAGATGGCGGCGTTTTCTGTTTTTCCGGCGGAGAGTTGCTTCTCCAACGCCAGGGCGGCATCGGCTACCCGCAATGCCCCGATCGAGCCCGCCACGCCTTTTAGGGTATGCGCTAGTCGGTGCGCGGTTTCAATATCGCCAGTGGTGAGCAGGTCTGCCAATTGGATTACATCCTGCGAATGTTCTTTAATAAACATTTTTAAGATCTTGGTATAAAGAATATTATTCCCGCCTAATCGATTGATGGCACCGGTTCTATCGAGGATCGGTTTTTGAACTTGCCCGAGCCGCCCGGTATGTTTTACCGGCATGGGGTTTGCCTTCAGCTCGCCGGTTTTCCTAACCCAACGCAGCAAGGTTTGCACCAACAGGTTCACATCGATCGGTTTGGTGAGGTAATCATTGATGCCAACGGCAAAGGCTTTTTCGCGTTCGTCGGCCAGGGCGTGGGCGGTCATTGCCACGATGGGCAGCTGAGCGATGGTAGGGTTGGACAACTGACGGATCTTGGTGGTAGCCTGATACCCATCCATGCCGGGCATCTGAATATCCATCAAGATCAAATCGAACAGCCTAAACTGCACGGCTTCTACCGCTTCAAAACCATTCCACACCGCGGTAACGTTCACGCCTAATCGCTCTAAAATATCCCGCGCGACCATTTGGTTTATTTCATTATCTTCTACCAAAAGAATACTTTTGTTCACCAACTCTTGGTTGTATTGCAAGAAGGTGGTTTTCTGGTTGTTATTGGGTTCTAAGTAGGGTGCCCCACCAAACACGGTCATCACCGCATTAAATACCGACGAGGTGGTAAAGGGTTTTTCGATCGTGCCCGAGATCTCGGTGATGTTTGCCAGGGTTTGAGAGCCCTCCGGTGGTACCAATAACAGGATGGGGGTCTTGCCTTTTACGATTTGGTACACTTGTTTTAAGCCGGTCAGGTCTGTCATCAACGACATGGTTTGATCGATGATGATGAGATCGAAGGATCCAGGTTTCTCGATAATGGAGAGAACTTCCTCAACATTTGCGGCGGTTTTGGTAGTAAAGGAGAGCGACTGTAATGCGTTGTTCAAGGTTGAGAGGCTCTCGGGGTTATCATCGGCAACCAAGATGTTCAGCCCGCGCAGGTCGGGGTTTACCGCTAGCTCTACTTGCATCTCGGGGTTGCTGATGCCCAATTCAACCTGGAAGGTAAAAGTACTTCCGGTTCCTACTTCACTTTTAACTTCAATGGTTCCGTTCATCATTCCAATAATACGTTGGCTAATGACCAAACCAAGGCCGGTGCCGCCGTATTTCCGAGTAGTGGAGGAATCGCCTTGTTGGAAAGGTTGGAACAACCGGGACGCCTGCTCTTTGCTAAGACCAATGCCAGTATCGGTAACGGCAAACTCCAGCACAATGCTCTCCGCAGTCCGCTTCAGGATGTTGATCTTGAGCAGAATTTGGCCGCTCTCAGTAAATTTGATGGCATTGCTAACGATATTGAGCAACACCTGGCGAAGGCGGGCAGGATCGCCAACCAACATTCGCGGAATTTCCGGAGCGCTGTTGAACACCAATTCGATGCCTTTTTCGTAGGCTCTTAGCGAAACCATATTGGAAAGGGTGTGCAGCACCTGGTCGATATCGAAATCGATCTGCTCGATGGAGAGCTTGCCGGCTTCGATCTTGGAAAAATCGAGAATGTCGTTGATGATGGCGAGCAGGGTTTCGCCGGATGATTTGATATTTTTGAGGTAGATGCGTTGCTGGTTATCTAACTGCGATTGCATAACCAGCTGGGTAAGGCCTAAGACTCCGTTCATCGGTGTGCGAATTTCGTGGCTCATTACCGCCAAGAATTCGCTTTTGGCGCGGTTAGCGGATTCTGCCTGATCGCGGGCCAACTCAAGCTGCAGGGTTCTCTCTTTTACCAGCGCCTCGAGGTGGTCGCGGTATTGGGTTAGCTCTTGCTCATTTTTCTTGCGCTCGGTAATATCGCGGGCAATGGCAAAGACTTCGGAAGACGCCGCATTGGGTTCAATACGGGCTTCGTAATAACCGATGGTGTCGAGGACCGTTAATTGGTACTCGATGGTCTGCAATTGGTCCGTTTCAAATGCGCGGGCAATAGCGTCTTTTAGCAAAGTGCCAACCTCGGGCGGGAGTACATCGTAGGCTTTTTTCCCGATAAATTGGCTGGCATCGAGGTAGGTTTGCTGGGAGGACTCGCCTTTATAATCGAGAAAAGTGCCGTCTTTATCGAGCCGGAAGATCATATCGGGGATGGCGTTTAGCAGCGAACGATTACGCACTTCACTAACGCGAAGGGCCGCTTCAGCTTCTTTTAGAATGGAAATATCGTTGAGGATGATGGAATACTGGTTGACGGAACCAAGGTTATCTTTTTCCGCCACCATATTGAGCAAGCCATAAAAGGGTTGGCCATTGTGATCCATCAGGGTCAATTCGCTGGTCCAGTAACCTTTTGTTGATAGGATCGCAATTCCCTTCTCGAGTAAGGCGGCTTTGCTTTCGCTGGTCATAAAATCGGTAAGAGTATGGGATTCGACCCGATCCTCTTCGTTCATTTCGAGCATTTTTCTACCAGCGTTATTGAGGTAGCTAAATTTCAGGTCGGTTGTAAGTGACCCAACCAGGTCTTGGGCGGTATCGATGATGGTACGCAGGTGCAGCGTTTCTTCCAGATATGCTTTACGCTCAACCAGGTCCCAAACATGATCCATAAATGCGGTGGCCTGATCAGAATCTTGTTTTGTGTAAGGGCTGATCTTATTGCCTACCCCAATGATCGCCACTACCTTGCCTTGCCGCAGAATGGGCAGCACCATTAAGCGCTTTAACACAGAGTGGCCAACAGGAAATGATTTGAGAGCGGCGAGAGCTTCGCTATCGTTATAAAAACACACCCCACCTCTATTAAAAGCATCCATCCAAATACGCCCATCACCAAACAAGTTGTGCTGGGGGCGGCCAGGCACAGTGCAAACGTTATTGAGAGTGTTGTTAGACCATAGAACCAGATCAGAGGTGTTGACTGAACTCGAAACATTGTGGAAGAAGGATTGCTTGCTGCGCACCAAACCCTCAAGCTGGTCCAACGCGTGTTTTACGATCTCTTCGGGGGTGTGGGTGTTGGCAAACTCGTTGATGGCAAGCCGCATTTGCAGCACCTGATTGGAGAGCGTTCTCTCGGTTACATCTTCGTAAATGGAACCAATATGGTTTCCCTTCGCTGAAGGGATAACGAAGGAGGTTTGGTGGATCATTTTTCGTTCGCCGTCAAGGGAAAACAACGATTGTGATTGTTCGCTTGTGCGGTTAGGCACTTTACCCGTGGAAAGCATAGCCAGAAAACCAGCCTTCACTTGTTCCATCGGGAAGTCCACCAACTCTTCGGTGGTTCGTAATTTTGGAGCGACCTCCCAGGCATATTTTCCGATC
>CAZSLN010000067.1:8023-12966 GCA_964607645.1 uncultured Anaerolinea sp.
CGGCGATCCAGTGGATGCCGGTGATGGATTCCTGGGCAGTGTTCCATTCAAGGAACTTACCTTCTTCATTGATGAGCGATTTGCCGAGTGGAGATCTCTCGATAAAGCCCCTAAAGCGCAATTCGCTATCCTGCACCGCCAGTTCAAATTCTTTGAGGTCCGTGATATCCTGCAGGGAGCCCACTACCCGTTTTATGCGGCTGGTCTTTTCTTCTTCCAATCTACTGATCACGCGAACCCAGCGGATTCCATTGGTTGTGATAACGCGGTGTTCAATATCGTAATGGTCATGATTGGCATTATTGAGGAACATAGACCTCACTACGGGCAGGTCTTCGGCCGGGATGAGATCCAGAAATTCTCGCAAAGTATGTTTACGAGGGTCATCCTGCCAACCTAGGATGCGGTAGTATTCTTCGGAGCCAGAAAATTCAGATTTTGTATAGTTAAAACACCAACTGCCAATAAGAGCTAAGGTTTGGGCTATTTTTAGCTGCTGCTGAGCATCTACTAAATTCAATTCAGCAACCTTTTTATCAGTCACATCCTGCACTGTGCCATAAGCGCGGTTTACTTTTCCATCCGGCCCAAAACCGGGCGAATAGGTTGCCTCTAAATACCGCAGGGTAGGTTTATCCGCGAAGGGATAGTATCGGTAGATCAAATAGTGCGTATCGGTTTGCTTCCGAATTGTATGGATGATGCGCAAAAAATCGTCTTGATCATCGGGATGAACATTTTTCGCGATCTCATCGAGCTCAGGCGGCTGAGAAGCAACAGGATAATTGAAGATCTCGAACATTTGGGCGGACCATGTAGATCGACCGCTAGCAAGATCAAACTCCCAGTTACCAAGCTTCGCTAGTTTCTGCGCGCTCAAGAGTCTACCTCGGCTTTTGACCAATTCTTCGGTGGCCATCACAAGCTCTGTAACATTATTAAGAGAGAGCAGGGTGTGCGGTTCTCCATCCAGCTCGATCGGTTGAGTTGAGAGCTGAAAGGATGCCAACTCGCCTTTGGCGTTGCGCAACTCGATACTTTTTTCGTGCAGCGGCTGGTGAGCTTGGATGATAGCGAACAGATCGGCATATTTCTCGAGCGTATCGGGTCCTAAAACTTCCGTTACGTAGTGAGTAACCACCTGCGACCGATCGAGACCCAGCCAAGTAAGGATCGAGAGATTAGCATCAGTAATATAGGTATCGGCAGTGCGGGCAATGATCACACCGGCAGGGGTGTTATCAAAGAAGTTTTTAAAGCGTTTTTCGGATAAAAGAACTTCCCGAAGAGAACGAATAGTAATGATACCAATGGAAATATTAGCCGCGATCGATTGGATGGTGGTCACTTCATCCGTTTTGAATGCATCAACAGAGGAAGAATATAAGGTAAGAGCGCCAAGGATCTTGTTGTTTAACCTGATCGGCACAGCCACGATCGAACAGTATCCGCGATTTTTCGCGTCCAAAGACCAATTGGGGTAGGCTTCCGCGTTCTGCAGGTCGTTGAGGACCACCGGGCGGTTCTCGCGGATGCAGGTGCCGGTAGGACCGCGGCCATAATATTCATCGGCATAGGTAAAGGGAAGACCATCAAAAAAGGTTTTCTCGAAGCCGGCGCAGGCAACCGGTTTTACGGTCTTTTGGGCATCCTCTAAGGCAAACCCGATCCAACAAAGACTGTAACCGCCCACTTGTACAACAGCATCACAGATCTTTTCAACTAATTGCGGCTCTGTTCTTGCGGAGACGATGATCTGGTTGCACTCATCCAACAAACGCAAGGCCTGATTGGATCTTTCAAGTTCTTGGGTGCGGTTTACTACCTGCTCTTCTAATTGGTCACGAGACCGCAGCACTTCTTCTTCGGCTACTTTGCGGTTCTTTACTTCGAGCCGCAGTGATTGGTAGAGAGCGTTATTTTGGATGGCGGTAGCTACCTGATTGGCTACCGAATCGATGATTGCGATATCGGTAGTATTAAACTCCAGCTGGTTTTCACTTTTAATGGCGGTAACAACACCAAGTACTTTGCCCAGATATTTGATGGGCGAAACAACGATGGCGCCGCATTTTTGCGCCGCCCGCCTTTGGCGCACGCTGGGGCTTTCTCTGTCATCAGGGATGCCTTGGGGCGAGTTAGCGGTTTGGCCGGTTCGCATAACCCAGCCAGCTAAACCCTCCCATAATTCCTCAAAATCTACCTGTTCTACATTTTCTCGGCCTTTGCCGCCGCGGTAGAAGCCGGTAACAAGCCTGGCATCCACATCAAAGGTAAAAATGGAGATGCGGTCGTAATCTAATTTGATTGCTAAAACATTGGCAATGTGCTTTAGGCCTTCTTCAAATTTTTCGGTTTCGAGTAAGTATTTGGTGATCTCGAACAACAAGTGGGTATTTAGGTCATTGGCTGCAAAACGCTGGTTGGCTTGGTCGAGTTCATTGCCACGATCATCCAAGCGCTTGCGCAGTTCATCTACCGTAGATCGAAGCTCTTTGGCGATTTGCGAGCGCCCGCTTTTTGCCGCGTTCGCCGCTGGTTTTTCGCGAATCAAATTGAGGGTACAGGGAACGCCATTCACAAATATAGGTCGGGAGGTAACCAACACCAAACGCGAATGGCTGGTTCCATCTAAAATTTTCACTTCTAAATCATCCACCTGGGTTTCGGTGTTGAACTTTGTTAAATGTTCCGCCTGCTTGCCGGCATTATCCCAGATGAGGTATTGGAACGCGGAAAAGCCGATGATCTTTTCAAAGGGGAGTTTGATCAAATCCGCGAATTTTTGGTTCGCTTCAATCACCACCCCGTCCGACTTTCGGAAAATAAAGATCGCGTCTGTATTTAAAGCAAGTATGCTTTGGGATTTCTTCCCCTCATCCTCTTGGTTGAGCTGCGCCGGTTCTGCTTCGGGTACCTTCTTTATCTCAGCCGTTACGCCATCTTGGTTAGGGAGGAGCAGAACATCCCACAACTGGCCGCTCTCATCCTTCACCCGCACGGTTTCTTCCGTTTGAGTGTTGAGGCATCGAAGGAAAGCAGGGGATAGAACGGGATATGTACGATTGGGGGTGGTTTTTTGAAAGGGATGCCCGAGGAGCCCTTTTTCATCCGCGTCGAGCCACGTTGCGGCTTTTTTATTGCAATAGGTAACTATCAGATCTTTGGAAAGGCAAAATACACCTACATCCAAGCGGTTTAGAATATTGAATAATTCAGTTCCCCGTAATGAGGTATTTTCAGCCATTTATCTTCTCTAAGAACTGGTAGGTAAGGAATAAGAACGGTTGATATTACTTTGGGGCTTGGTTCTTGGCATCGCCAAGCCGGTGAAGGACAAAACCCACTTTATTCCAAGTTTCAAATTTCCAAGCGTTACTACAATCATACGCTATACGGGCTTTGGTTTGCAAGAGCAGTTTGTTGGGGTCGATCTGTTTGAACTCGCTATGGCTTACCAAAAGCAGCAGCAGGTCGGCATCTTCAATGGCACCCGCCAGGGTGGGCGAGGCGTTTACGCCAGGGAGATCGGCATTGGGTTTATAGGGTTCGTAGGCTTTTACTAAGGCGCCGGCGGCGGTAAGCAGGTGCACCACTTCCACCGCTGGGCTTTCGCGCAGGTCGTCTACATCCGGCTTGTAAGCCAGGCCCAGTGCGGCAACGTGTTTGCCTTTTAGGCTTCCACCGAGCGCTTGCTTTACTTTTTCCACCACAAAATGCGGCTGGCCGTCATTTACTTCACGGGCTTTGGCGATCAGCTGGCTAAGATCGGGCGCGGTCTCAACGAAAAACCACGGGTCCACGCTAATACAGTGGCCGCCCACGCCGGGGCCGGGCGAAAGGATCTTGACGCGCGGGTGCAGGCTGGAAAGCTGAATGGCTTCCCATACATCTACACCGAAACGCTCTGAAAGACGGCTGAATTCATTGGCGATGGCGATATTCACATCGCGGTAGGTGTTCTCCATCAGCTTTACCATCTCGGCGGTGGTGCTATCGGTTTGGTGGATCTCGCCCTTGACGAAAGCGCGGTACAGATCAGCGCCGGCTTGTGCCGAGGCGGCATCGATGCCGCCAATGACGCGGGCGTTCTCAACCAGTTCGCGCAGGATCTGGCCGGGCAGCACACGCTCGGGGGAGTAGGCTAAGTAGAAATCGACACCGGCTTTGAGGCCGCTTTCTTCCAAGATCGGGAGGATCAGGTCGAGCGTGGTGCGAGGGGGTGAAGTGCTTTCGAGCACCACCAGGTTGCCCTTGCGCAGAACTGGGAGGATGGAACGGGCGGCGCTGGTAACAGCGCGCATATCGGCTTTTTTGTAGCTCTGGCCATTGTACTCACCGAGGTCATCGAGGTAGAAAGGAGTGGGAACGGCAATGATAAAGGCATCGGCGGGCTGCGGGGTTGTGGCAGCTTTTAATAGCCCACCAG
Organism: uncultured Anaerolinea sp.; assembly: GCA_964607645.1. Classification (GTDB taxonomy): domain Bacteria; phylum Chloroflexota; class Anaerolineae; order Anaerolineales; family Villigracilaceae; genus UBA5195. The sequence continues at coordinate 12,453 of CAZSLN010000067.1, forward strand.
CAACGGCAGTGTTAACCGCTTCAGCGAGGCCTGGTTCGTGGATGTGAATGCGCCCTTGGTTGAGGGTTTCGATGATGGCTGGGTGAATATCCACCCCCAGTACATTGACGCCATTTGTGGTAAACATGCAAGCCGTGGGCAAACCAATATACCCCATACCGAGAATACAAATATTGTTAAATTTCATCAAAATAGCCTTGTTGGTGTTGTGATAGTGGGTATATTATACTCGCTCAACCCTATTTTTGAGTTGAAAAAGGATCCTATGGCCGGGGCGGCTTGGCTGCTTAGCCTGTTGGCTAGCGCTGACGTGCAGATTTTAGCCCGCGTAGCTGCACGGCGCTGACGCGCAGAATTTTGCCCGCGTAGCTGCACGGCGCTGACGTGCAGAATTTGGTCCGCGTAGCTGCACGGCGCTGACGTGCAGAATTTGGTCCGCGTAGCTGCACGGCGCTGACTTGCAGAATTTGGTCCGCGTAGCTGCACGGCGCTGACGCGCAGAAATTTGCCCGCG
>CAZSLN010000068.1:0-12931 GCA_964607645.1 uncultured Anaerolinea sp.
GAATTTCGGGAGGAATAATAATCACCGCGCCGCCGATGACGACGAAGTTTTGCGCTTTGGCGTCATGGGCGAAGAGGGGACGACGGTCGACATGACTCGTTACCTCCGCCTCCCGGACAGCGAACGGCGACGTCTCGAGGCCGATCGTCAAGAAAGCGGATCGAAGATCGCCGAGGTTGGGTTCGACCCCACCACCGGCAAGATCGGTCTTACCGATTTCGCCCAGAACTCACTTTCTGATATCGTCTTCCTCGAGATCCTCGTCTCCGTTGGTGATTCCGTCTCTGCCGGCGATCAGATCGCCTCAGTTGAATCCGTAAAAGCCGCCGCCGAAGTGGTCTCCCCCGTTTCTGGCAAAGTTGTTGCCATCAATGAAGACCTCGTTGGTGGCCCCGAAGGCATCAACTCCGATCCTTTCGGCGCTGCTTGGGTCATCCAAGTGGAAGGTGGCGTTCCCGCCGGCCTTATGGATGCCGCCGCTTACGAAGCCGATTGCGCCGCTAAGGGTCACTAAACCTTTCCATCCGAAAGGATGAAACTATGACATATATCCCCCATTCCCCCAAGGAAACGGAAGAAATGCTCGCCACGATCGGCGTGAAGACTCTTGACGATCTCTTCGACGTGATCCCCGCGAAGGTCCGTTTTCCCAAGCTTAACCTGCCCGATGCGTTGACCGAAATGGAAGCCAGCGAAATGCTCTCTGAGCTGGCCGACGCCAACGAATCTGCCCGCCAATTAATTTCCTTCCTCGGCGCCGGCATGTACAACCATTACATCCCCTCCGTGGTCGATCATATCCTTCGACGCGGCGAGTTCTATACCGCCTACACCCCCTACCAACCCGAGATCAGCCAGGGCACCCTGCAAGCCATCTTCGAATACCAATCCCTGATGACCGCCCTCACCGGCATGGAGCTCTCCAACGCCAGCCACTACGATAGCGCCACCGCCACCGCCGAAGCCGTGAACATGGCCTATGCCAACTTCCGCGGCAAACGCAACCGAATCGTAATGTCACCCGCTGTTCACCCACAGTACCGCGAAGTGGTCAGTACCTACATCCAGGCGCAAGATATTCACCTGGTAGGCAATGACCCCGCCAAGGTATCCGATGACCCATCCACTATCATCAACGATGTGGATGAAGCCACCGCCTTGGTCGTAGTTCAATACCCCGATTTCTTCGGCCGCGTCTACGATTACACCAAACTGGCCGAGGAAGTTCACGCCAAAGGCGCCATGTTCTGCGTTGTCGCCAATCCCATCGCCTTGGGCATGTACAAAACCCCCGGCGCTATGGGTGCCGATATCGTCGTTGGCGAAGGCCAGCCCCTCGGCTTACCCATGTGGTTTGGCGGCCCCTCACTTGGCTTCTTCACCACCCTCAAAAAATACGTCCACAAAATGGCCGGCCGCTTGGTTGGCGAGACCATGGATAGCAAAGGCCAAAAAGCCTACGTCCTCACCCTCACCGCCCGCGAACAGCATATCAAACGCGAAAAAGCCACCTCCAACATCTGCTCCAACCAAGGCCTTTTGGCGCTCGGTTCCGCTGTGTACCTCTCGGTGGTCGGCAAAACCGGCCTCAAGCAGGTTGCCGAGTTATGCTACCAAAAAGCGCACTATGCCGCCGAACAGATCAACAAGATCCCTGGCGCAAAACTGGCTTTCAAATCCCCCTTCTTCCACGAGTTCGTCGTTAAGTTCGACCGCGATGTGGCGGAATTGAACGAGCACCTGTTGGAACACGGCGTCTTAGGTGGTTACGACCTGGGCAAAGATTACCCCGCCCTCAAGAACCACATGCTCATCGCCGTTACCGAAATGAACTCAAAACAGCAGATCGACCTGCTCGTAGATATTTTATCGGAGGTGGATCATGCGTGAACCTACCATTTTTGAACTTTCCTCTGTCGGCCGCACCGGCGTAACCTTCCCGGTTAGCGATGTGCCCCTCACCAAACTTCCCGAAACCGGGTTGCTGCGAGATGAACTGGCCATCCCTGAATTAGCCGAAGTGGATGTGGTGCGCCATTATATGCACCTCAGCAAGTACAACTACAGCGTCGATGAAGGTTTCTACCCCTTGGGCAGCTGTACCATGAAATACAACCCCAAGATCAACGAAGACACCTGCCGCTTACCCGGCTTCGTAAACAGCCACCCATTGCAGCCCATCGAAACCATTCAGGGCAACTTGGCCTTGCTTTGGGAAATGCAGGAATGGCTCAAGGAGATCAGTGGCTTTGCCGCTGTAACCCTGCAGCCCGCAGCCGGCGCCCATGGCGAATTTACCGGCGTTTTGATCATGGAAGCCTACCATAAGGCTCGCGGTGATTCAAAACGCACCAAGATGCTCATCCCCGATGCCGCTCACGGCACCAACCCGGCCAGCGCCGGCATGCTGGGCATGGAGATCGTAACCATCCACAGTGATGCCAATGGCAATGTAGACCTCGAAGCCCTCAGGGCTGCCTGCGACGACACCGTGGTAGGTATGATGCTCACCAACCCCAACACCCTCGGCCTATTCGACCAAAACATCACCGAAGTCGTCAAACTGGTTCGCGATTGCGGCGGCCTCATGTACGCCGATGGCGCCAACCTTAACGCCTTACTCGGCATCGTCCGCCCCGGCGATCTTGGCTTCGATGTCATGCACTTCAACCTGCACAAAACTTTCGCCGTGCCTCATGGCGGCGGCGGTCCAGGCAGCGGCCCCGTTGGCGTCAGCGAGCGTCTCGCCGCCTTCCTGCCCGCTCCACTCATCTGCAAAGTAGAAGAAGGCACCGACGAAATTCCGCCCCTTTATGGCTACGAAACCCCCAAGCAGTCCATTGGGCGCATGAAAGCGTTCCACGGCCATTTCGGCGCCATCGTCCGCAGCTACACCTACATCGCCATGCACGGGCCAGATGGTCTCAAAGCCATCAGCCAATACGCCGTGCTAAACGCCAACTACCTCATGGCGCGCCTCAAAAAGACCTACAAAGTGCCGTTCGATCGCATTTGTATGCACGAGTTTGTGATGGAAGGCCGCTTCGAGGGCACCGATATCCGCGCCCTCGATATCAGCAAGCGCCTAATGGATTTCGATTTCCACCCGCCAACAAACTACTTCCCGCTCATCGTGCACGAAGCCTTGATGATCGAGCCTACCGAAACCGAAAACAAGCAGACCATGGATGCCTTTACCGACGCCCTGCTCGCCATCGCCGAGGAAGCTCGCACCAACCCCGAGATCATCAAAAGCGCTCCCCACAACACCTTGTTCGGCCGTATGGACGAAGTAAAAGCCGCCCGCGAGCTAGTGCTCTGCTGCTGGCTCCCCGACCAACCGCTGGATTGATCGCGAGTTTTGAACCATAGATAAAAAGAACGGGTGAAGGAGATGATCCTTCACCCGTTTTCATTTCCTTGAACATGCCCATTCGTAGCGAGCAGCCAAGGCTGCCGCATCGATAAACCCCCAAGCCTCAGCCATATCCCTTTCCCTTCGTTCTCCTTCGTGCCCTTTGCGCGCTTCGTGTGAGACAAGGTCCTTTCCCGTTCATTTCACCCCTGCCCCTCTGTGCAACCAACCTAAGGGCTTCCTCCCAAAAACTACTCCGCTTACCTATACCCCTACACAAAAAAGGGCGAACCATCCAACGGCTCGTCCCCTCAAAAACAAAATCCCCTACAGATTGGTCACATTCCAAAGAAAGCCTTCGGTAAACCCAACCCCATCACCGAACTCATCAAGTCCCCAAAAACCTACAACAAATAGCACGTGAAGAAAGAGCTAGGCTCGCAAAATTTCACAAAACCAAGAACCTTCACATTCTAGTCTCTCACTAAATAAATAAGGATTTTATCCACCACCGCCTAATCATGCCCCATCACACCGGCACCGAAGCGGTTGCCTAATCCGCCGGGCTTAGCGCGTACAAGCTCATCAACGGTCGCTATCCCGCCCCCTTCAACAGCCAAGATAAAAACCCATCACATCTTCCCTTGGTTTCTCTCGCTCACCCTGCGCCACGCACCATGATCGTGCTTAGGCGGATTTGTTACGTAGGTCGCTTTTTTTGGTTAGGGAGAGCGCGAGTAATATTTGGCGAAGGTGGTATTTTACACCGCTCTCGCTAAGGCTAAGCCTTCTGGCGATCTCTTTATTCGTATGCCGTTGTTGGATAAGCCCGTAAATTTGAGATTGCAATGGGGTAAGCCGAGAAGCCTGGTTATGCTCGGCGCTTTCACCCAAAACATACCCACTGGCAAAGGCGGGCGAGATCTGGAACGGCGAATTCGGCAGCGCGTCTAACGCCGCCAACAGATCCGCGACCGAAATATCATTGCGCAGGTAAGCCCGTGCCCCGGCCTCAGCCGCTTGGCGAATCAACATCATCCCGCCATTGTTGGTAAGGTAAACCACCTTGCTGCCGGCTAGGTCTATCTGTGTTTGGGCAACAAAATCAAAGGTCGCTTCCTCAGCCAATAAGGGTTCCAAAATGATGATGGTTGGGCGCAGCTGTTGGGTGATTTGGCGGAGTTGGCGCAGGTTGGTTGCCATGCCTACCACGGTGTAATTTTGGCTTTCAAGAACACCAGCTAAGCTCTCCATGAAAATGAAAGATGGATGCGCAAGAACCACCTGCTGGTTCATCCTACTTGGCGTAACTAATTCGAGTGAAACAAGCGGGATGGACAGGGAGACCTTGCCGGCCAGATCGGCCTTGGCATAGATGGAACCCTTTACACCCCAGGAGCTGCCCTCTTGCCTAAAACCTTCGAACCACTTTTTTTGCTCCACACCAAAAGCCACCGCGCTGATCAACAAAACGGTAAGCGTACCCCCCGTCGGTTGCACCAGCACCTCTACCGAACCATTTTGGGCAAAGCCGGCAAAAGCCGCAAGGCAGGCATCTACACATGCCAAAAATCCTATTGCCAAGGTACGATCAATCAACGGCACGCCTCCCTCGGCTCGCTCCAAGCACACATCCAGCCCTTGCTCATCTCTGTACCAATCGCCTAGGTGCTGCATCCATTCCTCAACATCCAACTGGCGTGCGTTTAGGGCTATTAATGCGGGTTGGGCCGGCAATCCTGTTCCACTCGCTGGCAATGTTCCCACTTTACCAGCCAATTGCAGAGCTGCGTCCAACAATCGTTCAGCGTTTTGTGCCATTAGCCCGCCTCTACTAATTGCAATAAAGTACGGTTGATAAAGTCCGAGATGGACCGATCCTCCAACCCCAAACTTGCCACGATAACTTTGTGATCCAAAAACGTGCCATCCTCGCCCAGAGCGCCCAACTCGGTCTGAATATTCACCGCGATCGCCTTCGCGGTTTGAAGGCTGGTAGCAGGCATTAGAAGCAAAAACTGACCGGTAGGCATGCGACAAGGCAGGTCTGTGATGCGAAAATGTCTACCAAGCAAGATGATTAAACGTTTCATCTCCCAATCTCTAAAGGTCCTTGGCTCCATCGTGGCAGCGTCTTTTTCAAGGTTTAGATGAATGGCCAACAACTGGGTAGGCTCTTGCTTTTGAACAAAGTTCGTATAAGCCTGTCGCCCACTAGCTACCAACGTAAAATGGTTTAGGTACCTAGTTGATGGATCCAAGGTCCGCACCTGCCGCATGGCAACGGATCGTAATAACGATTCGCTTGGGTTAGATGGTGGGTATTTTAACGACGGCACGGGGAAGGTGCCAATTGGTTGGCTGAAAGTCGCCAGCCTTTGGGCAGCCGTTTGGCTGCTTTGGTGCGAAAAGGCTTTAGCGTGATCACCTGCACTTGCATAAAAAGCGGACAACATAGCATGGATGGCCGGTAAGATCAGCTGCCAATCAAAGGTCTCCGCGATCACCAAAGCGCGCGTCAAGGCTTGCTCGGCTTCCTCAAGTTCACCGGTTTGCCAAAGAGCAAAACCCAAATTGTAATAATTGGCTGCCAGGCGTGGGTGGGGTTCAAATTTTGCCAACACCGGAACAGCTTCTCGCAACGCCTCAGCGGCAAGATCAAATTGTCCTTGGTTATTTTTTATCGATCCACCCAGGCACTGTAAGGTGGCCAATAAAAAGTTGTTATTTTCCTGTTGCGCTAAAAGGATGCCCTCACCCAGAGATTCTTCCGCGATTGCATACTCATTTAGGTGAATCTGGCTAATCGCGTGATTTACCAAAGATTGGATCAACTGAGTGGCATCCCCGCCTGCCCGCGCCAATGCCAATGCCTCGCGAGAGTGCTCTAAGGCGGAGGTGTAATCGCTTAAAGTGCCGCACAAAGCAGAGCGGGTGTTTAAAACATCCACCAGATCGTCGGTAAGATTTTCTTCGCGGCATAACTCCAAACATTGGGTAGCGTAAGCTAAAGCCGGAGCAAGTTTATTGTCGTAATAATACGCCGCCGCCAAACTGTGCAACCCTCGCGCCCTCAGGCAGGGGTCATTGGCTTGGTCCAACAGGTCAAAAGCCTGGTAACTCATCGACAGGTTATCCGCAAGCAGGCCGATCTCGCAACCCACGCGCGCCTTGGCGATCAAAACGGCAGCCCGCGTTCGGATGGCATCCAGATCAGCTTCATTAGCCAAGCTTATGGCAATGGCTTCATCGCAAATAGCCTCGGCTTGCCGAAACTCGCCATGAAAATAAAGCCGCATTGCTTGGTCGGCTGCTGGATATGTGGTGGCTGACATGGTCATAATTATATCTTAATGGGGTCTAATAGGTTTTTCACGGCAATGCCCGCAAGGCAGTGTACCTGGCAATTTTTTGTCGCCAATGTACTTTTCGGTATAAGTGCGGGAACCAAAACGGTGATAAGGGAAAGGAAAAAGTACGAAACACCAAATCTCTGTTTCCCACGATCCTTCGAATTCGGCAGGCGCTAGCTGCTTTGGTCGAGAAAGGGCTGCCAGGTTGCAGCCCTAGCCTCGTTCCGTTCAACAAAAGCGCTTGGTTCTGCATCAGTGGTTCTGCATCAGTGGTGCTGCGTCAGCGGGCACGGGTTTAGTCACACCTTCCGTGCCAAACGCAATCCACTAGATCTTGTTCAAATGCAGCGCCGGTGCCAACGTTGTTGCCACCGGCGCTGCTTACCCGATCCTCTTCATGCGCTAAGGGTTGGTTGATGGTGCCTTAACCGCTAGATCCTCCGGCGTAGTAACCATCATAGGGAAGATCTGTGATGCAACCGGGTATAGGGGTTATCCCTTCGTCCAGAACATTTAGAATGTTCTGTTCCCAAGAAATTGGTGAATTCCAGTGTGTTTCTGAATTGAACTCAACATAAGCTCCACCTGACCAATTGGCAAAAAATCCATAGTCACTGCAACCGCTTACCCCACCCTTTTGCATTACTAATTGCGCCACGGGGGCAACCTGAGTACACACAACCCATAAAGTCTTGTCTACATTCAGGTTCCAACGGCCAGCAGAATTACCACAAGCGGCGGTCACGTAATAGTCATACTTGCCTTCTTCCAGTTGAATGGTGCTATATCCGGCAGGAAGTTGGAAGTTGCTGCTTTGGCCTTGTTCGTTCACAACAATCACCATCGCGGAAGCACCGCTGCGGTTGCGCACACTAACCTCAAAATTTTGGCGCTTGCCCGCGAAAACACTCACTGGCAAAACGAATGCCAGTAGCGCTACTAAAAACACGATCATAAAACTTTTCTTCATCATTTTTCTCCTTTGAATTTGAATTTTCCAATTATAGGTTGGCATCGTGTTTGTGGCTCTGATAATAAAGGATAGAAAAAGATATGATTTTGGCGTCAAATATGACCAAAAAAGATAGTTCAAACACTCTCAGGGTCAAACGCATAGGCTAACCTCGGTCACGTTGCCTTCAGGGGGACGTCCATCTTCGAATACGCGGGCAGCCACGGCGAACCCACCGCGGATAACTGAATACCGTTCCATTAGGTGTCATTAAATCCCTGTCCCCATTCCCGTCCCGAGTGCTTCGGTGAAACCGACCTAAAATCGATCCTCTCCCCCAAATGGCATCCGAAAACAACACAAAAAAGGGCGAGCCGGTCAGCTCGCCCTTCCAAAAACCAAAACCCCTACGGGTTGGTCACATTCAAAATAAACCCGTCGGTAAATCCCACCCCATCGTCAAACTCATCGTACCCATACACCACCCAATAATAAGTTCCGGCCGGCACATTCTGGGTGATGGTGTAACTCGGCTCGGTGGACTCCACAAAATCAAGGATCTTCACATTCGAGTCGCTTTCCAAATAAAAATGGATCTTATACACAGCAGCCCAATCATGCGGCTGCCAGGTCAGCTTTATCCCGGTCGCCGGTGCGGTTGCCCCATCCGCCGGGCTTAGCGCCACCATGTTACAGCTTTGCGGCAAGCCAGCGATCTGAAAATTACTCCAGCCATCATACTCCGCTATTGCCACGCCCGACCCATTAAAGGCTTCCACATCAAACGTGTAATCGCAAGTCTGCAAATCGCGGTCCATGGTGAAGCTAGTTTCTGTCATTTCTTTTCGATGAATCAGCGAGCCGCCCCTACCAGAGTGGAAGGTGAGCTCATAATAGGCAGCCCCTTCATACGGTTCCCAACTGAGAACCGGTCTGCTAACACCTGATAGTCTTTCATCCTCTTTAGGGCTGATGATCTTTAGGTCCGTGCGGATCGTGTTAAAATCACCCACGTCCACCATCTGGTCAGCCGGCACCTCAAAATCCTTTGCGTTGAGAAAACCAGAAGTGACATAATACCAAGTATCGCTCTCCAAAGCTTTATACGTAAGCCCATACGATCCGGGCGGAACATCCAAAATGGCGTACACACCATTCGCTACAGTGCGCGTGGGGTACTCCACCCCCTCGCAACCACCAAAGAACTTGATCTTGTCGCACAACTTTACCTCAAGCCCTTCCACAGGGCCGCCATTCCACAACATACGACCAAACACCCCACCTGTGCCCGATTTCGGCATTGCTCCATTGTAAACAAAGGGGGTAGGTGTTGGCGGGCCAGGCGGAAGATCGAGTGCCATGCCTCCCTCTTCTGCTGTATCTTGCCCAGCTGGGGCCTCCCCATCCGCGGGAACTCCCTCCGCTTCCCCCTTTTTTTCGGCAACCGCCAGCTCGTTGGCAACGGTAGACGCGATATTTGCTAATGAACACGCTATTTGCAGCAATGAGATGAAAAGCAAGCCCGTGATCAAGAGTGACAATCTTTTCTTAAACATATGTCCTCCAATCCGTTCAAAGCCGATCGACCCCAAAATGGGTATTCCACTATTAATCGTAACATTTTGATAGTGGATTTTCAATGGAGATACGGTGGAGGTGACACAGCCCCATATCTAAAAAAAACGTTAGGGATGCTTTTTTATAGATTTCACCCATCGCGCCGCGCCGGACCCCCCACTCGCCACTGCACGCCTTTCTCCCCTCGCGCCGGTTCGGCCATACCGGCCTAACCGAGCCCGCGAACCTGACCGCAGGCCTCCGCATTCAGATAATTTCGCGAAAATGGTGCAAATAAAACCATCAAAACGGGAAACCGCCATCAAGGTTGCTACCTAGCAGCAAAAATTCAAAGGAAAAAACCTAACAAAATTCGGCCATTGATTGACACTTCCAACCTTAAGGGATATAAGGAAAGAGAAGGATGCGAGCGAAGGTAAGACGGAGAAGCAATTTCCAACATCAAACCACCCCGCCCCCTGTTTTGGCTGTCTGCCTTTCCCCTACAGCCAAGGAACAAATAATGCCCAACCCAATTACTCTCATCACTGGCGCCACCGGCCATATTGGCAATGTCTTGGCGCGCAAGTTGTGCCAGCGCGGCGAGCGCGTGCGCGCCCTGATCTTCCCCGGCGAGGATACCACTTCCCTAGATGGCTTGCCCATTGAGAAAATAGAAGGCGATGTTTTGCGCCCGCAGCAGCTCCAGCCCCTCTTCCAAGGTGTCAGCAAGGTTTTCCATCTCGCTGGGCTTATCTCAATTATGCCAGGCAAATTGCCTGCCGTACATCAAGTAAACGTAGAAGGCACCCACAACATTCTGCAAGCCGCTATCCAAGCCGGCGTGCGGCGTTTCATCTACACTAGCTCCATCCACGCCCTCGCCCGCCTGCCCCACGGCCAAGTGGTGGATGAGCAGACCCCCTTTGACCCCAACAACCCCTATGGCAGTTACGACCAATCCAAAGCGCTTGCCACACTGGAAGTGCAAAAGGCCGCCGACAACGGCCATCTCAACGCGGTGATCACCTGCCCCACCGGCGTCATCGGCCCCTTCGATTTTCGCCGCTCCATGATGGGCGCTTACATTCGCCAGGCCATCGAGCGCCAACCTACGCCATATATCACGGGTGCCTACGACTTTGTGGATGTACGTGATGTAGCCGATGGGCTTCTCGCCGCCGATGAATTGGGCGAGCCCGGCCAGGTGTACATCCTTAGCGGCCAGAAGATCACCATCCCTGCCTTATTGGATGCTGTTCTGAAAGCGACCGGCAAACAATTTACCCGTTTTCACGTGCCCCTAAGCCTGGCCCAATTTGCCGCCCGCTTTACCCCTCATTATTACCGCCTCACCAACACCACCCCGCGCTTCACGCCCTATTCCATCGAGGTGCTGCAAAGCAATTGTGATATCAGCCACAACAAAGCCACCCTCCACCTAAACTATCAGCCCCGTCCCATCAGCGAATCCATCCGCGATACTGCCGCCTGGCTGTTAGAGCAAAAGCTTGGCAAGGCAACCTCAGATATTGCTATCTAATTTTTTCGGTTTAAGGAATTGGGCTTCGAAGGGATAGTCCACATTTCTTTACTCGTTTTTAGGGTTAGGGCAACAAAAGGATCGCCCACCTTTCTTCTTTAAGCCCTGCCCACTCTCTTGTGATCGCGGCCTTTACCAGTGTAATTCCCGGCCAAAAATAATCTAGCTCAAGAATACAAAAAAATGCTGTTCCTCTAATAGGGATATCAACCCATCAGCATCAGATCCAATTGGTATGGCGAGGGAGGTTCCCTATTCTCACTTAACTGCAGCTCAAGAAGGGTCCGGTATAGTGGATACGAGGTCTCATAGAATATGATACACTGAATTTAGTTCTCCCTTCCTTCATCACATTTAGAAAAAAGGAAGGACTTTTTTATATAATCGGGAAATTTAGTTGTAAGCAATTTTACATACATTTTGATCAGCAATAAAATGCTTCCTCATCGGGCCAATTGGTGATCGTTCACGAAAAACCAACCCGCCATTCATTTCAACATCGGAAGAACCAACTTATGAAAAAAGACAACCAGGAGAAAAGGTACAGCCCTTCGATGGACTTGAGTGCTTATCTGCTCTTCGCATTCGCTGTTATGTTCTTTGCCTATTATGGTGTTAATGCCGTTAGTGATCCCGTTTTTTCAATCGATTTCTCGCCATATTATGTCGCGGGGAATTTGCTCGCTGAGAATCATCCGGACCAACTTCTTCCCGATTCCACCGAGGGCTTACAACCAGTTCAAAACCCTATCTTGACGCTTTCCGTACCCATTTCTTTCCGGATAGCCCCGTGGCAACCGGATGGGTCTACCCCGCTGGCTATGCTTGGATCTTCCGCCCCTTCGCTTTGTTAGAGTTTGATACCGCCGCCCGATGCTGGCTGGCCATCAACATGCTCCTCAGCGTTTTATCGATCTCAATGATAATTTGGGCCCGGCCCTGGAGCGGTAACCCCAGTTTGAGCACCCTACGTACCGCCTGGATTTTTTTCCTTGGACTGACCTTTCAACCGGTACTGGATAATCTCTGGCACGGGAATATCACCGCGCTGATCTTTTTTTGTTTCTCCGCAAGTTATTTGTTGCTTCGTAAAGGAAGGCGCTTTTGGGCAGGATTTATCCTTGGACTGATCATCCTGATAAAAATGACTCCGGCAATTTTCGTGGTCTATTTTCTTTGGCGCAGAGATTGGAAGTACGTGGGCGGCGCGATTGCCGGATCGCTGGCGATATTTATTGTCAGCACTCTAACGGTCGGGCTGGACGGGCAGCTAGCTTACGCCGCCATGATCCTCGCTCAATTAAAGGCGGGCGGGGTAGCGGCCTTCAATAATCAATCCATTGCCGGCTTTTTACTACATGCCCTAACAAATGGAAATGTGAATGGCTGGGAAACAATGGATGTTCCGATCTGGATCACCTATTTACGATATTTGCTTGTAGCTGCCTTTGTGGGAATAGTCGCGTGGGTGATGCGAGTGCGACCAGATAAACGAGAGCAGCCATTATTTACAGAAGATCTCGACCTCTCCTTGGTGATTGGGGTCATGTTATTGGCTTCCCCCATCACTTGGTACCATTACTACTTCTGGTTCTTTTTCCCGCTGGTGATCGTTTTTGATCACTTCTTATCCGGTTCTCCATCGCGAAGGTGGATGGTTTTGTTCGCGATCGCTTATGGGCTGTTAGTGACCCAAGCGTTTTCACAAATTCGCTCCTTCGATCCTCAGTTCATTCAAACCGTGTGGATCATGCGTGTTTTATTGTCATCCAGCTTTTTGGGGGCCGTTCTCCTCATGGGAATGCTCCTGCGGATCCGATCTGAAACGAAATAACCACCCTGATCAAGAAACCCGTAAGGAACCATCCGCGGTTGGTATCGCTTTCTTTCAGGTTTCGAATTTCGGTACTCCGCGCTTGTTTTCCTGCGGAATTTCTATTGCGTTGTCACAACCGCGGTATCGAAACCCAATCATAACCTTGACATGTCAACCCATTTGGTCAATCTCTGTTGGTGGTGTTTCCTTTTTGTTATCCACCCCTTGATCAGTTCCATCGATCAACTTGCCTCGATGGTTGAAAAAAAACGGAATATTACAATATTAAACCAAAAAGCGCCCCAACAAAATTACCTTGGCATGTGAAACACCAAGGTAACCACTTACCACATCA
>CAZSLN010000069.1:0-12889 GCA_964607645.1 uncultured Anaerolinea sp.
AAAAATTCATCAAAGGCGAGTAATCCCATTTGCCCAAACCAACAGGCCTGTGATCCAGGCCTGTTTTTTTTACTCTATTTTAGGTTAAAATCGATGTTATGAAACCTTTTGACCAAAAAAAACTACGAATTAAATTAGCCAGTAGCGCTCTACTGCTTGCTGTTTTAATTTCTTCTTGTTCGGCTGCCAACCCATCAGCGCCAGCCATTGATATTGACGCGGCGCAAACTCAGGCTGTAGCAACTATCTATGCCGGAATAACCGAAACAGCTATTGCGCTGATCCCTGTCACTCCCTCGGTGACTCCGGTTCCTACCCGAGATCCCAACCGTACTCCGCCAACCCTTCCGGGCCAATTTACTACTACTTTGCTAAATCCTTTGGATACACCACATACCTATATTCAAAACCAATGCGAGTATTTGAACAGTAAATGGAACAAGGAAAATGCCGCCCCTGGAACCGTATTGATCCCGATCATGTTTCACTCCATTACCAAAGGGGATGCCACTGCCGATAATGCCATCACCAATGAAAATTTCAAGCGGATCATGAACGACCTGCACGAGATGGGTTTTGAGGCTGTTAATATGCAGCAAGCGGCGGATTTTTTATACAAGAATGCCAATATCCCAAAAAAATCTGTTTTGTTGATCGTGGATGATCGAAAATATCGTGAGTATTTTGATACTACCTTTAAAAAATATCATAACGAATGGGGTTGGGTTGTTATCAACTCGTGGATCAATTTGGATGATTCGATCTATAACTTGGTGATCCAAGAAAATATTGATCTGGAAAATGAAGGTTGGGTGGATCATCAATCCCATGGCACCATTCACAACATCCCAATGTCTAATGATTCAACGGATGAGTATTTACAGGGGGAGCTACAGGGCTCAATGGAAAAGATGCAGAAGGATTATGGTAAGTCGCCTATCGCGATCATTTGGCCGGGTGGCGGGTTTGGTGAAAAACCGGTAGCCGCAGCTCAGCAATATGGCTATAAGCTTGCCTTCACAGTTAATCCTCGCGGTCCATTAATGTTCAATTGGATCCCATTGGCAGATCAGGGCGACGATATGCGCCCGTCCTTTATCCCAGAGGGACAAATCGGGAACCCCTTGTTTACCCTTCCGCGATACTGGGATACAGATATTCGAGATCATTTGGATACCATCCGAAATATCAGCAAAGACGCTGAAGAATACGCGATGGAGAACAAAGAAACAGAATTGCAGTATTACGATATTTTATGCGCGCCTGAGTTTGGGGATCTACCCCAATAAATGAATCCGGAACAATGTTTGTTTTGCAAGATCTCGAAAGGTGAAATCAAAGCAACCATTCTATATCAGGATGATGCTGTAACGGCGTTCCGAGATATCCATCCGGTTGCGCCAACTCATGTGCTGATTGTTCCCAACAAACACATTCAATCCATCAATGAATTGGAAGCACAAGATGAATTGATTTTAGGCCATATGTTTTTTGTAGCGAAAAAAATCGCCCAACAAGAGAACATTGCCGACTTGGGCTATCGGTCGATCATCAACACTGGGGTCCATGGCGGTCAAACTGTATCTCACTTACATCTACACATCATCGGTGGCAAACCACTGCGCGAGCCGATGGGTTAATGGATCCTAAATGATAGAAACTGACAGAATAAAAAATTGGAAAAAAACCAGGTTCATTACCCCTGAAAAACTGGAAGTCGCCAAGATCTTATTGTTAGAGATCCAGGCGGGCAAAGATATTATGCAGGCAGCCAGAGCACGACCAATGCCGGATGGTGGCATCATTAGCAAAGCAGGTTTGGTGGCGGCGTACAACGAGATGGTTGCCAGTGGTGAGATGCAAGCGGACAAAAAACTTCTTGAACGCATTCGCATGAAGCCGGTGCGTACTCTCTCAGGTGTTACCACTGTAACCGTACTAACCAAACCCTATCCTTGTCCAGGTAAATGCATCTTCTGCCCTACCGATGTTCGGATGCCAAAATCTTACCTACCAGATGAGCCCGGAGCTATGCGCGCGCTTGACCATCAATTCGACCCCTATACACAGGTTCGCTCGCGCCTCAATGCCCTTGATTCCCTTGGTCATCCTACCGACAAGATCGAGTTATTGATCCTTGGTGGAACGTGGAGCGCCTATAAAAAGGATTACCAGGAATGGTTCATAAAGCGTTGTTTTGACGCGATGAATCACTCCTCGGATCAGCAAGAGATGGAAGCCACCGACTTGGTTACAGCGCAGGCTGAGAATGAGAACG
Organism: uncultured Anaerolinea sp.; assembly: GCA_964607645.1. Lineage (GTDB taxonomy): Bacteria > Chloroflexota > Anaerolineae > Anaerolineales > Villigracilaceae > UBA5195. Next base: position 2,279 of record CAZSLN010000069.1, read on the forward strand.
CCATTCATCGGAATGTTGGTTTGGTCATTGAAACCAGACCGGATGAAATTACCCAAGCCGAAATAAAACGCCTCCGTTATCTTGGCGTTACTAAGGTGCAGATGGGTGCGCAAAGTTTAGACGACCAAGTATTGCAAATGAACAAGCGCGGCCACACATCCGCGCAAACCAAAACCGCTGTGGACTTATTGCGCGCGGCGGGTTTTAAGATCGTCCTTCATTGGATGCCAAATCTTCATGGAGCAACGCCTCAATCCGATAGGCTCGACTTTGCGAAGCTATGGGATGGTTATTGCCCAGATGAATTAAAGATCTACCCCAACCAATTGTTGGCGAATGCTGAATTATACGAAGTTTGGCAGCGTGGTGAATACCTACCCTATACCACCCAGCAACTGATCGACCTGATCGTCGATATCAAGCCATCGGTTCCGCGTTATTGCCGCATTAACCGGGTAATTCGCGATATCCCATCCAATAATGTAGTTGAGGGTAATAAGAGGACAAGCTTAAGGCAGGATGTACAGAGCGTTTTAAGCGCGCGAAATCAAAAGTGCGTTTGCATTCGCTGCCGCGAAGTACGATCCGCTAACATCGATAATCAAAATATGTTCTACGAAGACCTCGTATATGAAACAGGGAACGCCACTGAGCACTTTCTTTCCTTCAATACAACCGATGACAAATTGGCTGGTTTTTTGAGGCTAAGCCTTCCAGCTAATTCGTCCCCCGCCACCGGTATCGACGAATTGACCGGAGCGGCTCTGATCCGTGAAGTTCACGTATACGGACAGTCCTTACCCGTGGGCATTGAGAATACTGGTTTTGCCCAACACAGTGGTTTAGGAACAAAATTACTGGAAGCCGCGTCTGAAAAAGCAATCGAAATGGGATACAACAAGATCGCCGTGATATCAGCCATAGGAACCCGAAAATATTATATGGACCGTGGCTTCGAACGAGCTGAATATTACCTGATCAAGAAGTTATAATGGACTATTGTGGAAAACATCCCTGTCAATTTTGATAAACTACTGATGCTGTTTTGGACCTTTTTGAAGGTCAATCTGCTTAGCACTTCTGGCCCGGCTTCCATTGGTTTGTTATACAAAGAAGCAGTTGAGGTTGGGAAATTCTTAACCGAACAGCAGTATGTTGAGGCGGTTGGATTCTCTACCTTATTACCAGGGTCTGATTCGTTACAACTTGCGATGTATGTAGGGTATTCCGTCGCAGGTATTCCCGGCGGTCTTATCGCGATCCTTGGCGCCGTGTTACCCCCAACCGTCCTAATGTTCATTGTTGTTTCGCTCTTGCATCGCATCCGCCGTGAATCGTGGATGTCGAGCTTTATTGAGGGATTAACCCCCGCGGTGGCGGTATTGATGCTATTTGTTTCTTATAAGATCTTTATGGGCGGTAATGACTCTTTGCCATGGCAGTCGCTTGCCATTGGGGTCGTTAGCTTGGTTGCCCTGGTTCTAAATGTTCCAGCGCCTTTGGTCATTTTGGTTGCGGGAATAGCGGGGGTATATATTTTCTAATGAATTTTTCTGAAAAGAAACAAGTTTGGACCAAGTTATTTGTAATGTTCTTAAAGGTCAACCTGATGACGACCTCCGGGCCAGCTTCGGTAGGTTTGTTGTACAAAGAATCGGTTGGAACGATTATGACGGAAGCCCAGTTTGTTGAAGCTGTTGGGTTATCGAATGTGTTGCCGGGAAGTGAAGCGCTAAAACTGGCGATGTTTGTTGGCTATGCCGCTGATGGTATCGCTGGTGTCATCATAGCGCTAATCGGCGCAATCCTTCCACCCACCGTGATCATGTTCACTGTTGTCTCTGTTCTTTCGCAATTTCATGGTGAGCAATGGCTAAAAGATTTCGTCAAAGGGATGGCTCCCGCTGTCGGCGTCTTGATAGCCTTGGTTTCATGGCAGATCCTTCGGTCGGATGTTTATAAAGCGATTGGAAAAAAGGCGATCCTGATTGGCACGCTCGCTTTTGTCGCATTGTATTTTGATGTCCCATCACCAATGGTGTTGCTGGGAGCAGGAATTTTTGGAGTGCTATTGCTACGATGAACTCAAACATAACTATTTTTACCAATGGCTTTGATGGAACCTGGAACAGCATTCAATTTGGCGCATGGCTGGCGAAACATTTTTCCCGGCCGATCACGCTGATTGGAGTTATCGAAAGTGATGATGAACATCATCCTGTGGAGGATATGTTTTCTAGGGCAATAACATTGTTCAAGGAAACCGGTGTTGAGTACCGACTTGAAATTGAGGATGGTAGTGTTGAACAAGTCGCAAAAAACAGAACTGCCCTGATCACTCCGCCTGTCACGGTAGAAGACCCCGAACACATTGTTTTGATTGGCCCTTTTGGTCGAAACCAAGTTAGGAAGATGTTTCTAGGAAAATCCTTCCGCTATTTTATGGAGCTTTTTGGCCAGCCTATTTGCTATGTGCAGGAATTCCGGTTGCCCATCAAAAAAATATTGCTTTGTGTCGGCGGGTTAGGATATACCATTCACGCAGAGCCGCTTGTGCTGGAGCTAGCAAAAGCTGAAAATGCGACGGTTTCACTGCTAACAGTAGTACCGCCGGTTGATCTCGATTATCCCGAGGCGAGGATCATCAAGCAAAATTGGCAACGGTTGCAAGAGACCGATACAGTCATTGGAAGAACTTTGCGAATGGGCTTAGAAATGGCAAAAAACGCGGGTATTACCGCTTTGGTAAAAACAAGGCATGGTAATATCATCGAGGAAATAAAAAATGAAATTAATGAGGGGGATTACGACCTGGTAGTAATGGGGTCACAATTTTCCTCCCATACCCTTCGGCAGATCTATGTTCCGAACGTAACGGCTGACATTGCTGAAATATGTAAAACCCCTATCCTAACCGTTCGTAATCCTCCAGATATGGGTGTGGTATCTTAATTTTTAGAGGCTTGCCATTCCTTTATGGTTTTTTTGATGAGATCTCTTGCTTCTTTGTTGGTAATTTGTTCTAGATCATCAAATTTGTCTGATCCAACACAGTAAAAGATCGAATCATCCGGCCGGGTCACCAATTTTATTAGTGTCATTTCTAAAGCGGTACCTACGATTCGTTTGTTGATCTCTTCGTTGATCATTTCTACGAGGGTAAGCGGACGTTTGACTGGTTTTATTGCCGGTTCGCCAAGGAATACCGCTGGGGTAGTTACGCCTTTTGGTGTCTGCACAACTTCTCCTGTCGATGGCTGCTCAATCGCTGCCACTTTTTGTTTTTTTGGCTTTTCTACTCCTAGCAGATCATTCAACAATGATGTAACGTGCGTAAAGATGGCTTTATCTTCAACTGATAGGTCTTCTAACGAATTTATGGGGCGATTCATAAATACAACAACTTTCTTTCCTTGTTCCCCGTTACTGACTTTTAACAGGACGCCATCGTCTTTTATCTTTTTGATCCTCCCAAGTAAGGAACGCGTGAAGCGACTATCGAGTAGACCTACTATATAGCCACCCAAAACAGCGACGACAATGAGGATGATAATGGATAGATTATTCATAATTACCTCTGACAAATTGAACAAAAATGGGTACCGCGTGAACTTACTCTGATCTTTGAGATTTTATTTCCGCAAACCCGGCATTCTAAATTCTCACGCTGATAAACGTTGAAGTTGTTTTGGAAATTTCCACCTCTGTAAACCCAGTCAAAACTTGCGCCGTTTTGCGCTATGCCTTCTTGTAATACAAAAATGATCGATCGATGTAGTTGTTCGATCTGTTGATCCGTCAAATCGTTGGTGCGGTTGGTTGGGCGAATACCCGCTAAAAACAAAGCTTCGTCGGTATAGATGTTGCCCATGCCTGCAATCATGTTTTGGTCGAGTAAAAACGCTTTTATATTCTTTTGAGATGTGCGAACGATCTGATGAAATAGGGGATGGGTAAAAGCTTTGTCCAGAGGTTCTGGCCCGAGATCTCTGGTAACAAATTCTGGGTCTGCCACTAACCAAACTCTGCCAAACTTCCGAGTGTCATTAAAAACGAGGGATTTTTCTCCGGATAGGGATAAAATCATCCTGTCGTGTTTTGCGGGGGTATAGGGGTTCTCTTTAATTAAGAGATCCCCACTCATTCTTAAATGAATAAGCAGAGAATCAATCGTGAGTTTCAGAACAATAAATTTTCCGCGCCGATTGACCTCTAAGATGGTTTGTCCGATGATCTTTTGGCTAAATTCGCTTTCGGAGGGCAGGGCCACTGTTTTCGACCAAAGTACATTACACCCCAGTATGGTTGTTTGTTCAACCTGGGCTCTTATGGATCTGCGAATGGTCTCGACTTCTGGTAATTCAGGCATTATTCATTGAACATCTCACCCACGCTGCGGCCTTCGTGGGCACGCAAGATCACTTCCCCGACAAGGGGGGCGATGGTAAGGATGGTCAAGCGATCTTGTAAAAGAGCTGCTTTTTCAGTAGGGATTGGGACGGTATCGGTAGTAATAAATTGCTTGACAGGCAAGCCTGCCAATTTTTCGGCGGCGTTGGCTGAGAAAATGGGATGAACGCAGATAACAAATACGTTTTTCGCGCCACTTTCCTTCAACAGGTTAACAGCTTGGCAAATAGAACCGCCTGTATCGATCTCGTCATCCACTAGGATCACATCTCGGTTCATAACGTCACCAATCACCGACAAAGCCTGCGCTTTGGCGTCATTGGCGGAACGTCTTTTTTCAATGAACGCGATCGGAACATTGAGCTCAGCCGCGATATTGCGGCCCTTTTTGGCAAAGCCCAAATCAACAGTAACTACCACGGGGTCGATCATTCCGGGCAGCAAAGTTCGAAGATGATTGGAAATCAAGTGGAATCCGGTAAGTACATCACCTGGGATGGAGAAAAACCCTTGTACCTGCCCCGCGTGTGGGTCAAGGATCATATATCGATCTGCGCCAGCAACCTCAAGCATATCGGCAACCAGACGGGCTGTAATCGGTACACGAGGTTGGTCTTTTTTATCTGATCGGCAGTAAGCCATATAGGGGATGACCGCGGTAATTCGTGCGGCTGAATCCAATTTCAGAGTTTGAATTAGGATCAACAGCTCCATCAAGTTACGATGAACAGGGGATGATGTGTTTTGAATCACATAAACATCCTGCCCGCGCGCGCTTGAATGGAGTTTTACGAATAAGTTTTCGTTGGGAAACTGAATAATGTCACGACCGCACAATGGAGCGTCTACATATTCCGCAATACGCTGGGAGAGTTCAGGCGAACCAGTACCGGCATACAGTTTGATTCCTCTGTAAAGATTCAAGTCGCGATGTGTGTGATGGATCATAAAATACCCTACCCAATCTAGAATTTTAGTAAAGTTTCCATTCTAAGTATATCTATAAAAAACGGAATCTTTGAAGAAATCCACCTTTTTATACAAAAAACCATTAAATACCATTAATCTGTAGGGGGTCTTCCGAGTAGCTTATCGAGGGCAACTTGAGGGGAAATTTTACGGGCTTCAAGGTCCCTAATGATCTCGTTGAAGGTTTCGGAGGAGATAGTATCCATAAAATTTTGATAAAGGGAATTTCGCAGCAATTTTTCTAGATCAGTAAAAACTTTTTCTCTTTCTTTTATTTTCCAACCGCCCGATTTGTTTAAATGATCGAGATGTTTGGCGATCTGTTCAACTAGGTTTTCAAAACCAACCCCTTCTGTCGCGATGGTTTTTGCGATGGGTGGGATCCATAATTCTTGGTCGGTTTGAGGTTGGGTTTCGGAGATGTCGATCAGCTTATTATGATGAAAAATCGCCTTGTTTGGGTGGTCGAGGTTGAGCATTGCGCGCAAGGCGGCTTCAGTTTGTTCCGCGCCATCCCTATCAGCTTTGTTGATCACTAATATATCGGCAATTTCGAGAATACCCGCTTTGATAGCTTGGATATCATCGCCCATTCCAGGGGCTTCTACCACCAATGTTGTGTGGGCAAGGCGGGCAATTTCAACCTCACTTTGGCCGGCCCCAACGGTTTCGATCAAGATCACCGCGTACCCTACTGCGTCAAAAACTTTGGCAATGTTGGTGGTGGAAAACGAAAGCCCGCCTAATGATCCGCGCGAGGCAAGCGATCGGATAAAGACATTTTTATCGTTGGTAAGGTCTTTCATCCTTATTCGATCCCCTAGGATCGCTCCACCGCTGAAGGGGCTGGATGGGTCTACCGCGATAATAGCGACTTTTTTATCTTGCTTTCTAAATTGAAGAGCTAACTGGTTTACTAGCGATGATTTGCCAGAACCAGGTGAGCCGGTTACCCCGATAATGTGGGCGTTGCCTGTAAATGGAAAGAGGTGGTTCAGCGCTTCAACTCCCTCTTCAGTGTAATTTTCGACCTTAGTTAACAAGCGAGAAAGAGACAGCCTATCTCCGGCTAAAGCGTTGGATACTAATGGGGGCATGCCGGCCACAGGAATCAAATTATTACTGCATTGAAGCGCGAATGTCACGAATGATGTCTTCGGTGGAAGCGCCTGGGCCGTAGACGTTATCTACGCCTGCAGCTTTAAGCGCGGGTATATCCACATCAGGGATGATCCCGCCGATAAAGACCTTTATTTGGTCCTGTCCATTGCTTTTTAGTAGATCCATGATCTTCGGTACAAGCGTCATATGCGCACCGGAGAGAATGGAGATACCAATTATGTCTACATCCTCTTGTAAGGCTGCTTCCGAGATCATTTGCGGTGTTTGCCGTAAGCCAGTATAGATCACTTCCATGCCTGCGTCTCTCAGAGCTCTGGCTACTACTTTTGCGCCTCGATCGTGCCCATCGAGTCCTGGTTTGGCGATCAATACCCGAATCTTTTTTTCTTCCATGATACACCTCACTAAAAGGCTGTTCTGAATTTTTAGCCCCTGTTCAGTCGGGCTAAACCATTGTTGTCACCTAAAAAACAAAAACCTGGAAATGATACCATCACTTCCAGGTAGGTCTGTTATACGATCGATATGGCGATCTTGTTCCCAAAATCGAGCAGGTCTTTCATCAATTGCTCCGAACGTGATTCCGCGTAAACTCTAAGAACTGGTTCGGTACCTGATGGTCGAATTAACAACCAAGAGTCATCCGCCAAGATGAATTTGATCCCATCAAGGCTGGAAATTTCAACGATCTTTTCTCCACCGATTTCTTTGGGAGCGTTTTTGGTTATGAACGCTGTCATTTCCGCTTTGGCAATGGGTCGGGCTAACCGAAGATCTGTTCGTTCATAATAAGCTGGACCAACATCCGCCAGCAACTCGTTGACCAATTCGCCCAGAGTCTTGCGGTAATGGGCGATCATCTCAACCAACAACAAACCCATTATGGGGCCGTCGCCTTCAGGGATGTGCCCGAGGAAGGAAATACCGCCGGATTCTTCGCCGCCAATTAACACAGGTTCGGTCATCATTAGGTCGGCGATATGATTGAAACCAACGGGTGTTTCATAAACCTTTAGGCCATATCGTTTTGCCAGACGATCGATCATGCGGGTAGTAGAAACAGTTCGAACTACCGCGCCTTTTAGTCCGCGAACTTCGTACAAATATTTGAGTGATAAGGCCATGATTTTGTGCGGATCTACAAAATTTCCCCGCTCATCCATAGCGCCAATTCGGTCGGCATCACCATCGGTGGCGAGGCCAAAAGAGCCGAGACCAGCGCCAATCGCGCCGGTGAGCGCGCCAAGGTTTTTTGCGATCGGCTCGGGATGAACGCCGCCAAAGCCAGGGTTCATTTCTCCGCGTACCTCAGTAATTTCGCACCCGGTACCTTGTAAGAAGGATCGGATGGTTCCACGACCGGAGCCGTACATCGAATCGATCACGAATCGCTGCGGGTTTTCGGCAATGATATCCGAATTGATCAGGGTGCGTAGGTGGTCGAAGTAGGTAGGAAGGGGGTTGAATTTTTGGATCAAGCCAGATTCCTTTGCCTTTTGATAATCCATCAGGTTAGGACCACGCGCCAATTCTTCATTATCGTTGATGTAGACTTCAACCCGCCGGCATTGCTCGGGGAGCGCTGAACCGCCATAGGCGGCTTTGAGTTTTACGCCATTGTATCTCGGAGCGTTGTGCGAGGCTGTGATCATAACGCCGCCAGCGGCGTGGTGATACTTTACCGCAAAGGAAATGGCAGGGGTTGGGCAATCGGATTGGGCTAATAATACTTTAAAACCATTGGCTGCCAAAACACGGGCTACTTCTGATGCATAACGGTCTGATAAAAATCGGGTATCAAACCCAACTACGAACTTCTTCTTATCGATGTTCTCGTGTGTATCCGTGTTCCAGTGTTCTGAATCAGCGGCGTCAGCGATGGCTTGTGCCACCATGCGCAGATTGCCAAAGGTGAAGGAATCAGAAATTACGGCGCGCCATCCGTCGGTACCAAAATGAATTGGCATAAATAGTTACTCCAAGGTTCTAAAATTTATGGTGCAAAATCAGGGGTTGCGGTAATGATGTACTTACTAAGGATCCAACCTTCAATTTCTTTTAGTTGGTCTATGATAATAACATGCACCCATTCACCGTTTTCATCGATGACAGGTGGATCGCTTAAAATCCGAACAGGATAATTATTTAATACCGTAGTAACCGCTACGCCCCCGGGAGATATTCTTACAACAACTCCATTTGACTCCATCGACATAATTTTGCCGATCACCGAGGCCGGTACCCCAGTGTTGATCGGGGTGAGAGTTGGTAGTACCGCGGTTGCGGTAAATGTGGCAATCATTGGAGTGTTGGACGCAATGGGCGCTGTTGTTTTTGTAGCGAATGGTGTTTCTGATGGGACAATAGCCGTTGCGGTTTCGGGAAGAACCGCGGCAACATTTGCGCTGGTATTTCCCTGGATCTTGCCGCCAAACCCACCAAACAACACCAAGATAATGACGCTGACCAAAATTAGCCCGCCCGTAATGGCAAACCCATTAACCGAGTTAGGGCGCACGCCAAGGTAAAAGAACATTACCAAACTGATCAACAGTGAGATGGCTAAATGCACAAAGAACACAAACAAACCAGCCGGCCATAAACCATCAATGCCAGCGCCCAAGCCAAAACCAGCTACACTAACCGGTAGATAAAATGCGTATGAAACCATAAGGCTTGGAATAATTGGCCGGACATCGGATTGAACGAAGCGGAGGATCAGGATGATGGTGCCAACAACCATTAGTAGGATGTCTGGCCACCATAGATGAGAGTGGTAATAAGCATGAATGTGGTTGTTCGAGGCAAAGAATCGAGATACGCCGCCAACAAGCACGCTGGTAATCAGGGTCATGAGGATGCTTGTGAAGAAACCACCGATGGTTTGTTTAAAATAGCGAAGTTCGCCTATGGTGCTTGATAGCAACGCGCCGACCCATGGACCGAGAAAAGGCGAAACAAAGATGCCGAACATCAAAATTGCGTTTGAATCAATAGCGTAACCAATACCTATGATCAACCCGCAAAGTATGGAAAGGAGGAAGAAATCGAGGTTGGGGGTAGAACGCTCCAAGATGGAACTGAGTTGGTCGCCGATATCGCGCTGTTGGGTTGAGTCGTTGGATCGGATCGCTCTTCTTCTTCGGCGTAAGGGGGTGTACCCAGCCGAAAAATCGTTGAACTCATCGGGTTGGTCACTATTGATATCAGGATTGATGGATTTTATCTTTTCCCGAAATTCCTCAACATCTTTATCCATCCGATCAAAATCAAAATCACTTCCCTTGGGTTCGGTTTCAGCGCGGATTTGTTCGTTACCGAGTTCAGTTGGAATCTCTGGGTTAATTGGCTCTGGTAGTTTTTGCTGATTATCTTCAGTGGTCATTGTCTCAAACTCGCGATCAACCGGAGTGGGTTCTTGAAGAGATCCAAGGCGGTAATAATATCTGGCAGAAACAGGTCTGCCGCCTCCATTGCTGAGCGGGCAGTGCCTTCAGGCGAAAGAACGCAAATACCAAGTTCCGCGGCCCTAAGCATCCATGCGTCATTCATTCCTTGTCCGATTGCAACAACTTTCTCTTTACCAAGCCGTTCAACATAATCAGCTTTTTGCTCTTTTTCATACCCTTGCTTTATTCGGATGGATCGAAGGTTGAGAGCGGCATCGATCTGATCTTGACCACCATGAGTATTTGCGGTTAGTAAATGAATTGTCAGCATACCATGCAACGAGTTGATCCGATCAAGCACGCCATCGATCAATACCCCATCCACAGCAATGGTTCCATTTACATCCATCACTAAATGTTCTAAATTCAGGTTTGCCCTGCCTGGGATATTTATCTCAATCATATCAATATTATACAAGGAATCCTTTTTGCTTATTTTTCAACGGTAGGTAGGGATACAAAAAAGGTAGTTCCGAGGTTGTATTGGCTTTCAAACCAAATTTCTCCGCCTTGCATCTCTACTAGATTTTTGGTAATGCTCAACCCTAAACCTGCGCCGGTAGATTTTCTTGCCCGATCATCCTCTGAACGGAAAAATTTTGAAAAGATCTTTTGTTGGTCTTCCTCGTTGATACCAATGCCGTTGTCTTTGATCGATAAC
>CAZSLN010000070.1:0-12835 GCA_964607645.1 uncultured Anaerolinea sp.
GCCGATCTTGGGCTTTTTTGTGGATGGATCCCGAAGGATCTGGTCTTGATAGAAGGAGAGGAGCTGCTTGGCGGTGGTGTTGAGATATAGCAAATGGTTTTTTTGATCGAGGACAAAAATGGCATTGACCAAGTTTTCCATCACCTGCTGGTAGGCGATGGGAGCCAGCTCGAGCATTTGAAAGCGATAAATGGCGATGGCGAATAAGGCTCCTGAGATGGTGAAGAGGGAAGAGGTGGGATCATACCCTTTGACAACGTTGAAATCGAGAACATAGGCAAGGTTACCGAGGATGGGGGTAAGCGCCGCGGCAAGAAAGAGGAATGCCTGAATATTGAAGGGGTACATGGAGCGGAGGGCGGCGCGGCCAAGATTGATGGCGGCGGCGGCAAAGAGCAAATAGGAATAGCCAACCACCCCAACCCAAAACCACCATCCATGCCCAAAAACGCTCAGGTTATCGGCCGAGGAGATGGGGGAGTAGGAGGTCCAGATCCAGTGATGAGTGTTATTTGAGAGTAGGAGGATGAGCGTGATGGCCGGCACCAGAAACAGCCAGGCGATGATTTTTTTGTTCAAAGGTTCGGTTGTTCGAAAAAATTCGATCGTGCTTAGGAAGAAAAAAACCGGGGTGGTTACAACACCAATATAACTTACTGATGCCCAAAAAACCTTTGTTTCAATTTGGGGGGCGCTGTATTCGAACATAGCGAAGACCGACCAGTAGGTGACCGCGAACATGGTGAAGGCAAGGAATTTGCCACCGGAGTTTCTGAACCTTATGAAGGCAATTAAACCCACGAATAATGAAAAAGCGGCCGATATGGCAGACAACGTTGAGTAGGGGGTGATGATGTAGTTTGGTGGGTTCATAGTCGTTGTTTCGTATCAGCGATTTCCCTTATTTTAATCTAAATGCGGGAAATGGACGGATGCCTTTTGAGCAATTGTTGGCAGACGCGGGGAAGGATGGTGTTTTGGGAAGCCTCTTAATGGAGGTTACGGATTGCGAGGCTGGCGGCGAAAATGAGGAGATGGGTATCATGCGCCCTTTTATTTTTACTGGCTGTCTGAATTTGGATGAAGTTGACCGCTGATGGTGTGGGGCGGAGGATGGTTGAGACAAAAAAAGAGGGCGCTTTAGATGGCGCCCTCGATTGTGAATCTGTGTAAAAATGCTTATTCCGCGACGATGCTGACTACAACGGCTCGCACCATACGGCGGAGGTTGTAATCGCCGCCGAGGAAGTTGAAGGTTTCGCAGGTGAGCAGGGTGACCCAGGAGTGGTCTTCGTAGCTCTTCATGGCGATGTTGGTTTGCGATGGCCAGAGAACTCGGGATTCGCGCACTTCGTAGGTGTAGACATTGCCGTAGCTATGGATCATGAATTTGTCGCCATATTTGAGTGATTTTAGATTGGCGAAAAGACCTGGCTTGTTGTCGGCATCCCATACGTGGCCAGAGATGACGGAGTTGCCGGCCCAGGTTGGGAAGGCGGAGCCGTATAAATAGCCAGCGTTAGCACCGAGCCAGGAGGTATCCCAGCCATTGGAGGTTTGGGGTACGCCAACGATGTTCGCTTTTACCTTGAGGGAAGGAATTTCGAGCACGAGGCTATCGTAGGCTTTGTAAGCGGAAGAGGCGGGTTGTTTGGGCAGGGTTGTTACCACGCCTTGCCTAAAACCGGTTTTTGGCAGCTCGTTGGCTTTGGCAGCCGCGGCAGGAGTAAGGATGCTTTGGGTGAAGGAGGAGAAATTGGTGGAGCATTCTATATCGCCGGTATAGATGGCAGTGATGAGATGGTCACCAAGGACAAGATCGCTGGTGGAGAAGCTTGCGGTTGCGGTGGGGTTACCTGTTACAGCCACTTTGCCAAGGGTTTCATTATCGCTGAGGAACGTGATATTACCGGATGGTTGAATGGAGGAGCTGGTGTCTTTATCTTGGCAAGTTACGGTTGCGGTGAAGGTAATGTTTTCGCCAACCGCACCAATGGGAGAGGAGCTGCTTGGGGTAAGAGCAGTTGGGTTAAGCCCTGAAACGTTGAGGTCGCGAATTTCGTGATTATTTGTGCCACTGCCTGTTGCGCCGGAAAACCCAATTTTGAAGGTGGAAGGCATGGGATAGGTAGTGTTGCTAATTTCGTAAGCGTCAATGACCTTATCGCCGCCAAAATAAACCGTGAGTTTTTGGTTGGGATCGCCTATATTTACTGGTGCCGCGGTCATAATGATGGTGACGCGTATGTAATTATCACGATCGGTGGTTGGAATATTGGTAGAAGAATAGTGGGTAAGGAAAGGGAAACCGCCCGGATCGGTGAGGTTGCCAGGGCCGCGAACGGTGATGCCTGGGTAGAAGCTACTTCCAAAACCCCCATTAAAAACCGAATTATTGGCAAACACGCCAAATTCATCGAAGCCGATGCCGATGTAACCTTTGGTAACGCCTGGATTTCCAAGAGCCGCGGCATACCCTAATGCCCCGCCCCAAAATCCAGTGGTGGGGTCGGTAACTGATCCATCGATAAGGAAGACGCTAAAACCATCCGCTCCAACGGTACTTCCGCCCCAGGTGGCATATGAAAAAGAAATATTGAAACCCTCGCTGCTATCAAACGCTGTATTGTAGATAGCAGATCCCTTTTGGTCATTAGCGCTGCTCGTAAGGCGTAGCCATCCTTGATCGGTGGGATCTTCATCGCTGCTGGTTAGTTTGGCATTATCTTTAAATATCCATCCTGTTGCGGTGTCTTTTCGGAAGGTTTCATCGATCATGACGCCGCCAGCAGCCTGGCTGGTAGAACCCGGGATGAAAGCAGCCAGCATTGCAAGGATCATTAGGATGGTGAAGGGGGTACGGAATGTCTTGATGGTTTTCATAGCTCTCCTTGGGTTACCACTAATTGATTAAATAATTAACAAACGAATTGCTTCGGTAAACTGACAAAGTAATACCGAGAAAACTACCATTTACTGTACAATTTTCTCTGGTTTTGGACAATTATGCTAACTATTTTGGACCAAAAAGAATAAAAAAAGCCAGGATTAACCTGACTTTTTTACTTTCTACCGTTGTTTTCCTATTAAACTACTGTTCAGAGCCAAAGCCCAAGCGCTGGGCGTATTCTTGGAGGTCGTTGCGGGTTGGTTGGCCTAATATGGACTGGATCCGTTTGACGTGATATTTGATGGCTGATTCGCTTGCGGATAGATCGGTGGCGATCTCTTTGTAGACCTGACCATTGGCGAGGGCATCGAGGACTTTGATCTGTTTCTCGGTGAGGCCGGCGCGGCGAAGGTCTCGGATAGCGGATTGCTTTTGCGACCTTGGGGGAAGCTTGAGCAAATTCGCCATTCTGTTTGCCAAACCGGGGGCGTATTGGTTTTGGCCGTTTAAGATATGGCTGATGGCCTGTAGGATCTCATCTGAGGACTGGTTGGAAAAAAGGAAGCCATTGGTCTTTTCGCGAACCAGTTTTGCTAGTTCTTCATCGCTTGGGTCATCGCCCAAGAAGATGATCTTGGTGTGTGGGGATAACTCGCGGATGGTGTTGATGAGGTCGGTGTTCGCGCCTTGAATTAGTGCGGGGTTGATCAGCACGAGATCTAGCTGCAGGTCTTGCGCCCATTCTTTGGCTTGGTCGGCGATGGTTATTGAACCAAGAACAATGATGCCTGAGGCGCCGAGCATTTGGGTAAGCGCTTCCACATACAGTAAGCGATCATCTACAATGAGCAGGCGCACGCCCAACAGTTCGCGGAAGGCTCTGGCGGAGATCTGCTGTGGGATGCTTACCAATACCTGTGTTCCATGGTCTTTGGCGGAACGGGTTTGGATCTGTACGTTGGAATTGGGGTCCCTTTCTTGCAGATCGAGCAGCTTTTTCTCGAAGTCGACGGCTTTGGCTTCGGAGACGTCCCCATCCAGGCTGATAACGATCTCGATGGTGGTCTCTTGGACCGAGAAGATGATCTGAGAGAGGGAGGTGTTTTCGAGATAGAACACCAGTGAAAGGCTGGATTGGATGATCTGAAGCAGGTGGAAGAGATGGGTTTGGGTAAGGTAATGCTCGATCGGTTCAGGAGGAAGGCTGACCTGAACGCGAAGACCCGTGATGCTTTGAACTTTTTGGGTGTAGACCGTGAGCATATCGCTAAAGCTGCTGATCTCATCTGGTTGGGCTTGCAAGGTTAGCACCATGTGGCGCATATCGCGGTTGGCGTGCAGGATGGATAATTTGAGCGTGCTGAGAATGCCGAGAGCGGTGGGGTAATTGTTCTTCTCGAGGTGATTTTCTACGGCGCTTAGATTGTGTTTGATGGAGTTGAATAATTGGGCTAATTCAGCGTCGAGGTTGAGCAGAACCTTATCACGCTCTTCAGCGATGGCCGCTTTTTGCATGGCTGTGTGAGCCTGTTTAATGAGGGTAATATCGTTGAAAAGAATGATCTTGCCGCCGGCCGCTGAACGGCGTGTTTTTAGGTTGCTGAACTTGGCGGTAAAGTGGCGAACATTGGCTGCCAACCCTACCGTGATCAACCCTTGCTTTTCAACTAAGGCGTGGTTAAAGCGGAGCACTTCTCCGAGGGAAAAGTTGTTTTGATCGGATCCTTGCAAGAAATTGTTGTTGGATTTGGTGAGCAATATCTTTGCTGATGAGTTGAAGAAGAGCAACCGCTCTTGCTGGTCGAGAATTAGAATGGGGTCGGGGAATTCGTTGAGCACTTGTTGGTACTCGAGGGGGTTTTGCTCGAATAAATGAAAGCGGAAGATTGCCAAGGAGAGCAGAGCGCCGGTGAAACCCAAAAGAGCGGATCCGGGGTCGTAACCGGGGATGGGCGAATAACCGAGGGTGAAAATGATATTTCCGATACCTGGAATGGCTGATGCTAAAAGGAATATGCCGGCTTGGAGATTGAAGGGGTACATGAAGCGAAAAACCGCCCAGAGCAGTAATCCGTTGGAAAGGATCATGAGGGGGTAAATGTAACCGACGCCGCTGATCCACCACCATGCCCCGCGCTCGAAGACGATGAGATTGGTGGCTGGGTCGATGGCTGAAAAACTAGTCCAAACCAGGTGGTGAAACTCGTTGGTGAAGGCGAGCAGGAAGGTGATGAAAGGGATGATGAACAAAAGGCCAATTCGTTTCGGCCGCAGCCAGGAAGAAAAGCCTGTGAACTCTAAAACGCTGAGGAGGAAAACCACTGGGGAAGAATAGATGCCCAGGTAGCTGAGTTTCATGAACAGGATCTTGGTGGGGATATCGGTTGCTGAAAAACAGAGTGTATAAAAGAACCCCCAAAGGCCGGTGCCGAGCAACATCAATCCGAGCAATTTTCCCGAACGCAAGTTTTGCCGATTGAAGAGAAAAAGGGAGGAGGTTAGGGATATGGTTGTAGAAATGGCGGAGAAAAAAACGAAGGGTGTAAGTATGAAATCGGGCATTGCTTCTCTCCTGGCGCATTGGGCGATTCACCTGATAGATATTAGGTCGGAATTTGGAGGTGAAAACGCTATTGGAATTATAACGGTAAAAACCGGGGAGATCCGTTGGAAGTTGGTAATGATTGAGAGAGGTTAATAACAATGAGTATTGGATAGGATTATTGAATGGCGGGGGAAGGATAGAGGTAAGGAACGGTAGTTAGAGGTTGGCTGGTTTGGTCGGTTTGATTTTGGGCAGGGGGTTTTGAGGGGTTGGTTTTGGATGGATCGGAACAAAGTTGGCGGGGATAAATTGGCGGGTTTGGTTGATCGGATGGGGTTTATGGCTTGGTGGAATGGATGAGGTGGTTGGGAATTGGAGAAAGTAGAAACCGCCCAATTTCGCTTGGTTACCGCTCGAGCCAAATGGTAACGGGGCCGTCGTTGTGGATCTCTACCAGCATATCCGCGCCAAAGATGCCTTGGCCGGTAGGGATGCCAAAGGAGCGCAATTGTTCGGCGAAGGCCTCTACCAGCGGGCGGGCGTGCTCGGGCAATGCGGCATCGGTGAAGCTGGGGCGGCGGCCTTTGCGGGTATCGGCATAGAGGGTAAATTGGGAGACCAGGATCGCTCCGCCCTTTACATCCAAGAGGGAGAGGTTCATCTTGCCGGCGTCGTCTTCGAAGATGCGCAGGGTGGCGATCTTCTCGGCGAGGAAGGTGACTTGTTCGGAGGTATCGTCGTGGCCGATGCCGAGCAGGATGACGAGACCCTGGTTGATCTGGGCGGTAATTTGGCCGGCAACGGTGACCTTGCCGAATTTTACGCGTTGGACGAGAGCTCTCATAGGGTTGAATTATAGCAAAGAGAGGGGCTGATGGGCTGGTTATTTTTTTGATCGGCGTTATTTCTTTGCTGGTGGGTGAGGCTCTCACGTCGCTGACGCGACTCAGAGTAACGGATTAAGGGGGGAGGGATTTGGCATGGATTGGCTTGATGGCAGTGATTCTGTTGATTTTTGGAATGGGAAGTGCGTGTTGGCTGTCGCCAACCGGGCTTGTCAGTGCCAAGCCGCTACGCGAGGTTGGAGCTTCGGGTGGGGGTGTTTTTAGTTGGCTGACCTCGGTTGCTGGTGGGTGAGGCTCTCACGTCGCTGACGCTCCTCAGAGCGACGGATTAAGAGGGGGGGGTGGGGGGGTGGCGGGATCATTAAAAAAAGGGCAGCCTGACCTTTGGAGGTGACAGGCTGCCCATTTTTGGTTGATGATAAGTTACTTGGGCAGCTGCAGGGCTTCGCGGACGGCGCCCATGGTTTCTTCGGCGATGACGCGGGCTCTGGCGGCGCCATCGTGCAGGATATCCCACACAGCGGAGGGGTTTTTGCCGAGTTCGTTGCGTCGTTGGCGGAAGGGGGCGAGGTTGGCGTTGAGGTTGGCGGCGTACTTCTTCTTGCAATCTACACAGCCAATGCCGGCGGTGCGGCAATCGCTGTTGATCTGCGCCACTTCTTCTTTTGTTGAGAAGATCTTGTGCATGGAGAAGACGTTGCAGACATCGGGGTTGCCGGGGTCATTGCGGCGCAGGCGTTGGGGGTCGGTGACCATTTGCATTACGCGTTTTTGGGTTTCTTCGGGATTGGAGGCTAACTCGATGTGGTTGTTTAGGCTTTTGCCCATCTTCTGCACGCCATCAATGCCCAACACTTTTGGGATCTCGGTGTTCTTCATGAGTGGTTCCTTTAATACTGCCTTGCCGTAACGGTAATTAAAGGAACGGACTGTTTCACGAGAGAACTCAAGGTGAGGAGCTTGGTCTACACCTACGGGGACGAAATCGGTGTTGTAGAGAACGATATCGGCGGTCATTAGAACTGGGTAGCCAACCAAGCCGTAGTTGATGTTGCTTTCGTTTTGGCGCACCTTCTCTTTAAAGGTAGGGAGGTCGGTGAGCTTGCCGAGCGGGGTGACCATGGAAAGGTAGGTGTGCAGCTCCATCACTTGGGGAACGTGGCTTTGGACGAACATGATGGATTCTTGCGGACGGATGCCGGCGGCGAGCCAATCCAACGCCATATCGTAGGTGTTCTGGATGAGGTCTTGGGTTGTTTCAACGGTGGTAAGGGCATGCACATCCACGATGCAGTACACGCACTCAAAATCATCTTGCAGCGCCACATAATTTTTGATGGCGCCCAAGTAGTTGCCTAAATGTTGGCGGCCAGTTGGCCTGGCGCCTGAAAAAACTCGTCCTTTTTTTGCCATGGATCAATCCCTCACAGTAGGTTATTTTCTTGCATCAGCCGTAAGATCTCGTCGGCGCTGGTGTGCCGGCCGGTTTCTAACTTGCTGTAGATCAACAGTCCATTTATTACCACTTCAAAACGGCCGCCGTTGGATGGAATCAGGTTGATTGATTCGATCTTTTCTTCGGCTTTGGTTAGAAGTGTTTGCAGCAGGCTCACGGCCCGCGGTGTGTAATGTCAGACCGCGCAATAAGTGATCTCAATTTTCATTTTGGTTTATCCGTCTCGTTGGTGCA
The DNA here is from genome assembly GCA_964607645.1 of uncultured Anaerolinea sp. Taxonomy (GTDB): domain Bacteria; phylum Chloroflexota; class Anaerolineae; order Anaerolineales; family Villigracilaceae; genus UBA5195. The sequence goes on from CAZSLN010000070.1 coordinate 7,971, forward strand.
GATTTATTGTGAGATTATAGCATAATCGATGGGTGCAACGTTGGAGGGCAGGGGGGCTGGAGGCTTGGGTGTTCGCGCTGGGCGCATTTTCCTTCGCCTTTGCGTTGTTTTGTTGGGGGGGAAAATTTTCTGCTTGGCGAGATGGCTTTTGCGGCGCAAAGTGAGGATGCTGAGGGTTAGCCCGGTTGGGCTTAGCCATTAGGGCAGGCGAGATGCCGGGTTGGACTGGCTTGGGTGGAATGCTGCCGCAGTTCGGTTTGGTTGGCTAATCTTTGGAGGGATGTAATTAAATCCACATTGGGCGTGGCAGCAATGCCGGCGAAACCGCAAGACAATGCTTTGCTTCTTGGTTGACGAGCATCACAAACATCGCGAGCGACAGCCGATGGGCTAACGCTTGGGGGTTTTTTGGTGTTAAAGCGGTTTGATGGAATCTTATTCTGCCACTACCAGTTTGTTGCGACCGGTATTCTTGGCTTTGTAGAGAGCATCATCGGCACGGTGAAGGAAAGCGGCGAGGGTTTCATCGGTAGGGGAGAGGCAAGCCGCGCCCAAGCTGATGGTGATGTTGATGATGGTTCCATCATTATTGACTTCAAAGGACCTGCCCTCAACCAACTTTCTCAAGCGTTCAGCGATCTCTGTGCTGGAGTTCAGGTTTGTATCGGGCAGGGCGATGAAAAACTCCTCTCCGCCATATCTGCAGCAGAGATCTGATTGGCGAAAGGTGCTGGAGAGCAATTGACCGAATTGCGTGATCACCCGGTCTCCTGAAAGGTGGCCATAGGTATCGTTGATCTGCTTGAAATGATCGATATCCACCAGAAAGATGGCGAGGTCAACGCTCTTCTGGCGGGCGTATCGAATGAATTCCGGGACAGTTTTTTCTAAATGGCGGCGGTTGAACAAACCCGTGAGGGGGTCGGTGATGGCTTGGTACTCAAGGACGGATACCCGTTGGAGATGGTCATCTAATTGTTGTAAAAGAAGTTGGTTCTTTAAGCGAATGATCTCTGCGTCTTTTTGGGTGGCCTCCACTTTGAGTTTGATTTGGGCTTGGGCGTATTCGTTGATCTTTTCATAACTAGTGACGCTTTTTATGGAGTGATGAGATTGTTTGTGGTGATATAGGGCGAGACGATAGACTTCGCGTTTTTCGTATAAATTCGCCAGCTCCTCGTGACAGTTGGTGAGATAACGGGTAGCGGAATCCTTTTCGCTTATTGCCAGAGCTGTTTTTAAATTCTCTTCGGCACCGGCAAGGTCATTGGTTTGCAGCAGAACTTTCCCAAGATTCAGATATAACTCTGGGATCGTTAGAAGGTCGTTGTTGATCTGTAGGAGATGGATGGCTTGTTGAAAATATGCGATCGCCTTTGGATACTTGCCTTGGACCGAGTAGACCATGCCCAGTGTATCGAGAGCGGAGGTTTTTGTATCGGGGAATTGATCTTCCGGCAAGAGTGAAAGGCAATGTTGCGCGTCGGCTTCCGCTTCTTCGTAATGGCCTAAATTCATCTTGCTCATGGCAATGTTGTTGAGGCAAATGGAGTGGCGGTTCAGATCATTTGTGCCTTTTAGAATCTCCAAGGATTTTTCGTAGAGTTCCAGGGCAGGCTGGTATTTGCCCATCACCGATAGAATGGCGGCTTGGATAGAATAGGCGTCGCACAACTCCATTGGCAAATGGTTCTCTTGGGCGATATTAATGGCTCGCTGGGGGTAAGAGTTCGCGGAAAGCATATCCCCAAAAAAGGAGTAAGCCCACGCCAAGCCATAATACGCTCTGGCGCGAAATTGGGGATGATCGTTTTCATCCAATAAGGCCAGACCAGATTTCAGGTCCTCTATGGCTTGGTCGATCGGGCCGATGGAAGTTCGAATGCGACCGGCGATGATCAGGCTGCCGGCCGAACCGGTTGGATCGTTTAATTCTTTTGCCAGAAGTTGGGCGCGATCGGTTAACTCGAGCGCTTTTTGATATTGCTCAGCGTGAAGTAATTGGTAAGCTTGTTCCAACAACCCAGAAATTTGATCGTTCAAGGCGGTTTTCCTCTGTGGATGAACCGGGGTAGGTGCTTGATAGGGTGGCTATTCTTCCGCCAGACCATGTGAGTGAAGTTCATAACATAACACAAAATGCCATTAATCGTAATGGTTTAAAGGAAGGGGTAGGCAAATTGGCGTGCCAAGTAGGAATGGCCCACTTGTTGAAGATTGTATTTGAAGTTGGGAACCGCGAGCGCAAGCAATTCGTTGATTTTTGATTCTAATATAGATGAATAGCCGATGACCTACTATAATAGTTTCAGTGATGCTTTGAAATGAAAAACCTTGGGGCAGCCCAATTGGTTCATTTACTATCTTATAGGGAGAAATTATGGCGGCAGAAGTGATCGGCTACCCAAATGAAGACGCGACATATGGTGAAAAAGCAACCCTTCGGCTGCTCCAAGCCAATTTGCCAAAAGAGTTTAGGGTGTTCGTTGAACCGCCCATTCATCAAAAAAGAGAAAACCGCTACCCTGATTTTGTGGTGCTGACCAATTATGGTGTGATTGTTTTGGAAGTGAAAGATTGGGTGGACATCGAAAATGTTGATTCGTACGGGGGAACTGTTTTGACCAGATCGAATGATCGCAGGCATGAATTTAACCCTGTGACCAAGGCGCGGGAGTATGGCATCGCTTTGTTTCAAAACCTGCGCGATAATGACCCTCGAAGAGCTTACTCCAAAATACCATGGGGATATGCCGCGGTGATGTACAACCTGAAACCCGCCACCTTGACCCAGGTGCGAAGACCTTGGGGCGAGGAGTTCGTGATTGGCTGGGGAGACCTGCAAACCTCCAACCAACTTACTAAAAAACTACGTGAGACCATCAGCACTGATCACATCCATCCGCTTACAAAAGAAGAGATGGATTATGCTCGGTCGGTGATCTGCCCCAGCGCGTTGGTGCAAACACCCAACCGCAAGCCAGTCATCTTGGATGAAACCCAAACCAAACTCGTGGTGCAGCCGCCCCCCGAACCCGCAAAGGTCATCGTCGTCAAAAAAGATCAAACTGTGGAAATGTTCCCAGCGGAACCTACAAAACCCATCCCTGCCGCGCAGTTAACGCCGGATCAAGTGGCGGATCTGTTTGAAAAAACCTCGGTACGGTTGGTGAGAGGGTTGGCTGGTTCGGGTAAAACTTTGGTGCTTATTCAGCGCGCGAAATTTTTGGCGGACCGGCACCCTGAGAAAAAGATATTGGTATTGAGTTATAACAAAACTCTTGCCAGCCACCTGAAGGGTAATTTCGCGGATTATGCTGACAATATTCGGTCCACCCATTTTCATAGCTTGTGTAAAGATCTGTTAGGGCCAAAATGGATCAGCCCGGAGGACTCGGAGGGCTGGGTCGAACTTCATCACGGAGATTATGCCGAACTCGTGGATCTCAGCGTCGATTTTTTGAAGGACGAGATCACCTGGATCAAGGACACCGGCGTGGGATCGCTGGAACACTATTTGCGCGTGGAACGCAAAGGCAGGGGCAAAGAGAAGAGACTGACGCAGGATGGCCGAAAAGCGATCTACAAGCTGTTAGAAGATTACAACCATAGCCTGCCCGGCCGAAATGTGGTTGATTTTGCGGACATACCGAACATGGTATTGGATAATATTGAAAACGGCAGCATCCAGCCATCGTTGTACGATGTGATTCTGTTGGACGAAGCGCAGGATTTTGCCCCCTCTTGGATCAAAGTGATCACCAAAGTATTGAACCCTAAAGAAGGCGTGATCTTTTTGGCGGATGACCCAACCCAATCCATTTACAAACAGTATAGTTGGAAAGAGAAGGGCATCCCGGTGGTGGGCAGGACGGTTCGTTTGGGGATTCCCTATCGTAATACCTTCCAAATCTTTAAATTGGCGAATGATCTGGTGAAAGATGACGAAGTGTTGAAACAGAAACTGCGCGAGGAAGACATTGACCTAAATATGGAGCTGCCAGCGGATTCCATGCGGCAAGGCGAGCGACCGCTGATGATGAAGGCGAATAACATCATTGAAGAGGCAGATTTTATCAAACGCTCGATCAATGATATGAAGGCAAAACTGGGACTCAGTGCTAAGCAGTTTGTTGTTCTCACACGAAGCAAGCGAAAACAGGAACGGTTGAAGGGACACCTAAAGGATGTGAATATCACCGTCAGCACCTTCCATGCCTACAAAGGGATGGAGTGTGAAGTTGTCTTTTTATGTGGAATGGAAGAAACCTTTAAAGATGCCTCGGATGAAAACAGCATCGCGGAAGAAAAAAAACTGGTTTATATGGCCATGACCCGCGCCCGCCAAAAATTGTTGATGACCTATTTAGGCAGCCTGCCGAAGGAAATTCGAGCGATCAGCGACGCCTACGATCAGATCTAAGCCAAACTGGCGTGGTGATAGGCGGGCTAGACTACCATAGAAAACAGAGATCGCGGAAACTTCATCAAGCAATGAAGTTTCCGCGTGGAGGTTAATCGGCGGGAACTTTTGAGATGGGAACGACGGAAAGATAGATTGCCAGGGCAAATGGGGATGCCAATAACCGTGGCGGGAGTAACCCGTGGTGAGAAAGGGAACAGGAGGGCGCCTTTTGGAATTTTGGGGCTAGTTTTCTTGACGCTTAGGGGGCTTTCTGATAAACTTCATCTTCGCGGTAACCTTAAGGGAAAAAGGGTAAAACAATTTGGTTTGTGAAAAACCTTGATAACCTGAAGACCCGATGATATAATCTTACCGCTTAAAGCGGGAGCAATCTTCCCGCCGACGTAGCTCAATCGGCAGAGCACACGCCTTGTAAGCGTGAGGTTACGAGTTCGATTAT
>CAZSLN010000071.1:0-5103 GCA_964607645.1 uncultured Anaerolinea sp.
GTCTTGCCAACAAAATTGATTTCCTTCACAAGAGCTGTCGTAAAGTCATCAATCAGGTGTTCAGCACCAGCATAGGTATTAAAATCACAATACGCGCATCTTTTTTTACAAAAGGGGATGTGAATATAAAGGGACAACGGACCAGCGGAAATGAGGCCCATTACCTTTCCATTTTTTTCATTCGAACCAAAAGAACCGGCGGTATCTCATGGAAGTTGCTTCCCCATGATAGTGTATTTTTAGTTTCTTCATCCTTGAAGGAAGTTTCGTTGAAACGGTCGACCACAAACCCATTTTGGAACCCAAGGTTTAAATAATATTCAATAGGACGATTGAAGTAATACTGTGGATGCTTTTGACCCGATAAGGCGATCCCTTTGGCAGCGTAAATAGATAGGTATTTTGAAATTTTTACCGAGAATACCTCTTTTAACCCCTCATTCTCGTAGATCTCTTCAACAGACTTTATGGTCGATGAATTGTTAAACACAGGATGTAGCAAGCTAAAAATGAATGTTCCAGCGGGTTTTATTTTTTTGCGTAGAAATTCAAATAAAGGTTCGATCGATGCGATATCAAACAGGGCCATGTTGCAAATGGCATGGTCGTAGACTGCTTCATCCAATAGTTGAAGCGAGCTAGGATCCGATACGTCTATCACTTGGTATTGGATCAAATTGCTTGGATTTGGATAAACCTTTGCTCGCTCGATCAAGTTTTCCGAAAAATCGATGGCTGTGACCTTGTATCCGAGTTCGGCGAGTTTTCGCGAAAGTAAACCATTTCCGCAGGCGATATCAAGAATTTGAATCGGGGCATCAACGTTCACCGGGTAGGATTTTAGATACTCGAGAATATAGGGAAGTTGTAGCACCCTAAAAAAATCATTTCCTTCCGTCCCCATTTTTTCATCCCATAGTTCAGCGTTTAAATTCCATGCCAAGTGGGTGAAATCATTCTCTTCGCTCAACCTTGACCTGCTTTTTTCAAAAGTACATACGCTCCAACATATTCATCCGGCAATTTGGCGGATTTTGCTAAAGTGGTTGTTTCTAATTTGCTAAAGATCACGGGCAATGAGGCGATCACATCGGCAAAATTATCGTTTGATAAGGCTTTTGTTAATTTATCAGATATATTCTTCGTCCACATCCAATCCATGCGGTATTTATCAGCTTTTACCCAATAACCCCGCTTCTCCCATGCGACTACCGAAGCATCGATGCCATTATGGATCTCAGATAAATTTATTGCGATAAAAGCGACTAGATCACGGGTTTTGTCATTGATCTCCCCCATTTGATTCAATTCTCTGATCGCTAAAAGGACATGTTTAATGCGGATATTTCGTTCTTTGCTGGCTGTATCTTTATTTATGTATGTCATTTAGCCATTATAACTTAACCAGTTTTTGAATTCGCCTTCAAATTGGGCTGTTCAATGGTGTTATTTTATCAAATCTTGTAATATAATTTGTAGGCTTAAAAACAGCATGGGGACATGCTGGAATTGGCAGACAGGCATGACTTAGGATCATGTGTCGAAAGGCGTGAGGGTTCAAGTCCCTCTGTCCCCACTACAAAGCATTTCATAATTCGGAAGGAAAAACAAATTGAACATCGTTACAAAACCAATGGAAGACCACCAAGTTGAGATGGTCGTAGAGATCGATAAAACCAAATTTGAATCAGCCAAACGCAAGGCTGCGCAAAAAATTTCTCAGAAAGTTAAGATACCTGGTTTTCGTCCTGGAAAGGCACCTTACCAAGTTGTTAAAAACATGTACGGCGATGGCGCGATCACGGAAGAGGCTATCGAAATTTTGGTAGAGGAAATTTATCCTGAAGCCGTAAAAGAAGCCAATCTTGAGCCTGGCGCCCCTGGTCAACTTTTGAACATCGAAAGTATTGATCCACCTACTTTTAAATTTGTTGTTCCGCTAAAAGCATTGGTTGAGTTAGGCGATTACAAATCTATCAAAAAGGATTATTCCTTTATTGCCCCAGACGACACCAAATTCCAAGATGAGCTCGCGAATATTCGCAGAATGTACGCCAAGACAGAAACAGTTGAACGCGCCATCGAAGATGGCGATTACGTATTACTGGATGTGATCGGTTACGACGCTAAGGACAAAGAAAAAGCTGAAGCCGTTATTGACCGCAAGGGTTACGCTTTGGTGATTCGCAAGGAAGGTCCTGAAACAGAATTCCCCTACCAGGGTTTTTCTAACGGATTACTCGGCACAAAGCCTGGAGATACCGTATCACTAGTGAATAAATACGCTAAGGATTTTTCGGACGAAAAATTAGCCGGTAAAAAGGTAAATTTGGAAGCCTTGATCAAAACAGTTCGCGCGGTTATTATGCCTGAGATCGACGACCAGTTTGCCATGATGACCGGTTTGGGCTCCAATGTCGAGGAATTCAACCAAAGACTACGCGAAACCATTGAATCTGAAGAAAAAGCCAAGTACGATGACGATTATTTTGAAGGTTTGTTGGATGAAATTAAATCCATTTCTACCATCAAATATCCTCCCCAAGTCATCGAACACGAAATTGAACATGTACTTGAGGATGTTGAGCGACGGCTTCAAGGCCAAGGTATCGAAAATCTTGAAGCATATTACAAATTGCTAAAGACCACGCCCGAGCAATTTATTGAAGATCAGGCTAAGCCTACCTCCATTAAAAGACTTGAACGCGGTTTAGTTATGGATGAGATCGCCAAAGTTGAAGAGATCAAATTAGATAATGATTCTCTCGAAACTGAATTCCGCAACAATTGGGCTTCCCTTGTAATGTCCGATCCTGAGTTCGCCAAACGAACCAAGAACGGTACCAAGCCAACCCAAGATTTGATCAACGCCGTTACGATGGATTCTGCCAATAGGCTTCTAACCCGAATGACATTGGAACGTCTCAAAGAATTCGCCACCGGTGCGTCCAATGCATCTACCGAAAAGGTAGATGCGCCAAAAAAGAAGGTAAAAACCGCCAAAAAGAAAACCGCGGAAGAATAGCACATAACTTATCTCTTTAAAGAAAATAGCCTTGAATTTTTCAATTCAAGGCTATATTTTTTTTAAGTCCGATAACAGTCCAGTTCTAATAATTTGGTGCCCAGAAACGATGAGTTTTCTCTTGCAAAAGTTACGATGCCTTATCAATCCAAATTTTCTTTAGTTCAGCAAATGGAACCGAAATTGTTTGGTGCCCTTTGCCGGTATTCCAGGTCATCACCAATTCTCTTTTGGCTCTCGTTATAGCTACGTAAAGCAATCGCAATCTTTCTCTAACAACATCCCGTCTCGCCTGTAATGTTGCCCCGGGCGAATTGGAGTTATCACCTTTGTTAATCAATCTCTTTAATTGGTAAACACCTTCCGCCTCTAAATTGATACTGCCCTTGATGAAGAATTTTTCTGAATAATAACTGTCGCCCTCTTGCAGAGACGGAAAATCATAATTATTGAGGGACATAAGATAGACCTTATCCCACTCTAGCCCCTTAGCCTTGTGCATTGTGGTTACTACCACCTTGCCAGGGTAATTTGCTGGATCAAAATTAACATCATCCCTTCCCATTCCCAAAAACTTTCTCTCATTTTTAGAAATTTTTGCCAATTCAACAATAGATTCTTTCAATCCCCACTTTGAGTCGACCAACCTTCCTTGCCGAAGGTATTTCGCGATCTTATGAAACAAAGCCAATTCGATAGGGTCGCGGGTTAGATCCTGTCCAATCGTGATGACCAGCTGGTCGACAGGTAGAATAATCGCGCTAGTCCAGCGAGTTAGGTAAAGTTGGAAGGCGGAAAATATTTCTCGTTGTTCCTCATTATTCTTCGCGATATCGGGAAAATATTGCTCGAATAAATTTTCAGGATGATCGACCGACTTTAATGCATTTTTAATTTCATTTAGGTTCTGAACTGTTAAGTTCGGAAAAAAAACGGTGCAAAACATAGAAAAGACCGAGTTTAAACGGTTTTTGTTGGTAGGATCTTCCAAATATTCCAAAATGGAAGCCATTTTGTTAGCGCTAATTCTAGTTTCTGTTGAGCTAGTAAGGTATTCAACATACTCAATTTTTCGCTCTTTAAGAATATTGATCAGATCGATTCCTCGTTTATTGGTTGTTGATAAAACCGCGACGGTTGAATCTTTGTTCAGCTCGATCCATTTTTCAATGGATTTGGCGATCGCCTCCAACTCATCCTCAGAGCGAAAGGGTTTATCAACCAAAAAAACACCGTGGGGATTATCATCGGGATTCTTTTGCGGATCATCTGGTTGGGTTGGCAAGATATAAGGTTTGGTGAGCGCATCTCTACAGAAAAAATCGGGGTGAGCGTTGTTAGCCCACTGGGTTAACGCGTTTGCCATAAATATAATGGAAGGTTGGCACCGCCCGGACTCAGGGAGGTCAACACTACTATCGGCATTTTTTATAAAGTTTAGCAGGTATTCTGGCTTTGCGGTTGTAAAAGTTTCGAATATTGCCTGATTCGGATCGCCAACCCGTACCCAATTTCCCGAGGATAACAGCCCCAAAATGCGTTCCTGCAGGAAACTTGAATCTTGGGCTTCATCTTCCAAAATATACGGATATTTGTGACGCAAACGGGCGAGCAGTTCTGGAGAATTTTCGATAGCTGTTAGCCCCAAAGCGATCAAATCATCAAAATCCAAAGCACCGCGAACAGATAACGCTCGTTGATACCCCAAGAAGATATCGTAGCCCATTTGCAGCACGGTCGAAATTTCTGGCTCAAATAGTTTTCTAATTTCTTCCGGGGGTTTTCGAAGGTCTTTTGCCGTTCGGGTAAAGGCGATGCAAAATTTATCGATGAGAATTGGGAGTTGCCTCTCCAAAACATCGCGTTTTTTGGATGCATCTAACCCATCAACAAGAAGTTCATCGATCTCATACGGATGGTCTTGGATCCACTTCCTTATGATCTCACTTCTTATCTGCTCAGCGTCTTTTTCATCAATGATGATAAATCCATTCTCTAATCCAACAAGCGAAGGGTTTTCTTTGACTATGTCATAAGCTAATGCATGCAAGGTGCGCACCCGATAACCGATATTGGGT
>CAZSLN010000071.1:5113-12742 GCA_964607645.1 uncultured Anaerolinea sp.
GAACAGGTGTCCGAGCCAGTTCTTATGGACTTGAAGATCTTGATGAATTTGCTGATCCTGCTTGAAAAATTGTCCACCGCTGAGTTTACTAACGTGACTACTAAAACTTCCTGATCATATTCCAATTTTCCGGAAGTAATGATCTGTGCCGCCAGCGCACTAAGAATATGTGTTTTCCCACTACCAGGTACAGCTGAAACCCCAAGTGTCCCGCTTTGGTATTCGAGAACCTGTTGTTGCGATTTGCGAGGTTTAAAATTTAATTCCATAATATTTGTTTATAAGTATATAATTATTCCTAAATCTAACCTACAAAACGGAGCTGAGTATGTCAAACACGCAATTAATTTCCTCAATGCCATTGTTCAAGGACCTATCTGCCGAGGTGATTGAAAAGATCAGCTCCTTAAGCCAGTTACATAATTTTAAGAATGAAGAATTGATTTTTAAAGAAGGTGGCAGGGCTGACCAACTTCATTTTTTGATCAGTGGTGGGGTTGTTCTCAAAGTTAAGATCATGACCAAACCTGACAGTGTTACGGTTTCGTATATAGGCAAGCCTTATGACTGCTTTGGGTGGTCTGGTTTGGTATCTCCGCATTATTACACCGCATCCGCTACTTGCGAGGAAGATAGTGTTGTTCTTACTGTCAGCGGTGATGAATTGTTAAAAGTATTTCAAGAATCACCACAAGATGGCTTTTTAGTTATGCACAGAGTCGCGAATCTAGTATCGGATCGCTTGCGCAATAGCCGCCAAGCCTTGATCAAAACCATGTAATTTCTTCAGAAATATTTAAAGAGGACGCGTTCAAGAGTTTGAACACGTCCTTTTTTTTATCTTCCGATTTCTCGTTTTACAGTATTATATAAATTTTCAGCTTTTATTTCACTCAGTGAATAACATGGTGCTTCTAGATGGTCTGCCAGATCTTGGGCAAGCCCTTGATCAAAAGCAGCATGTTCCATATTGATGACGATGCTTTTGATTTTTTCGTTGGTAAGTAGTTCCGCGAAATGGTAGGCTTCTTCTTGAGGAGCCATTGGACCAATGGAAACATTTCCCGCGCCATCTGTAAGCACGATCAACAACGGCTCGATATCTGGATGAGTATATTTTTCTCGCAATAAAACATCGATCGACATCAACAATCCAGCGGACAAAGGGGTTTTACCGCCAACAGGGATATCGACCAAGGCTCTTTGAGCTAACTGAACACTATTGGTTGGGGAAAGGATAAGGGTGGCTCGATCTTTTTGAAAAACGATGAGACCTACGCGATCGCGACGTTGATAGGCGTCTGTTAGCAAAGATAAGATCGCGCCTTTGGTGGCATTCATTCGTTCGGCAACAGCCATAGACCAAGACGCATCCACCAAAAATAGCACTAAATTAGCGGTCCGTTTTACGCGTACTTTCTTTTGAAGGTCGGCTTTTTGAATTGAAAAGGCAACAAGCTTCAGGTGTTCGCTTCGGTACTTTTGGAATGGCGCTGCAGCTCGTATGGTGGCGTCAAAGGCAATATCCGTGCTCCCATGTGCCGGCCTAGCCATGATGTAACGTCCACGTTTTTTATCCGTTTTGGTTTCGGATCTACGTCCGGCGTTTTTCCTACTTAATTTATCGAGTGGGGTATCTAATTTCCGGGTAGCAAAGGTCTCCCCGGGGTTGATCTTTTTTCCACCGTCCCACCAATTAGCTGTTGAGGCAAAAACTTCTTGCCCAGAAGGCTGCGTTAATGGAGGAGCGGTGGAATCATCGGGGCTATCTTCTAAAAGTGACTTTTTTTTTCCTGAGTATCGCCGCCGCCCTGATCATCGGTTTTTTCACCGTCGGCAGCATCATCTTCTACACTTTGGCCTACAAGGTTTTCAATTCGTTCTTGCAATTGTTCAGCGGTAACTTCAGCCTGATAGAAGGGCCCTCGCTTGATTCGGTGGGGCAATGCTAATTCCGCCGCAAGAGCGATGTCGTGGTCGGTGATGTTGGTTCTACCATCATAAGCAGCCTGAGCGCGAGCGGCACGAAGAATTACCAAGTCGGCACGGTGGCCATCTACGTTTAGTGAAGATGTGAGAGCTGCAATCGATAAAAGATCACGCTTAGTGTGCTTAACGCTACCAACAATCTGGCGAGCCTTCTCAATTTTTTCGGATAACTCTTTTTCGCTGTTGAGGAATTCATTTCGGAAAGCTTCCGGATCCGTATCGAAGGCCAAATTTCGCTCCATGATCAAAACACGATCACGGGCGTCACGGATGCCGGTAATATCGACCGCGAAGGCAAAACGATCCAACAATTGCGGACGTAAATCGCCCTCTTCCGGGTTCATTGTTCCAACTAAAATAAACCTAGCTGGGTGAGAGAACGAGATCCCTTCGCGTTCAACAATATTGGTGCCTGAGGAAGCGGAATCTAACAAAAGGTCAACTACGTGATCATCTAACAGGTTTACTTCATCAATATAGAGTAAACCGCGATTTGCGTGAGCGAGAACGCCAGGTTCAAAATGGCGTTCGCCTTTTTGAATTGCCTGTTCGATATCTAATGTACCTACTACTCTGTCTTCGGTTGCGGAGACAGGTAAGTTGACGAATGGGGTTGGTTTAATGATGAAAGGGAGCTCGTTTACACGGAGGGATCTCTCTTTACATTCTGTACACCAAGTATTCAAATTTTCAGGATCACAGCCAAAACGGCAATCCTTTACTATTTTCACTAAGGGTAATAGGGCGGCTAAGGCGCGGGCGGCGGTAGATTTTGCTGTACCACGTTCACCACGGATCAAAACACCGCCAACGCGGGTATCAACGGCATTCAAGATCAATGCTCGCTTCATTCTTTCCTGGCCAACAATGGCTGTAAATGGATAAATTGTATGCATAGTTCTTCCTCGAGTCTGAATTATACTTGAAACATCGACACGAGAAAGATTTTTATAAAACACTAACAATTATGATAATAACTCTCTTAATTTGGCTTCTACTTTTTGTAGAATCTTCGATCATCGGAAACACCCTATATGGTTTGGTCTTCGGGGAACAGTCAAATAAGGATATCGACCTACGGCAAATACTTCTCGGTTTAGTAGCTATCACAACCGCAAGCTCATTTTTTTCGCTCTTCTCGAAAATTGGCGCGATTTTCACAATCCTACTTTTCGTACTATCGGTAAGTTTATTTATAATTTATCGACCAAATCTAATAAACCTAGGATATTTAAAAAAACTCTCGATTTTTCAAAAAGTGGCAATATCAATTTCCTTTGTTTTAGTACTTGAGTTATCCACCCACGCGGTTCTAAACCCCGATACGAACATTTACCACGCCCAAGCTATCCGTTGGATCGAAAATTTTCCAGCTATTCCGGGGTTAGGCAACTTGCACGGAAGGTTTGCCTTCAACTCAGCCTGGTTTCTTATCAACGCTGTCTATAGCTTTTCTTTCCTTGGAGGCCAATCCTACCATGTTGTTTCGAGTTTTCTGTTTCTAGTAGTCGTCATCTCATTGATCTCAAATATATCGCCGATCCGGAAAACGATCCTTCTCAGCGATATTGTTCGTATGTTCTTTTTGTTGTTTGCGTTTCTTTACCTCGCTTCAGATATATCCTCGCCAGGGACCGATACCCCAACTACTTTGATCCTATGGATACTTGTTTTATATCTGGTCGAGTTTCTTGAAGACCACGACAAAAATAACCTACTAATTATCACGATCCTATCTTCCTTTGCGATCACAATTAAATTATCGGCTGTGAGTGTAGGTGTACTCATACTTGTTATTATTGCTTTCCTATTTGCCCAAAAAGACTATAAAAAAGTCGCGGCGCTATTTCTAACATCAGGGATTGTTTTTATTCCTTTTCTAACCCGAAATTTTGTTTTATCTGGTTACTTGCTTTACCCATTCCCGTCTATTGACTTCTTTAATGTGCCCTGGAAGGTTGCCTTAGACCGAGTGATCGAAGAAAGAAACGCTATCTTGGTTTGGGGTCGGTTACCAGGCGAGCAAATATCCGTCGCGATGAAACTTGGCTTCACCGAATGGTTTACAGATTGGTTTGCCGGGCAAACCCTTATTCGGCGCGCCTTGGTTCTTTTTGCCAGCGTTTCCCTTATACCGATATTGATCCAATGGAAAATAAGACTGTTAGGTCGACTTTATTTCGCGATCTATTTTTTAACCTATTTTGGGTTTTTCTTTTGGCTTTTCGCCAGCCCAGACTTCCGATTTGGATACAGCTTTTTAATCCCGACGATCGTTCTTACCATCGCTCCACTTCTGATTACCTTACTAAATAAATTATTCAATCCGACCCAAATAAATCGAACATTTTTCGTCTTACTAGTGTTATTACTGATGAGTACATTGTGGTTATCATTTGACAATGCCACTTTTAGGGCAAGAATCCTCCAACCGAGTGACTACGACCGGGTAAAAACAATTCCGTGCGAGATCGGAAACGCGAGCCTTTTTTGCGCAAAAAGTTACAATAAATGCTCTTATCATGACTTCCCCTGTATACCTCATGACAGGTATTGGGTATTCATGGCAGGAAAAGTCTATACAGATGGATTTATCGGTATAAAATAGTATTGTCAATGTAGTAAATAACTTGTATAATGTAACCTAATCTCTTTTTATTGGAGCAATTAATTTATGGTTGATCAAAATTTTAGCCCTAAGGGGCCAGGGGGTCTCGAAGAGGATTTTCAAAACGAGATCCAAGAAACGATGGAGAGCTTGATGCAATCCGAAACCGCTGGTTTGGAATTTCCAAACCAAGGGGAAATTCGCGAAGGGGTCATAGCAAGTATTTCCCCATCGCAGATTTTGGTCAGCATCGGCTCAAAATCTGAAGGTGTTATTACTGGTAAGGAGATCGAATCGATTCCCCAATCAGAACGTGACGCTTTCGTAGTTGGACAAACGATTCCTGTTTACGTCAAGGATCCAGAGGACCAATACGGTAACGTAGTCCTTTCCTACTCTCGAGCTAGGGAATCACTTGGTTGGGAGATTGTTGAGAAAATTCAAGCAACCAACGAACCTCTTGACGGCCTTGTAGAAGGTTACAACAAGGGTGGTCTCATCGTTTTGGTAAACGGTCTTCGTGGTTTTGTTCCTTCGTCTCAACTCAGCGCGTCACGCCGTTCGGTGATGCAGAGTGAATCCCCAGATAAATGGGGTAAGATGATTGGAGAAACAATTTCCGTCAAGATCATAGAGATTGATCGGGCTCGACGACGACTTATTCTTTCAGAAAAAGCCGCAAATCCCGAATCCAAGCAATCTGTGAAAGAACGACTTTTGGAAGATATCAAGGAAGGCCAGATTTACACTGGCCGAGTAACTTCCATTGCCGATTTTGGCGCATTCGTAAATATCAATGGTGCTGATGGCTTGGTTCATCTCTCCGAAATCACTTGGGATCGCATTTCCAACCCCAGCGAAATTCTCGAAGTTGGCCAGGAAGTCAAAGTCAAAGTTATCAACATTGATAAAGAGAAGAAGAGAATCGGTTTGTCGATTCGTGCTTTGTTAGGCGATCCTTGGGCAGATAAAGCTTCTACATTCAAAGTTGGCCAATTGGTTGAAGGCAAGATCACCCGTCTTACCAAGTTTGGTGCCTTTGCTAAATTGGATGGCGATATTGAAGGCTTAATCTATATTTCAGAATTATCTGAAAATAGAATTAATCACCCCAAAGAAGTTGTCAAAGAAGGCGATACCCTCACTCTCCGAGTCATCAAAATTGACGAAGAGCAGAAGAGAATTGGTTTGAGCCTCCGCAAAGTTGACTCTGGTGCATTCGCAGACCTGGATATGAAAGCCCTTGCTGCCGAAATGAACCCAGATTCAGAATAGAAACAATCTAAAAACAGAAAGGGCGCTCCCAAAAAGAGCGCTCTTTTATTATTAATCAATATTTTGGAGTCGTCATGAAACCGCTAATTGTCGATGCGCATCAAGACCTAGCATACAATATGCTCGCATATTCTAGGGATTATTCACTTCCTTTGGACGCTATTCGGGCGAAGGATCGTGAAAGCAATACCGTCGCTGAAAATGGCACAACCTTGCTCAGTTGGTACGAATACCAAAAGGCAAATGTCGCCATCATCTTTGGCACCTTATTTGCCGCTCCCGCCTCAAACCCACTCACCAGTGTTGATGGATTCCACTATCAAAATTCCGAAGAAGCGCATACGCTCTACCTGAACCAAATCAATCGATACGAACAGCTTTTTGAAGATCATCCCGATCAATTTTCGCGCCTTCGGAGTAAAACCGATCTGGAAAAAGTACTTGCCTCCAAGGAGGCCGGTATTTCGGAAATCCCAACATCAATAATGATCCTTATGGAGGGTGGAGATGGGATTCGAAATATGGAGGAGCTATCCTTCTGGTGGGAAAAAGGTGTTCGAATCATCGGACCAGCTTGGAAGGCGACAAAATTTTGTGGTGGTACTGGCCAGCCTGGCCCATTAACCGACCAAGGACACGAACTTCTTTGGGAAATGGCAAAATATGGGTATATTTTGGACATCAGCCATATGGACTGGTTGGCTGCGGAACAATCATTGGATGAATATTCAGGTACGATTATCGCCAGCCACGCAAATGCCCTAAGCAAAGTGATCGGCGGTACCCGTAATCGATTCCTCACGGATGAGATTATCAAAAAATTGATCGAACGGAATGGTGTAATTGGCGTCATTCCTTACAATAATTTTCTAATGCAAGGGTGGGAAGGAATGGATCCAAAGCCTAACATATCGGTAGACCTTGTGGTCGACCATATTGATGCTATATGCCAAATGGCTGGAAATGCCAACCACGTAGGATTCGGCACTGATTTTGACGGTGGTTTTGGCGTAGAGAATACTCCCGATGAAATTGATTCAATCTCCGACCTTCATATCTTTACTTCCAAATTAGCGTCTCGCGGGTATTCGGAAACGGATATCGAGAATATTTTTGGCGGTAACTGGATTTCTATCCTCAAACGGAGTTTAATGTAACTATGGAAGAAAACTCCGCTGAACAAGAGTATTACTCAACAAAATCTATGGACACCCGGTCCATCTTTGGGCTTATCGTCTCAACCATTGGTTTGGCAGCCACAATTATTAGCGCAAAACCTGAATGGGTAGGCCAAAATCGGAGCCCAGTGATCGGATTCATTCAGCTAGTAATTATGCTTGCTGGGCTCGCCCTGCTCTCTGGGGGTGGGTTTATTAGTATCAATTCGTTATGGGGAAATCGGGAAAAGTCGATCGTCGCGGATTTTGGGATTCGCTTTATCAGCACAGGATATGTCATCGCTTTGTTTGCTGGTTTGTTTGATATTTTTGGTGGGAATATGGCAGGAAATAGCGCTAAATCACCTCAATTTGGGCCATACGAAGAAATTGGCCTCGAAATTGGACTAGCGATTATCATTGTTGGCTTGCTAATGATGATTCCGTATAAGTATTTATCGAAGACTCAAAAAAAAGAGACCGCCTTATAGGCGGTCTCTTTTTTGTTGGTGACCCCACAGGAATTCGAATCCTGGTCGTGACCTTGAAAGGGTCGCGTCCTAACCACTAGACGATGGGGCCAATTTGTTGAGCGGCAAT
>CAZSLN010000072.1:0-8900 GCA_964607645.1 uncultured Anaerolinea sp.
TTTCCTGAAAGAACAACTTCTCCGGCATATTTTTTTACGCCAAGGCGTTGTGCGTTACTATCACGACCGTTGCGGCTGGAACCGCCACCTTTTTTATGTGCCATAGCTTACCTCTCTTACTTCACTTCAATTTTCTCGACTGCAAGGCGAGTGTATTGTTGACGATGGCCGGTCTTCTGGCGGATCTTCTTCTTCGGCTTGTAGTGAAAATTGTAAGTTTTTTCACCTTTAAAGTGAGCTAAGATCGTTGCTTTGACCGTAGCACCCTCTATTACAGGTGCACCGACGGAGACATTGTCCCCATCCACTGACAAAAGAACATCATTGATCTCAATGGCTGTTCCGGGAAGGGCGTGAATCAAATCAACTTCGATCGTTCCGCCTTCGACAGCTTTATATTGTTTGCCGCCGCTTTCTAAAATAACGTATTTCATAGATCCTTTCTCCTGGTCTTAGCTTCTCCATAGAACACCGCATCATTGCCATGCTAAGGGTAAGCCGGGAATAAGCCAACCTAACAAGCTGTTGGCTGGCGAAAAGCAATTATACACAGGCATACCAAAACCGTCAAATAAAAAAGGGGAGCTATTTCTCCCAATAACTCCATACCAGCATCTGCACATCTTTTTCTGCGAAAGGTTCAAAGGAGTATACTTTATTAGAAGTTTATCGATAGAACGGGAAATAAGAATGACATTGGTTCAAAAAATTCATGAGCACGTATCCAACCCCCACCAGTTGGAACTCCTATACCGCGATGATCCAGAAGATTTCACCCGATCATTATCGGAGGCGTTGAAGGAGAACCCCGATTCCCAGGTCTTGGTTGTTTGGAACGAACGCCTTAATTATTTAGCGCCCGACGCATCCCCAAAGGCAACTCTACTAAACAAAAATTTTGCCCTCATGGGCTTGCTGTCAATATTAGCGGGTGTCTGCACTCGATTGGCATTTTATTTCCTAAATAACCAAAGCATTCTCCCCATCAATATTATTTTTGGGTTGGTTCCTTTTCTCGCTATCCTTTTCTTGTTACAGAATCCCCCCAAAAGAACCATAATCCTGATAGTTTTTGCCTGTATCATCACGGCTCTCGTGTTTGTAAATACCCTTTCACGTTCAGGATCAGACAGCATCATCCTCTCCCAATTACATTTTCCCATTTTTTTATGGCTGCTTCTCGGTTTGGCCTTCACCGGCAACGAGTATCCTAAAAACGCCACCCGCCTATCTTTTCTTCGTTTTACTGGGGATTTCGTTGTGATTTATGGTGTAATGGCTGCCGGCGGCATCGTCCTCACCGGTTTGACCATATCTCTTTTTACAATGGTTGACCTGACAATTGTAGACATCTACATGGAAAATGTGGTCGTATTTGGCGCCGCGGCTCTGGCTGTAGTTGCCGCCTATTTGGTGGTCAACAACCTGGCCTTGCCAAAAAACATCGTTCCGATCATTGCCGCCATTTTCAGCCCGTTGATCCTCATTACCCTAATGGTGTACCTGATCACAATTGTATTGGTCGGAAAAAATCCTTTCAGCGACAGGGATTTTTTGCTGATTTTCAATGGAGTGCTGCTCGTTGTCCTTGCCGTGACCATTTTCTCCATAACTGAAAGAGAAAAGCCCCAAGGAAGATCGATATCAGATAGCATAAATTTTGCCCTGCTTGTCCTTGCGTTCGTCATCGATACCGTGGCATTATCCGCGATTTTATTTAGGCTCTCTGCTTATGGCTTAACACCCAATCGCCTTGCTGTTTTAGGTGTGAATATTGTGGTTTGGGTGCATCTACTTTGGGTTATCTCAACATACATTCGATTTTTACGAGGAAAAGCCAACCTCGATTTGATTCAAAATTGTATTACCTCCTACCTTCCGGTTTATGGCATTTGGGCTGCCTTTGTCGCTTTCACATTTCCACTTTTCTTCCCCTAACATTTGATGGGATGGATCCACTTCTAAAATTTGGAGTGGATCCACCATCGCCCCCCGGTTTTACCTGCGCCTGAGAAATCAATTTCTGCGATTACTTTAAGAATTCAATAAACACACTTCGATGGATAGGTTCTTTTCGTCCGAAATTTCGTACAATAATTCCATTTTTAAAAAATCAAGTTAATTAATACTGTTGCATTCTTATATATATTATTTGAATTATTTCCCCTATATTTACATTGCTTTTAATGTTAATTAACTATATAATAGCAAAAATATGAGGCCTTGGTCGGGTGACCAAGGGAGTTATGAACAAGGAGGATAAATGGATTTTGTATCAAGGTATTTTCCATTCTTAAAAACAACAAAAAAACCAAATAATGAGATTGGTGATTTGTTTTTTCAAAGTGATATCTCAACTTCGATTAATTCAATTGGGCTTGGTGCCATCTTTACGATCCTCTTAGGCTACATTGATTTTTTATTCTATGGAATAACGCAATATTTTTTTATTCTGCTGGGAGCCAGAGTATTGTTCTTGGTTTTTTCGATCTTCCTAATACGCTTCATTCAAATCACTCGCAAAGAGATCCAGCCAAAACAACTTGAAATAAAAATAATGCTGTGGTATTTCGCTTTGGCAACCCTATTACTATCAGTGGACTTTGGTAGGCCACCTTCCTATATACAAAACCAATCCCTCTATATTTTAGTGATCTTCTGCTACTATACGGTCATTCAAATCCCACTTCGAAGCCGTATCCTTCCAGCCGTATTTTTAACGATTAGTGGCTTGGTCATCCTATTCTTTATCAAAGATCCCATGCCCATCCAATCAATCAACATGATCGTAACACTGCAATTGCTCACCCATGTACTAGGGTTCCAGATCGCCAAACAGACCCTTGTTAACCGCATCGCCCATTATTCTCTTTTCCAACAAAAAGAGACCGCCCTGAAAGAAATGGACCAACTTGCGAAGCATGATGGGCTCACAGGCTTGATCAATCGCCGCCAATTTGATGAAGTCATCGATAAGGAATACCAAAGGTTTATTCGGCTGCGAGAGCCATTTTGCATTTTATCCTTGGATATCGATCATTTTAAGACAATAAATGATCAGTATGGACATGCTGCCGGGGATGAGGTATTACGCAAATTATCAAAAGTATTGCACGATAATGCCCGGTCTATGGATGTTGTAGGAAGAGTGGGTGGAGAGGAATTTGCCGTCTTATGTCCGGGGCTTAAACTCGATTCGGGTTTCTCGATCGGCGAAAGAATGCGAAAGGTTTGCGAGGAGATGGTGGTATTGATCGATACGAACACGATCTCCGTTTCGGTAAGCGTCGGTGTTACAGAAGTGCACCCCAATGATAACGATATCGAGGGTATCTTGCGTCGCGCGGATGTCGCGCTTTATTTAGCGAAGACAAGTGGACGAAATCGGGTAGTTCTGAACGAATACGATTCGATGCCCAATAGTGCTGTTTAATCCACCTCTTTTGTTACCTGTAATTTTGCAAAATCACTGAATTTGATTTATTTCGTCGCCAATCCGGTCATCAAAAAGGCTATCACGCTAGTTGTATAGCTGATCAACCCGATGACCAAAACGATCCCCGCGGCATGAAAACGCGCCGTGCGCTTGTTTCGCGCTCTGATCAATCTTAGCAACACCTGATCGGAGTCTTCATAGTTGATCCGTGTCACCCACGATAATCGTAATGGCCCAAAAAGTAAAATAAACGCTGACATCAATACAAAGATCAAGCCAACTATGATGGCGTCTCGCGCCAACCCACTTGAGCGTGCAATTTGCGGGCCAGAAAAACCAGTTATGGTCAGCGAAATGGTGACCAAACTAAGTAACATTTGTGATCGGCTCTGAAGAACATCCAGCGAGCTGATTAGCCGGTTATAGAGTAAGTTGTTTTGTTCATCCAAAACAAATGACTTTAAATTTGCCAATTCCTCTTCAGGCATAAGTTTGTCTTCATCGGTCGTTAATTTATTGAAAAGTTTTAGCATTTTACCTAACCTCAACCAGAATTTTGTTGATAATTGTACCAGCCCCAAAAAAGCAGTTTCAGCTAGAATATTAACGTATAATTCCCCATCACTTATGGATGAAATCAAAAAGAACTACAAAGTACTTGCCGCCCTTTTGGCTGTTTATATTATTTGGGGTTCAACCTATTTAGGAATCAAGTACGCGGTTGAAACAATCCCGCCCTTCCTTCACGCAGCTCTCCGGTTTACGCTGTCTGGGGCATTTTTGTTTGTCTGGCGAGCCTTGGCCCGTGACCCTATGCCAACAGCAAAACAATGGCGCTCAGCAGCGATAGTAGGTACGCTATTGTTAGTAGGGGGAAATGGCTTTATTTCCCTTTCTGAAACCAAAATTCCTAGCGGCGTAGCCGCCCTGATCGTCGCTTCAATGCCAATCTTTATGATCTTGGTCGACTTTGTTTTTTACCGCTCTCATAAACCAACCCTCGTCCAAATATTGGGATTATTGATCGGGTTCGGCGGGGTTTTTTACCTTCTAAACCCCTGGGATACGGGAAAAGATATAACCCATTTTTCAGTCGGCTATAGCCTTCTTGCCTTGCTAGCATCCTTCTTGTGGTCACTTGGTTCGGTGTACAGCCGTCAAGCCCCAAAACCAGAATCACTTTTGATGTACACCGGCATGCAAATGCTAATAGGCTCGTTCGGCTTGTTCGTGATGAGTTTCCTTTTCGGGGAGTACAACGGTTTTCATTTCTCCAACGTTAGCCCTTCTTCTTGGTGGGGCTTTACCTATCTGGTAACGGTTGGATCCTTGGTTGGTTTCACATCCTACGCTTACCTTCTCAAACACGCGTCTGTATCGCTCATTTCCACCTATCCCTACGTAAACCCCATCGTAGCGATTATTTTGGGCAACCTAATGGCCGGCGAAAGCCTTACCAGCCGTATTTTGATCAGCGCGGCGATCATTATTTCCTCGATCATTTTGATTAACTGGCAGAAGAAGAAATAATTTTTTATCCAACAAGAAAGCGGCAGCCTCGATGTGAAATTCACAGAGAGGTTGCCGCTTTTTATTTAAACTGGATTGATTTTTTTCTGGCTAGCAATCGTAGTAAAGCATAAATTCGTACGGAGTTGGCCGTAATCTCACCGGGTCCACTTCGGTTTTTCGTTTGTAAGAAATATAAGCCTCAAGCAGATCAGAGGTGAACACATCACCCTTCAAGAGGAATTCATTGTCTTGTTCCAACGCGAATAAGACAGCGTCGAGGGAACCTGGCACTTGTTTGATGTGGCGAGCTTCTTCCGCGGGCAATTCGTACAGATCTTTATCCTGAGGTTCGCCCGGATCGATTCGGTTTTGGATGCCATCCAAACCAGCCATCAAAATGGCCGCGTAGCAAAGATAAGGGTTGCTAGACGCATCGGGAGCACGAAATTCAACACGTTTTGCCTTGGCGTTTTTGGTCACCGGAATACGACAGATAGCTGAACGGTTACGCTGTGAATAAGCTAAATTTACGGGTGCTTCAAAGCCAGGAACAAGGCGTCGGAAGGAATTGGTTGTGGGGGAAGTAAGTGCTAATAACGCAGGAGCGTGCTTGAGGATGCCGCCGATGAAGTACTTGGCGGTATCAGATAAGCCAGCATAACCAGAAGCATCAAAGAAGATGTTCTTATCGCCCTTCCATAAAGAAAAGTGAACATGCATACCAGAACCATTATCACCAAAAAGGGGCTTAGGCATAAAGGTAACGGTCTTGCCATTACGTCGAGCTACATTTTTAGCGATGTATTTGTACAACAAGGTGTTGTCCGCCATTTTCGTCATCGTATCAAAACGCATTCCAAGTTCTGTTTGGCCGGCGGTTGCTACTTCGTGATGATGGATCTCCATCTGAACGCCAGCTTCGATCAAGGTAAGCATGATCTGGCTGCGAACATCCTGCAGCGTATCAGTTGGCGGTACAGGGAAATAACCACGTTTAGGCTGGATCTGTCCGCCGAAGTTTTGAGCATCCGCCTTACCGCTATTCCACCAACCCTCATCACTATCGATGTGGTAAAAAGATTCTTGCGTGCCGCTGCCATAACGCACATTATCAAAAATGAAAAACTCAGCTTCTGGCCCAACAAAAACAGTATCAGCGATGCCTGTTTGTTTTAAATAAGCTTCAGCCTTTTTGGCAACATAGCGGGGATCGCGGCTGTAGTGCTGCATGGTGATCGGGTCAAGAACATCGCAAGTAATCACCAAGGTTGGGATATTCGCGACGGGGTCAATAAATGCGGTTTCAGGATCCGGCATCAACAACATGTCTGATTCATGAATTTCAACGAAGCCGCGAATGGAGGAACCATCAAAAGGAATACCTTCCACGAAAAAATCGTGCGTGAGCCGAGAAACGGGGATGGTAAAGTGTTGCCACATTCCGGGAAGATCCGTGAAACGGATATCCACCATCTTCATGCCTTTTGCCATTTCAATTACATCTTTTGCGCTTTTTGCCATTCCTAATCTCCTTAATTCTATAAATAAGTTTTAGATTATATCAATAGCTGCCCAAAAACAGAAAAGACTTGCGCGTTTTGTTCGAACAGATACTAACTAAAATTGACATTTTTCAAAATTTCTAGCTCACGGAACTGTTAGCGGTGAGTAAGTTCCACTGATGATCGCTCCATCCACCAAGATCGCGGAGGTAAGCGTCCAGCCGCTGAGTTGGGTCTCTAAACTATCTTCGTAGTTCGTAATAAAATGATCCGCCGCTTGCCCATACTCCACTACCGTCAATCTCTGCCTTTGTATATCTGTAAGTATCTTGAGATTTTCAGATAAGTAATACGGATTTTTAGCGGTGACCGTAATGTGTTCTGATGTATCCTTCGCGAGGATGTTTTCGAGTGCTTGCTGGTAAGAAAGGCCCCAATAGTCCATCAAGAAATTATTCCTAGCGACGTTCAATGTTGGACCAGCCAGAAAATTGTAATACGTAAATTGGTAGGGATGGCTCTTCACAATAAAATTGCCAACAACAAAGAATTGAAACGCGGCAACGGCGAAAACCAATCCCGACAAGAAACTACGCCGTCCCTTTATTTCACCTATCTTTTCTACAATCAACGAGTACCCTGAAACCATGATCATAACGAAGGCAGGATAGAGGAAGAAAATATGTCTCCAGCCATTGTAAACTAACGGTCGGGCGATCAAAAGCGCGACGACAGGCAAGAAAAAGCCGGTCAAGATCATTGCCTTGTTAATATTAAACTTCTTATCCACACGGGCTTGTTTTGCAGTTTGCCAAGCTAAACCAATTGAACCAAATAGGAAAAACACCATGTATAGGAAAGGTGTCGTCACCAAAAAGTACAAAGGCAAGTAATACCAAGGGATGGTAGACGCGGTGATCATTTTCCCTAAAAAAAGTTCAGCGTTTGGCCAAACCAAAAGATCGAGTGAAAACATAGTCAACAATTCATGGAAAGGGTCGTGCCATAGTGCCGGCAAAAAGAGAACCATGGCCGCTAACGCAATCGATAGATAGAGGAAGCCCAAACCTATCATTTTTTTCCACTGAGAGTGTTCATTTAGCGCAAGCAGCAGCATAACGAACAGGGTCGTGCCCCACATCAAAACACCCGGGATCCTAAAGACCACCAAAATCCCAGAGATCAATCCATGCAAAATGGTCGATGTGTAAGTTTTCTTTTCCGCGAATAATAATAATGTGAAGAAAGCAAGAATGCTCAACCCAAGAAAAGGAATGTCTTTACTATTATAAAAACTATTTGCGAATATATGCGGTTGCAAGACCAGGGCTGCTACGCCGAGCAAGGACGATGCTTTATTGAAATTTAATTTCCGAAGAGTGAAATAAAAAATGACTACGGAAAAATAAAAAAACATAAAAGTAGCGAAATGACGAAATAGAAAAATGTTACGGCTATCCTGAAAAAAAGCCGCGGCATATTCCAATGGAATGGAAAACAAAGCTCCATAATGGCGATCTTCATACGTTAATAAACGATCACTCGTACCTTGAACATAATTAATGGTAATTCGCGCGGTTTGAATTTCGTAACTTTCATCGATGGAAATACCATAATCATCAAAAATTAAACCCCCTACAACCAGATAAACCCCCAAGAAGATGAGTATAAAATTCTTCGAAAAACCATCAATGATCTTTTTCACAAAGGGCGAAACATAGGTGTTATGTTTTTCTGCCATTACGAAGGGATCTCCGTATCAAGCACCCTATCATAATTAGAGAGAAAAAGGATATTCAATAAAAGAGCGCTATTCAGGAAAAATCCAATAAGCCCAAGAAAATTATTAGATTTTTCTATGGAAAAACGAAGCCCTGGAATTCCCTGGCTAAAATACATAAGGATAAAAAAGAATATCGGAAAAAGAAAGTAAGTGGAGATAAATTTTTTGGAAATTATTTTTTGGTCGATAGCAACCAACAAAATTGGCAGTAATAGTATGGACATCGATAAGTGCGAATGCCAGGTAAGCAACAACGTACTGGTCAAAAGGACCAATAAAGCCATCATCCCACCGGTTGAAGAGTATTTTTCAGTCCGACGAAGCAGCATGTAGGTTAGTAAAATCGCGCAGATCGAGCCGATCCAAAAAGTCAGGCTGCCCATTGTGGTCCCCAAAAAAGTTCCAACAGTTAGCCCAACCATCCGAAAATTCATCATCACAAGTGGATTTGTGGTGTGCCTTCCCAGCGACGTCATCGTGATCATATCAGCTAAGTTCTTAACGCCTATATTTCCAATCAACAAATAAGACGCTAACAGCATAACCCCGCCTGAAAGGGAGAAACCAAACAACAGATCCCATCTCCGCTTATAAAGGTAATAAGGAAGGAGGAGGATCAATGCTTGCGGTTTGAGTAGTAATCCCGAGAGCCAAACCCCTGCTTTGG
>CAZSLN010000072.1:8910-11570 GCA_964607645.1 uncultured Anaerolinea sp.
AACGTTAATTGGCCCTAATAATAGGTTCTGAAAAAATGGAATGGAGAAAATCGCGAACATCAGCATCTTGGAGTCAATCGGCCGTTTTGTGACCTGTTTGAAAAAAAAACGCAAGTACCAAATACTAATACCTATATTGAAGATCGAATAAATGAGGTACCCACCCTTGATACTAAAACGCGCCAGAATAGAAAACGGAAGAGCGAAGATAGGTAAGTATAAAAACGGAAAAATTAAACCATCCTTAGAGATGGTGAAAGTCTTGGGGTAAATTTGTTGTTGATAATGTTGTAGTGAATCAAAATCGTAGATCTGATCGAACCCTTGTTCATTGATGATCTGACCAATGCTCCAATAAGCGCAATAATCAACAGCGGTGTTTCCGCAAAAATTATCCTTCAAAACGTCAATTCCAATATATAGAACATAGAAGAGAAAGATCGATCCGAAAAGCGCTAAATTGAGGATTTTTGTTTTTGAGGTTTCTGTCATAACGTTACAAATTCTATCCTGTAAACCTGGTATTTAACAAAACAAAACTTTGTTATGGTTCGCGATAAATTATAAGACCTTTAGTTTTTCTTTTCTTGGCTATAATTTGATTTATGCATTCAAAATTTCCAACCGACCTATTCTTGCGTGGCGAATTGCCTGAAGAAGCTTGTCAGGTACTTTTTTCATCACTCGGGTTTCAAAATTGGCAAACAGCCTACACTTTGCTCAAAAAACTTGGTAACTCAGCCGACATATCCCCAGAGAATTTCAATATTTTTTTACCAACGTTCCTTTTAACCCTATCGAATTGCCCTGATCCTGACCTTGCCTTGGTAAATTTTGAACGTCTCATCTTCAATGGCGATGCCCTTGACCTGTTATCGATCATTGAGGAGAACCCCCGCGTACTTGAGATACTTCTCACCATTTTTTCGGGCAGCCAATTCCTCACCGAAATATTACTCAAGGAACCTGAAAATATCTTCATTCTCATTGATCACGACCGTTTAGCCCACCAAAAAACCTATGAAGAGGTTCTACAACAGCTGCAAACAGCCATCGCGTCTCTTGAGGGTGATCAGCTTCTAATTGCGATGCGTAAGGCGCATAAAAAAGAACTGCTTCGCATAGGCGCTGGTGATTTGCTGGGCGTATTAGACCTGCAATCGGTCACCCAGCAATTATCGATCCTTGCGGACGCAACCGTTCAGACATGCTTAGAAAAAGCAATAGAACAAACCGGTAAACCAATTACCCACTACGTTGTTTTAGGAATGGGAAAATTAGGGGGGAACGAGCTAAACTACAGTTCTGATATCGACCTTTTATTCATTTCCAAAGACGATGAAGTTGATTTTACAAGAACCAGTCAGATCCTCATCGATCTGCTCACCAGAATGACAGAAGAGGGCTTTCTCTATCGCGTCGATATGCGCCTTCGCCCCTGGGGTCGCGATGGTTTACTGGTCACCTCGGTTGATGGCTATACGAATTATATACTGAGCCATTCCAAGCTTTGGGAAAAACAAGCCCTCATCAAAGCTCGCCCTATCGCCGGTAATCATGCCCTGGGGTTCGAATTCTTGACGCAAATTGAACCAATGCTATATTCTGAAGACCCAATCACCATCAAGAAGAATGTTTATGGAATGAAGAGCCGAACCGAGGAAATTTTGCGAGGCCGAGGCAAAGAATGGGGACAGGTAAAATTAGGCGCCGGCTCCATCCGAGATGTAGAATTTGTGATCCAATACATCCAATTACTGAATGGGAGTGCCAACCCCAAGCTGCGAAAGCGCTCCTCGCTTCAAGCGCTTCGCCGGCTTCATAAATTCCAGTTGATCTCCACCCAAGAGGCCCGAATTCTCACCGATGGCTATATCTTCCTACGAACGGTAGAGCATTTTCTACAGCTAATGCATTATCGCCAAACCTACGCCCTACCAACCGACCCTCATTCTATCTACTTGCTCTCAAAGCGTCTTGGGTTCCCCTCCACCGAGGCCTTTATTGAACGATACGAGCAGCACAGCATCGCCATTCGAAGTGTCTACGCGAAATTTCTAATGGAGGAACCCCATGAACTGGCTGAACCGTTAAGCGATGTGGACGAGTTTGATCCGATTGTTCAACAACATGTATCGCGGATGGATTCTGATTATTCGATGGCTTTCGACAAAAACGAGATCAAGAAACACGCTGCCTTCGCCGATCACTTATCCAAGACCGATCTATGCGCCATAGAACCGATCCAGATCGACGGGGACCATTGGAAGATCACCATCGTCGCCTACGATTATCTTGGCGAGCTTTCATTGATCTGCGGTCTGATGTTTTTGTACGGTCTGAACATCCTCTCTGGCGATATTTTCACCTATACCGGCAACACCGAAAGCGATGCGACCAACCCGGCGAACCAATCTCGAAGTAGCACCGGAAATCGAAACCAAGAAAAGATCGTAGATGTCTTTTTGGTCAAAACCCAAGGCGAAATCCCAAACTGGGAGAATTACAGCGCCGATCTAAACCATTTCTTATTGCTTCTGCAAAACGACCATTTGCGAGAAGCCCGTAGCGAACTTGCTCTTCGTATTGGCAAGTTTTTTGAAGAAATGACGCTGGATGAAAAGCCTCTCTTCCCCATCGAAATGACATTCGACAACGAA
>CAZSLN010000072.1:11598-12647 GCA_964607645.1 uncultured Anaerolinea sp.
TCCGATAATTACACTATTATCAAGATCAACACCACTGATACCATCGGTTTTCTGTACGAATTTACCAATGCTTTGTCCCTTACACACATTTATATCAACCGAATGGTCATCAATACCGACCGGTCAAACGTCAACGACTTGTTGTACGTAACCGACGAAAAAGGTTACAAGATCGTTGATAAAGCCAAGCTGCAGGAATTAAGAACCGCCGCGGTGGTGATCAAACATTTCACCCACCTGCTGCCAAGGTCCCCCAACCCGGCAAAAGCGCTGCTGCATTTCCGAGAGTTTTTGGCAAAATTATTCTCCCAAACTGGATGGGTCAGCGAGCTCAATGTGCTTGAAAACCCGCAAGTGATCGACAACTTAGCCAGATTATTGGGAGTGTCCGATTTCCTATGGGATGATTTCATTCGTATGCAATACCAAAATCTGTTTCCAATCATCAAGGAAACCGATACCCTTTCCATCCCCAAGGGCACCGAGCAGTACCAACAGGAACTAGCTGAGATCCTCAAAACCAAGCACAAAGGCGCTGAAAAACCAGAAAGTGATTCTGCGTGGAAGATCGCCCTTAATGAATTTAAAGATCGGGAAATGTTCCGAATCGATATGCGCCACATTCTTGGTTTTACCGAGGAGTTTTGGGATTTTTCAGAAGAACTAACCTGCCTCACCGATGTGATCGTTAACTCCGCCCTGCACCTCACATCAGAAGACCTGCGTTCGGTACATGGAACTCCACGGCTGGCGGATGGCTCGATCGCTCAGATCACTGCCTTAGCGCTTGGCAAATGCGGTGGACGCGAATTGGGCTTTGCGTCTGATATCGAATTATTGTTCATCTACTCTGGCGAAGGGCAAACCGACGGCACTGAACCGATCATGAACTCGTTCTTTTTTGAGAAGGTCGTGCAGCATTTTCTCAACGCCATCAAGGCAAAACAAGAAGGTATTTTCCAAGTAGATCTTCGCTTGCGTCCATATGGAAATTCTGGCAGTATGGCGGTATCGTTGGCGGCGTTTGAAAAATACTACTCACCTAAAGG
>CAZSLN010000073.1:0-12635 GCA_964607645.1 uncultured Anaerolinea sp.
AGACCAACACTAATTAAAAGAAGCGCGCCGATTGCCAAAGAGATCCAGTTATCGCCGGGTTGTAGCCCTAGATAAACAAACAAGCCGCCGGCAGCTAACCTGCCAATCAAAGTGAACAGATTGCGGCCTTTATTAACAACAGGTTTATCGTTGGCCAAGGCTTCGAACAAGTCATTGAATTGAGTTGCCGGTTTTGCACCGATCATGCGAGTCACTTCAATTCCACCACGGTAGGCAATGACGGTCGGGATGCCGGAAACATGTAACTCTTTCAGCAGGCCCTGATTATCATCGGCGTTGATGGGCATAAATAATACTTTCCCTTGATATTGTTCAGCCAATTTTTCGAGGATAGGTTTAGTTACTTTGCACGGTCCACACCACGGTGCCCAAACATCAACGATCACCGGGGTAGCTGAACTTTTAACTTCTTGATTGAATTGATGTATGTCCATATATTGTTTTTAATCCAAAAGCCATTCCACTGTTGGAATGGCTTTTGGATTTATTTTTCCTTACTTATTGGTTTTGATCTTAAGAAAGTAATAAATGGGGCAGAATCCTACAAAAGCGGTGGCTAAAAGTACTGCACCAACTACGGCGACCAAGATAGCTACCGTTCCCTCTAGGAGAGAGGGAGCTGAAGTTCCGAGATAAACAAGCAAAACGCCAACAATGACACGGATGATTCGATCGGTATTTGATTCGTTTGTTTTCATAATAATGCTCCTATTGATTGAATAAATTGTAATACTAACTTTGATGCATCTCAGTGAACAAAGTTGCATTTTTGCAAAACACTAAATTGAAATTAATTCTTTATTACATATCTGTGATATTTATCACTAATGATTTCAGGGTTTGGTGGCTAAAATGAATAAGAATATTCCAATATGCGCATATTTGGAGACATATGAATTTAGAAAACTTACGTCAAGAATTAATTACCCTCGAAGCCGGCTTTTGCGCGGCTTTGTCCGATCCATCACGGCTGCTCATTCTCTATTCCTTAAAAGAAGGTTTGAAAAATGTATCCGAACTTAGCGCGGAATTAAATATCACCCAACCCAATGTTTCCAAGCATTTAAAAATTCTCAAAGAAAAAGGTTTGGTGATCAGTTCAAAAAATGGGACGCAAGTGAATTACGACTTGGCCGATCCCAGGCTTATTGAGGCTATGGATCTCCTTCGAACCATCATGCGGGACCAACTCCAAAAACGCTCTATCATAATAAATCACACTACTCCATTATAGGCAGGTAGATATATGAAAAAAAAACCATATTGGGTTTTAGGCTTGATCGGTATTTTAGCCGTGATCATGGTTCCATTGATCATTTTTTGGCCAAAATCAACAGAAAAAGCGGATGACCCCTGGTCGGCTGTTCCGGAACATCCGGTTCACACCAGCCACGCCGATATTATCAAAGGACCATTTGAGACTGGGCAGGAAGTAACCAAGAACTGCCTTACATGCCATCCTGATGCCGCAAAAGACATTATGATGACGACTCACTGGACCTGGGAATCAAAACCATTTGTTGTGCCCGGTAGAGATGTTCCGGTCACCATTGGGAAAGCCAATCAGATTAATAACTTCTGCATCAGCGCTCAGGGTAACCAAAAGAGCTGTATGGCTTGCCATATTGGGCAAGGATGGCAGGAGACCACAGATGGACAGGACGACGCTTTCGATTTTTCGAAAACCGAAAATGTCGATTGCCTTATCTGTCATGCGTCATCCGGTTATACCAAGGGAACGTTTGGTAACCCCGCTGATACAGTAGATCTGCTAGCCGCCGCCAAAAGTGTTGCCGCCCCTAACCGCGCTATGTGTGGAAAATGCCACTTTGATGGCGGTGGTGGAAATGGCGTAAAACACGGTGACCTCGACGAAAGTTTGATCTTCCCCTCTGAAAATGTTGATGTTCATATGGGAAAGAACAACCTCAATTGCACCGATTGCCACGTAGTTGAAAAACATGTTATCAAAGGTCGCTTAGTTGTAGATAATTATTATGTTGAGCCCCAGGAGCAGGTCTCTTGTCAGCAATGCCATGCGGAAAAACCCCATAATGACGAACGGGTAAACCTCCACACCGTAAGCGTTGCCTGCCAAACGTGCCACGTTCCCGCGATCGCCTTAAAAGACCCCACCAAAATGAGCTGGGATTGGTCTACCTCCGGCCAAGATCTGGGTGATGATCACTTTACCTACCTAAAGATCAAAGGTAATTTCGTTTACGACAAAAATGTTCAACCAACATATCTTTGGTTCAACGGGAATCTCGATTACCGCTATATTCTAGGCGATACTATTGATCCAGCCCAACCAACCTATATCAACAAACCATCTGGTTCCATTGATGATGAGAAGGCAAAGATCTTCCCCTTTAAACTTCATATCGCCAAGCAGCCTTACGATACAACCTACAATTATCTGTTAGCCCCAATTACCTCAGGATTAAATGGTTATTGGACTACGTTTGATTGGAACAGCGCCTTTGAACTAGCCCAGCAACGCATGGGGTTAAAGTACAGCGGAAATTATGGGTTTACAGAAACATATATGTATTGGCCTTCCACGCATATGGTTCAACCTAAAGAAAATGCCCTTCAGTGTGCTGAGTGCCATTCTGAAAATGGCCGCATGGATTGGAAAGCCCTTGGTTATTCTGGCGATCCAATCAATTATGGCGGAAGGTTTGATAACAAATAAAATGGGTAAAATGATGAAAAATATTCCGAACCTTCTTCGCAATAAAAAACTCACCTCGTCCACAGCCCTTGTGAGCATCGCGGTTCTTGTCATTTCCCTGGCAATCATCTATGGTATTAGCTTGGCAAAAGCTCCCGTCGCCGTGGCTCCTACCATTTCCCCCATCCACCCTGTTTTTGTACTTATGGACGCGGATGGCAAGAATGTAGTTGATTCTGGTAATCCAATCTCCACTATGAAGACCTGTGGCGAGTGCCATGATACGGCTTTCATTGAATCTCATAGTTTCCATTCCGATCTCGGTCTTTCTGAGTACGCGGAAACCGCTGAGTTAGATTCCTCTAAAGGTCTGTTTGGCAATTGGGATCCAATTACTTATCGCTATCTCTCCCAATCCGTTGACGAGAAATTAGATCTTGGAACCGCTGAGTGGATCAAAGTGTATGGTGCTCGCCTAGTTGGTGGTGGCGCTGCGGCTACTAGCAGGGCTGGTGAGCCAATTGCCGGAAACCAATCCTTGTTGGATGTCGAAAAATCTGTCATTGATCCCGTTACCGGCGAAGTAATTGCCTGGGATTGGCAAAAAAGCGGCGTTTTAGAAATGGATTGTTTTATTTGCCATTTGGAAACCCCCAATATTTCCGAACGAACCGCGGAGATTCAAAATGGAAAATTTGGTTCCGCCAATACAGCCACTCTGTTAGGGTCTGGTGTTGTGGAACGCGATGGAAATGGTTTTAGTTGGAAAAAAGAAGCCTTCAGCGCGGATGGAATGCTAAAAAAAGAATTTGTCACTATACAAGATCCGATCAACAACAATTGCGCGGCTTGTCATGGCGAAGTCCATACAAACGTGAACGAGCCGATCACGATCTCTGCCTGTAACAGCGAGTATCCTCTCACTTACACTACAGGTCAGATCATTTCAGCACAGAAGATCTCAGAGAGCGGCGTAAATATTTCAAGTAAAGCTGAGATCAACCGTTCTTGGGACGTACACGCCGAGCGGGCTTTATCGTGTACCGATTGCCATTACTCGATCAATAACCCGATCCATTCACAAGAGTCTGCCGGTACTTCACCCAGTCACCTGGAATATGATCCAAGGAAGTTAACAATCGGCGAATATCTAACGATCCCCGAGCACAATTTTGCCCGCGGGCAGAGTGCTCAGTATTTAGTAGATGCTGAAAACAAAGGAACCATGCGCCGCTGCGAATCTTGCCATAACGCACAGGTTTCTCACGAAGGCTGGCTGCCATATTCAGAACAGCATATGGCGGTTCTGGCTTGCGAATCCTGCCATATTTCGCAGCTCTACGCCCCAGCGATGGAAATGGTCGATTGGACCTTTATCAACGCGAATGGAACTCCTGGCAGCCTTTGCCGTGGAATTAGCGGTTCTGGCGACACCATAACCGATTTGGTTTCCGGTTATAAGCCCGTATTAATGCAGCGCGATAACATCGACGGTTCCACCAGTCTCACACCATATAACCTGATCACTAGCTGGTATTGGGTTTACGATGACGCAAATGGCAACAAACGCCCGGTTCGCGAAGTGGATTTGAACAAGGTATTCTTGGTCGATGGTGGATATGCTCCCGATATCTTTGCCACCTTCGATACAAATGCCGATGGCGCGTTATCTTCTGACGAAACAAAGCTTACCAGCGATGAGCAGGTGGCTTTCTTGGCCAGTAAATTCGCGGCGATCGGGCTTGTCAATCCTCGAATTGAAGGGCAGATCCAGCCCTACAATGTGAATCACAATGTGAGTGGCGGCGACTATGCCATTAGCGATTGTCGAACTTGCCATAATAAAGATTCACGTATTGGTTCTGCTATACAGCTATCAACTTATGTTCCTGGCAATGTGAAACCGCAATTTGTTACAGGAAACAATGTGAATAGTAGTGGGGATGTAGAGGTGACTGAGAGTGGAAGCTTGGTGTACACCCCACGCAATACCCGAGATCGCATCTACATTTTTGGTAAAGATGCCGTAATGGGCATTGATTGGTTCGGCGCTTTTGCGCTGCTCTTTACAGTTCTTGGTGTTAGCGGCCACGCTACCATGCGATACCTCACCTCGCTCAGGAACAAAAAGGAACCCGCCGCTACAAAGGCAGTTTATATATATGAAGTTTACGAGCGATTCTGGCACTGGCTTCAGGCGGTTTCTATCCTATCGTTGGTGGTAACAGGTTTGATCATTCATCGCCCGGATATGTTTGGAATGTTTAGTTTCAAAAATATAGTAATCATTCACAATGTGTTTGCCGGTATTATGGTGGTGAACGCCGCACTTTCCCTATTCTGGCACCTTACCACTGGGGAGATCAAGCAATTCATTCCCCGACCGGTTGGCTTTTTTGATGATGCCATCATTCAGGCGAAATATTATATTAGCGGTATCTTTAAGGGAGAACCTCACCCCTTTGAAAAGAAACGCAACCAAAAGATGAATCCGTTGCAACAGGCAACCTACTTTGCTTTGCTCAATGTTCTGTTGCCGCTTCAAATACTCTCTGGTTCTCTCATGTGGACTGTTCAAAAATGGCCTGAGATCACAGAAATATTTGGCGGGTTGAACTACATAGCTGTGTTCCACTCCCTCATCGCCTGGCTGTTAGCCTCCTTCATTATTGGGCATATTTACCTCACTACCACTGGCGCTACTCCGCTTGAAGCTATGCGCGGAATGGTCACCGGATGGGAAGAACTTGAATCCCACGATGACGAGCATTCGAAGTAATTGGAGATCATGATGTCTACTCAAATTGAAAAAAAGCAAAGTGGCTTGGCGGCTCTTTTCAACCGGCCAAAAAAAGCCTATGTTCATCCGTATTTTGGTGGTTTGGTCCTTGGTTTAGTTCTTTTCCTATCAATTTTCTTTACAGGGAATGGTTTAGGCGCATCAGGCGCGGTTAGCCGTATCGATGCTTTCCTGGTAGACCTGGTTGCCCCGCAGCATGTCGACCAAACATCCTACCTGTTGAAAATGGCAGGAGGGGATAAAAACCCGCTCGATGATTGGATCCTTCCTGTCTTTCTCGGCTCAATACTCGGCGGTTTTTCCTCGGGCTTGTTCAATGGCCGGGTTAAGTTTGAAACCAATAAAGGACCGCAGATCTCGAACCAAACCCGTTGGGCTATGGCTTTCATTGGTGGAACCATATTTGTCTATGGGGCTCGAATGGCTCGTGGCTGCACCTCTGGGCAAGCGCTTACTGGCGGTGCTACACTCTCCGCTGGTTCGTGGGCACTAATGATGATGATCTTTGCTGGCGCTTACGCGATGGCTTATTTTGTCCGCAAGCTTTGGAATTAGGAGGATAGAATGAATTTCCCTCTCACAATTTTACAAACCGTTAGCGCAGAAGCACCCTGGACGTACCTAGTCTTCGCCCTGATCGGTTTCGCTTTTGGTTTTACCTTGGAAATGTCGGGTTTTGGTAATTCAGAAAAATTAGCCGCACAGTTCTATTTCAAGGATCTAACCGTACTCAAGGTCATGTTTACAGCCATCGTTGTTGCTATGCTTAGCATTTTCACGATGGTTGGGTTAGGTATCCTAAACTTCAATCTGGTTTGGGTCAATCTTACTTACCTCTCCTCCGGTTTGCTTGGCGGATTGATCATGGGTGTTGGTTTTGTTATCGGTGGTTTTTGTCCGGGCACATCGGTTGTTTCAGCCGCTACCGGAAAGATCGATGGCATCATCTTCCTGATCGGTGGATTTTTTGGGGCTTTCTTGTTTGGCGAGACCGAACAATATTTCACCAATTGGTACAACAACGCGGGGTATTATGGCCGCCTCACCCTGATGGATGCCTTTGGTTTATCGACCGGTTGGATCGTGTTGTTGGTTGTATTGATGGCTATCTTTATGTTTTGGGGTGGCGAGCAATTAGAGCGCATCTTCGCGAAAAAAGATCTCTCAAAAGAACCGAAGATCCGAATCCTTGGCGCAGGTGTATTAGTTCTCGTTGCTATTGCTGTCATATTTATTGGGAGCCCATCTAACGAGGAAAAATACTCCAAAGTTACCATTAGCCGAACGGTTGAAGAAAAACCTTTAAAACTCAGCCCCGACCAGGTGTTAGAAAACCAGTATGCACAGATATCACCCGCTGAGTTGTTTAAAACAATGAATGACGATAAATTAGCACTTACCATCATCGATGTTCGAGACGAAGCGGATTACAATCTTTTCCATATCAAGAATTCTGTAAATATGCCTCTCAGTGATATGGGAACTTACCTAAAAGGATTGTTGAGCCGAACCGACCCCAATGTGGTTAATGTATTGGTTAGCAATGACGAAGAACTTTCAACCAACGCTTGGAAGTATTTGGTTGGCGAATCCGTTCCCAATCTCTACATTCTTCAAGGCGGTGTAAATAATTGGATCGCGGTATTTGGTGAAACCGATCCGGAGATCCAAAAAGCTGACGTCAGCGGCATTGAACTCCTAAAATACACTTTCCCGTCTGCCTTGGGTGATCGTTACGAATGTTCTGATCCAAGCC
The DNA here is from genome assembly GCA_964607645.1 of uncultured Anaerolinea sp. Taxonomy (GTDB): domain Bacteria; phylum Chloroflexota; class Anaerolineae; order Anaerolineales; family Villigracilaceae; genus UBA5195. The sequence goes on from CAZSLN010000073.1 coordinate 7,255, forward strand.
CGATTGAGTATGAAAAATTAGAATACCTTCCGGTTATCCAGCTTCAGCTAAAACGCGATAAGAGCGGTGGCGGTTGCGGATAGAATCCATTTGCGGTCTAATCTGATTATTAAGAGAGCTTGGCTATTAGCCCGGCTCTCTTTATTTTTGAAAGGGTATTAATTTATAATCATTTTACTGATCTCAATAATTTTTCTAGTTAGCGATGACCTTATGAATTTTCGAACACTTCTAATCGTTACAAAAAAGCATGGCCTTTCCATTTTGGCGTTAATGGGCGGGCTTATTTACGCGTACCAAGTACTCTTTTATGCCATCACTACTCTACCGAATATGGACGAGGGGGCTTTCCTTCTCAAGGGTTTGGCTTATATAACGGGTAAATACACCTATTATCAGGAGTATGGTTTTTGGAACACCAAAATGTTTTTCTCCTACTACTTATGGGGCATTATTCAAGCTTTGTTTGGAGCGGGAATTTGGGCGCCCAGAATAGTTAGTATCCTGTTCAACCTCTCCACTGCCCTTGCCATTTGGAAGATTGCACGCAAGGCATCACCCGCTTGGTTAGCGCCGCTGGCTCTTTGGATCATGGCGCTCAATACACCTTTTATAAAAATTCTATCCCGAGCTAATTCCCAGGTGGTTGTAAATGTCCTGATCGTTTGGATCGTATATATTTTTATCAAGAAAAACATCCGCACTCCCCTTGTTATAATCGGCTCAATTTTGGTAGGGGCATTGGTGCTCACTCGGGAAAATATGGTTTTCTTCGTTTTCCCCTGGTTATTCTTTTTATGGTGGGATCAAGGGAAAAAGACCTTGATCCTTGGTCTGCTTACATTTCTAACGGTTGTTGGAGTTGGGCACGCCCTCTTTTTTCCAGAGATCATGGGCTTGTGGTTGCGCTTCCTTCCCTCCAATTGGGTGAATGACCCGGTAATATCCTTGTTGTCAACACCTTATAACCTCGACCTGCAAGTACCGTTCTTTAGCAAGTTAGTGAGTCTATCGTATGGAATTCGCCATTATTATGTTCAAGTTTTCGGCTTTGTGGTTTCGCTCTTTTATATCAAGCAGCGTGAAGGTAAAACAATCGATTCACACCTTTTCAAGGTGAAAATTTTCTTATCTTCCAGTTTTCTTTTCTTGCTTCTCCCACACATTTATGCTTCTATTGGTTTGGAATACTGTACCTTTTGTTTTTCAACTTACATGGCGTTTTTTATCAACATCGCCTTTATTCTTTTTTTGCTTTCCTTTGGCGAATGGACAGAAGGGCTTTCAACCTTTGGAAATTGGTGTATTTCGCTGGTCTTTGGACTGATCTACATCCTCTTATGGTTTGTTTCAACGAATAAAATGAATATATCAATTTCGTCCTTACCCTTCCCAAGGATAAAGGAGGGTGCTTTGTTAGCGGAGGCGACCACAATTGGAAAGGTGTTAGCCAATAAATTCCAGATCAGTGCAGACACCGGGGAAGGATTTCTTTCGTTTGGAGCGGCCGCTATTTTGGCATTAGGGGTTGGGTATTTGGTATGGTTTGGTCTCGGAAAAATTAAGATCAGGAATCGATCTTCCTTAGCTTTGATATTTTTGACGTTCGTTCTGACCTATCACGCTTTTTCCATCAGTGATATTTTTGGAGGTAGCCGATGTAGTGGCAATGTTTCAGATTGGTATTCTGAAATTGGCAACGACATGCAAACCAAGATGCCTGTTTCGCCAAAAATATATATTGACGGCACTACTGCCGCGTTACCTTTGTTGTATTTGCCGGGTTCGTTGTATTATCCCCCTCAAATTGATAATTATTATTCTTTTGTAGACCGAAAAGACAGTGAATTTTTATTAAAAAATGGTTTTTGGAATGAAGAACTGAAAAAGAACTGGTTGTTGAGTTCGAGTGTTCTATTGATCGAACCGGAAAGTTTGGAAACCCTAACCGGTCAGGTTGATCTGAGCCAATTTCGATCATATAGCTACCAATTCAAGCCAAATCAATGTGATTCACAGGTTGAGTACCTGTTGTTCGTGAAGAAAGAAGGGTAATAGATTGGAAAAAGAAACAAAACTTAGCTTGAGTTATTTAAAATCGGTTTATAAGGAGTTTCCTCAACAATTCTGGATCGTTGTTGTTGTCTCATTTGTTGATCGAGTGGGTGGGACGTTGTTGTTCCCATTTTTTGCGCTTTACATCACCCAAAAATTTCAGGTCGGAATGACTACCGCAGGTATAGTGCTAGGGTTATTTTCGGTTTTTGGCCTCATCGGTGGTTTTGTTGGTGGAGCGCTCACAGATCGGTTTGGGCGGCGCAATATTATCTTATTTGGATTGGTCTTTAGCGCTGTAAGCACACTCACACTGGGATACGTAACCACGCTGGAGGCGTTGTATCCGTTAGCCGTATTGGTCGGAACCCTTTCCAGTATTTCTGGTCCAGCCCACAGCGCTATGATCGCGGATATTTTACCCGAGAAAAAACGGCAAGAAGGGTTTGGTATCCTAAGGGTGGTTGCCAACCTAGCTTGGTTGATCGGCCCAACTGTGGGAGGTTACTTCGCTACTCGCAGTTTCATGACCTTGTTCGTTACGGACGCGGTATTTAGCTGTGTGGTCGCCATTCTCTTTTTCTTCTTCATCAAGGAATCACAGTCGAGAGAAGCTCATCAGATCGAACAAGGTGAGAGTTTTATGAAAACGTTCACTGGTTATGTTGATGTTGTCAAAGACAAGGCCTTTTCAGCCTTCATCTTCGCTTCGGTCATAATGGGTTTTGTTTATCTGCAAATGTACAACTCACTTTCCGTGTATTTGCGGGATGTTCACAACATCAATGCCCAAGGCTATGGCTTGTTAATGTCAACCAGCGCCATCACCGTTATCTTGTTCCAATTCTCAACTTCCCGTTTGATAAAGGGACGTGCTCCTTTTCTCCTGCTAGTGTACGGGTCGTTATTTTACGCGGTAGGTTTTGCTCTGTTTGGTTTTGCCTCTGTGCTTTGGATGTTCGCACTCAATGTTGTTATTATCACTATCGGCGAAATGATCAATATGCCAACAATGCAAGTTCTCACTGCCGAATTTGCCCCCGAGGCGTTGCGCGGAAGGTATATGGCCGTTTTCGAGCTTACTTGGGCAATTCCAGCTACCATTGGCCCCGGGTTAGCTGGTGTAATTCTCGATAATTACAACCCCAATTTGCTTTGGTATGCCGGTGGTATCTTGTGCGGAGTTTCGGCATTGTGTTTCTTGGCATTACACATCAAATTAGGAAAAATGGAGCGGTTTCTGCCACAGACAACCATAGATAATTAGGCAACTCACCCAGTACAAATTTCTACCTTCCAGTAGGACTTGATAATTTTAAACCCCCAAGATAAATTCCTTGGGGGTTGTTAGTTCATGATGGTTTGGAATATTGTTCTATTTTTTAAGCTGAAAAGGAACATCGATTATGGCGCGCGTTGTGCCAAGTTTGCGCCGATTGTATAATAATGCCAGCCGAATAAGGGTGGCGGTTTGGTTATGAAGCAAATGATGCCACCATTGTAACGGAACAAATTCTGGAAGTAATACCGTAGCAAGTTGCCCATCGTCCGCTTTCTGATCAGCCTCAAACAAATAATCGAGGAAGGGACCGATCAAAGAGCGGAAAGGTGATTGAACTACAACAAGCGTTACCCCCTGCCCCCAGATTTTCCAATCCTCACGTACCTCCGCGGTTAATTCCGGGTTCACTTCCACATAGACAGCGGTCACATGGTTTGTGATGGAGAGGGCATATTCAAGCGCATTAACTGTTCCGCGATGGACACTGGAGATAGGGATGATTAAGCGTGGTCGAGGATCGGTATGGTTTGGCGGGTGCCTTCCTCGTAAAGTTAGTTCGCGAGATAGTTCTATAAAGTGTTCGTGAATGCGGGTAAAACCGAGCACCATTGCTGGAATTAGGATCACCACCAACCAAGCGCCTTCTAAAAATTTACTATAAGCAATAATACTAAGCGCTATTAAGGTTACACTCGCGCCAGCCCCATTGATCACGCTCTTGATAACCCATTGAGAGTTTTTACTTTTGACCCAATGAACAACCATGCCCGCCTGCGAGAGTGTAAATGCTAAGAAGACACCAACAGCGAAAAGTGGAATCAATGAATGGCTATCCCCATCAAAGGCAATGATCAGGATGGAGGTAAGGACAGAAAGTGTGATAATGCCGTTGGAGTAGACCAGTCGATCACCTAGATGGGCAAATTGATTTGGCAGGTATTTATCCTGCGCTAAAACAGAGGCTAGCCGGGGGAATCCTGCAAAACTCGAATTTGCAGCGATGGAAAGTACCAACAGGGTTGAGATCTGAACCATGAGATAAGAAAACCCGCTGCCGAGGATTTTTCGCGATAAAGCGGATAAGATCGTCTCATTTTGAAGGGGACTAACACCTAAAAATTGGGTTAGGCCGATCGTTCCCATGAATAACCCACCCATTAGTAATGCCATAAGGATCATTGTTATACGAGCATTTTTCACTTGCGGTTGCTTAAATGCTGGCACGCCATTGCTAATGACCTCAATTCCGGTCAGTGCGGTGCACCCGGAGGCGAAGGTGTGCAGTAGGATATAAAGTGAAACGGGGGTTGTGATTGCTGTTTTTGGAAGCTGTAAATTATTGGGTCCAATAGTAAAGGCTTGGAATAATCCTATAACGATCATTACCAGGTAGCATAAAATGAAAAAATAAACCGGAACCGCCATCAAACTCCCCGATTCGCGTAACCCTCGCAGGTTGGCAAGCGTTATCAGAACCAGGAAAAAAAGCGCTAACGGTACACGGTAGGGCCAAAGCAGAGGAATTGCTGATGAAATGGCAGCTACGCCTGCTGTAAGGCTCACAGCAGCTGTTAATACATAGTCGATCAATAAAGCAGAAGCCGCTACCAAACCCGCGAACTTGCCTAAATTCGCATTTGCAACCGTGTAAGAACCACCCCCAGCGGGGTAAGCTGGGATCGCTTGGATGTAGGAGATTGCTACAATAATCATCAAAGCTACGATGCCCAAGGCTATTGGCCAGGAGTATGCCAACCCTGCCGCGCCAGCAATTACTAATCCAAGGTAAATTTCCTGGTTGGCATATGCGATCGAGGATAGCGCGTCTGGTGAAAAAGCTGCCAGGGCTCGGATTTTATTTAGTTTTTCGTGATGAATCTCTTTAGTGGGTAAGGGTGGACCTGTGAGGAACTCGCGAAAGTTATGCATACTTCTTTCTACAATTTTTTATGAGTGAAGTGGTGTTCTTTCTTTTTATTATACCGATTTTTTCCTCTTTTTCCTTCCTGGACTTCCCACATTCGGCACACACTGGCTGGCCCCT
>CAZSLN010000074.1:0-6711 GCA_964607645.1 uncultured Anaerolinea sp.
CTGATTTAATAAAGAGAAGCACCAGCACGCCAAGCAGCGAGAAGAAGGTCACCAGGTTGAGGGGTTCTAACAAAAAGTTCATAGTTCGTCCTCTCAGCTTATTTTATTAGCAGGTAGCCAATAATCGCTACCACGCCAAGCATTACAGATAATGCGTAACTTCGAACAAAACCGTTCTGCACCTTGCGGAAGTTTTCCGAGGAGTATTGGATCGATCTTGCGAGAATTTTTGAAATATTATCAACAATTCCGAGGTCAATTGGATTGGCAAGGAATTTTGTGAGCCCGACGAAACCGGCTGCAATCACGGAGTTATGGAACCATTCATGCCAAAAATCCCAATCAACGGTTTGAGCGAAGAATTTGGCGAGATCGGTATATCGATCGATAAAAACAAATTTGTAGGCTTCGTCCACAAACCATTTGTTTTCCATACCCGTAAATGCAAAACCTAAAATGCGTTTGAGCGGATCGGGTTGGCCGGTAGCGAGTGGTTTGCGCATATAGAGCAGCCAAGAGAGGAAGATGGCAAACAAGGCAATAGCGGTGGATATGAGTGCTACTTGCATATTGAATTCACCGGGGTGAATATCGATCGTATGTTCGAGCCAAACGGTTAGGGTATGCACACCGGGAAGGTTTAGCGCGCCGCCAAAAACGGATAAGGCTGCCAAAACCATCAATGGAGCGGTCATAATGAGCGGAGATTCTTCCGCGTGAGCGGCTACTTCATGCCTTGGTTTTCCGAAGAAGACCATCCACACTTGCCGTCCCATATAGAAAGCTGTGAGGAAAGCCGCGCCAGTGAGGATCCAATAGACGTGAGGGAATTCAAGGAAGGCGTCCGCGAGGATCTCATCCTTGGACCAGAAGCCAGCGAAGGGGAATAAACCTGCCAAAGCAACTGTGCCGACCATATATAGCCAAAAAGTAACGGGCATTTGTTTTCGTAGCCCGCCCATATTTCGCATATCACCGGGATCAAAGACCTCTTCCTCGTGCTTGCCGCTGTGATGACCGTGATGCGCCAAATGGTGGTGGCCGCGTTCCATTCCAAGAATGACAGAGCCAGCGGAGAGGAACAGAAGGGCCTTGAAGAAAGCGTGGGTAATGAGGTGGAACATACCAGCGGCGAATGCGCCCATACCAACCGCGGCAACCATAAAGCCTAATTGGCTGATGGTAGAGTACGCCAATACTTTTTTGATATCGTATTGGCCAACAGCGATGGTTGCGGCAAAGATGGCAGTTAGAGCGCCAACTGTGGCGACAATGTATTGCGCGTCGTGGCTGAGCATAAAGATGGGCGCGGAACGTGTAACCAAATATACACCGGCGGTAACCATGGTCGCGGCATGGATCAGAGCCGAAACGGGGGTGGGGCCTGCCATAGCGTCTGGCAACCAAATGTATAGTGGTATCTGTGCCGATTTACCCGCAACGCCAACCAAAATAAATATGGTAATCCATAAGATGACCCAAGGTTCAGCGGTTGCTACTACCGCAAATACATTATCGAAATTGGTGCTTTTGAATTGCCAGAACATCATGAAGGCGGCGAGAAGGAAACCAAAATCCCCGATACGGTTGGTAATAAAAGCCTTCTTGGCCGCGTTCGAGTTGGCAAAGGAAGGTCTGCCGAGGGTGTCAAAATCGTACCAGAAACCGATCAGGAGGAAGGAGCATAAACCGACGCCCTCCCAGCCAACGAACAGCATCATATACGAATCGCCGCTTACCAGAACCATCATCATAGCGATGAACAAGTTCAGGAAGACGAAGAAGCGCCTAAAGCGGCCTTCATCATTATGAAAGCGGACATCCTCGTGCATATAGCCAATAGCATAAATATGAATGAGCGTTCCAACACCGGAAACGACCAACATCATGGTTACCGAGAGGGTATCTACACGGAAGGTCCAATCGATGGCTAGATCACCAACATGGATCCACTCGGCGACCAAAATAGAAGCGCCTTCGGGGTGAATACTCAAGGAATAGGCTTGTAATACGGCAACCGCAAAAGCGGAAGCTGAAGCCAGTACCGCGATGGCGCCGATACCATTCTCGCTCAGTTTTTTACCGATGGTCAGGTTCAACAAAAGGCCAAGAACTGGGAAGAAAACGATCCAAGGGACAAAGTTAAAAAATAATTGTGTGTTTTCCATTGCTCTATCCCTTGAGGTGGGTCAATTGATCGAGATCGATGCTTTGTTTCTTGCGGAAGATCAAGACGATTAAAGCAAGACCCACAGCAACTTCAGCGGCGGCAACGGTCATCACAAAGAAAACAAAGATCTGACCATTGTGAACAGCAGCTAAATTTGCCGCGTGCATTTTTGCGAAGGTTACAAAAGCAAGATTTCCCGCGTTTAGCATCAACTCGATGGACATGAACACAACCAGTGAGTTCCTACGGATAAGAACCCCTAATGCGCCCATTGAAAATAGGACAACAGAAAGAGTAAGGTAATAATTTACTGGAATCATAGCTATTTCCCCGCTCCTTTCTTTTCCTGTTTGGTTAGTACGATCGCGCCTACCATTGCTACTAAGAGCAAGAAGGAGGTGATTTCAAAAGGTAAGAGGTAGGTTGAGAACAAACTTACCGCAAGAGGCTTGGGGGCGGCATCAGCAACCGAAGTTTCAGCAGCCAAACCGACCATTGGCACCTTGGCTACAATCATATAGATGATCAATCCCAAAAGTGTGGCTGAAAGAACAATGGCTGGCCACATTTTCTTGAGAGTGACTTCTGCTTTGATGTTCTCAGCGCCTAATAGCATGATGACAAACAGGAACAACACCATAATGGCGCCGCCATACACAGTAACCTGCGAAAGAGCGATAAATGGAGAGCCTAACATCAAGTAAAAAACAGCTACCACAGCAAAGTTCAACACTAAAAATAACGCGGCATAAACAGCGTTTCTACTAGTCAACATTCCAACAGCGGTTAGTACCGCCGTGAGCGCAAGTATAAAGAAAAGAAATAATTCACCAGTCATCGTATTAATCCTGTGGATCTTTCATTTCAGGCACCGAGCGGTCATACATCCCTTTTTCAGTTGCCATAGGAGTAGGAAGACCACCCACGGGAACGGAATCGATCAGCATTTCCTTGGTGTAGATGGAATCTCGACGGTTTGTGTAGCTAAGTTCATAGGTATCGCCAAGTACTACTGCCTCGGTAGGGCACGCGTCTTCGCAAAACCCACAATAGATGCAGCGCAGCATGTTGATCTCGTAGGTGCTGGCATATCGCTCGCCAGGTGAATATCTTTTCTCATCCGTATTGGCGGATGCTTCAACAAAGATGGCATCAGCAGGGCATGCGGCGGCGCATAAGGCGCAGCCGATACATTTTTCCAAGCCATTTTCGTAGCGCTTTAGTTCATGGCGGCCACGGAAGCGGCTAGATACCTGTCGTTTTTCCTCAGGGTACTGCACGGTCACTGGTTTTTCTAGGATCGTGAAGAGTACGGTCTTTAGACCGTGAGCAAACTCAAGGAAAGGTTCAATGAGACGCATTTACTTTCCTCCTTAGGGCACTATCAATTATTCCAATGGTGAGGAAACCGAGGAAAACAGATACCACCGGCACACCTATGGTTTTAAAAAGGGGATTGATCTGACCAAGGGCAATGCCAATGGCGGTGACGATCACGAGTGAAAGGGAAAGAGGCAGCATAGCTTTCCATCCGAAGGACATTAGTCTGTCGTAGCGGATGCGGGGAAGAGTTGCCCGAGCCCAGATCATACCGAAGAGCATAACCAGGATCTTTAGGAACAGGTAGACGGGGGCAAGCCCTGGAAGGACATCTACGCTGAGGAAGGTGTCTTTTAGGAACCAGAATTCGCGATAGCCACCAAAGAAGATGGTTGCCGCAATGGACGCGATGGCGATCATCTTGCTGTATTCAGCCATAAAGAATAAGGCGAACTTCATCCCTGAATATTCCACGTGGTAACCGGCGGTAAGTTCTTGTTCCGCTTCAGGCATATCAAATGGCGCGCGGTTGAGCTCTGCCAGGGTCGCGATGAGGAAGACCACCGCGCCGGTTGGCTGTAATACCGCGAACCAAAGATCTTTTTGGGCTGCGACGACATCGTACATATTCATTGAACCAGCCATTAGGATAACCGCAGTAAAAGAAAGACCTAATGCCAGTTCATAACTCACCATTTGGGCTGTGGAGCGTAACCCGCCCAAAGTGGCGTATTTATTGTTTGAGGACCAACCAGCCAACACGATACCGTACACTGCGATGGATGCGATGGCAGTTACATAGAGAACGCCTACATCGATATTTGCGATAGAAAGCGCAATGGTTCGTCCGAACAGAACAATATCTGGCCCCAAAGGAACAGTAGCGGTAATTACGATGGCCGGTACCACGGTGAGGATCGGGGCAAGAATAAACAATACTTTTTCGCTCTGGTCGGGGACCAACTCTTCTTTGAAGATGAGTTTTACCGCTTCAGCAACTGGTTGGAGTAAACCAAACTTGCCAACACGGTTTGGCCCGTAGCGAACTTGCATTCTGGAGAGAACTTTTCGCTCCATCCAAGTGAGGTAGGCAAAGCCGGTAAGCAAGATCAACACCAGGATCAAACCTTTGAGGATCCATTCGAGAATCAAAGCCCAGTCCATTAGTTACCTCCTAAATGAATCGGCTGTTTTGAAAGGATCTCTACAGCAGAGGGTTTCGAGATCGAAATTCCAAAACTGCGAGGAACCAACACAACGCCCGTGGCAACGGATCGATCCATTTTGACGATAGCGGCAAAGGCTGCGCCGTCTAATTTGATATCAACCGAATCACCAACAACGAGACCAAATTTTTCCGCTGTCGCTGGGTTCATTGCGATACGCGCTTGCAAAATACGGTCCTGAAGGTTCTGGGCGGGTTTTACGGTAGTGCCCTGATCGAACAGTTTGGTAACCGGAACAGCGAAAACTACATCCTCGCCAAAGCGGGGGGTTGTTTTTACTTCACTCAATTTGATGAAGTTACTAACATAGGCCAAGTGTGTGCCAAGACCTTGGGTATTTTTGTAGGAAGAACCACCAAAGTACAGGTCGCCCTTACCAACTTCTGGCCACTGTTCGGTAACCTTGGCAAGGTCTTCGTAACTGATCTTAGCAAACGTTTTCTCAACGGCGGCGATCTTTTTCATCACCAACATTGGGGATTTTCCTTCAAGCTCGATACCGCAGGTGTGGGCAACTTCAGCCGCTATCGCGAAATCTGCTTTGGTCCCTTTGTGGGCGGGAACCGCTTGGTAGAAACGCTGCACTCGGCGTTCACCGGAAGTAAAGGTGCCTTCGCGCTCGGTGTGAGTTTGGGCAGCTAAGACAACGGTTGCCATGGCAGTAGTCGCTGTTTCGAGCACATCTTGGGCAATAACAGTTTTCGCTGAAGCAAGGGCTTCAGAAAGGGCAGGGCTATCGCCAGCAGGATCAGCGGCTACAAGGTAGACCACTTTTCCATTGACTAATTCAGCAAGATTGGTGGCAGGTTTAATACCAAGTTCCCAAACACCTTGTGAGTTAGCGCTTTGCCAAACACCTACCAAACCATTATTGGGTTTACCAACACGGTTCTTTATCAGCGCGGCGCAGGCGTTGGCTACTTCATTCGTACCATCAAAGCCGAGACCATCAGCTCCATAGAAGACAACCAAGTTCTTGGCTTCTGTAATAGCGGAACCGATCTTATCTTTGCCAGTTAATCCGTTCACTGTCTGAACTTCATCTCCATAAGCAAAGCGAACGACGAAGGAGGCAAACTTATCTAGCTTGGTATCACGGGCATTGGCTACGATGAGAGTCGCGCCACGTTGGGCGGCGGCTTTTAGGCGCAAATGCCAAATGGGTGCTTCATTGTAAAGATCGGAAGAAACCACAAGAATGGTATCGCCCTTGGCAAGCCCGCCAAGATCAGAACCGGGGGTGAGGCCGTAACAGGCAGTGAGTTCACCACCACCTATGTTTGAGTAGGAGTAGATCTGACCTTTGACGCCAGCAGCCAAGGATTTGAGGTTGAAGAGGTCTTCGTTGGTCAAACGTTCGCCTACCAAAACAACTAGATCTGATTTGGCGGAGGCGATCAGTTCACCAGCTTTTTTGATGTTCGTGGCAAATTCGGCGTCGTCGAGATGTAAGCGAGAGGGGGATTCGGTGTAGTGATACCCAGCGAAACGACCTTTATCGCACATCCAGATCTCGTTCACTTGTTCGTTTTGGCGTGGCAGAGCGCGTTTTATGACATATCCGCCACCCGATTTAGCTTCGCGGCGTACGTTGTAGGTTACATTACAACCTACCGGGCACTGCGAACAAATAGAGGGTGCGTTTTTAAGCTCCCACGGGCGAGCGCCAAAGCGGAAATCGACAGTGGTGAGAGCACCGACTGGGCAGATATCGGTGGTATTGCCAGAAAAGACCGAGTCGAAACCAGGTTCTGAGAAGGTAACCACATCGGTATTTCTACCGCGTTGGTAGAAACCGAGCACAGCGTCACCAGCGATCTTATCCTGAAAACGGATACACCGGGCACACTGAATGCAGCGTTCGCGATCGATGAAAATCATATCCCCAAGAGCAACATTCTTCTCTTGGTGTTGCTTGTCGGCAAAATTGAAGCGGCTCTGGTCAGAACCATGCTCCAAAGTTAAGTTTTGTAACGGGCATTCGCCACCTTTATC
>CAZSLN010000074.1:6721-11369 GCA_964607645.1 uncultured Anaerolinea sp.
AATGGGGCAATCTAACGGGTGATTGGTCAATAAGAGCTCTAGGATCTCTTTTTGACCGGCTTTCGCCCGTTCCGTCTCGGTGAGAACAACCATGCCATCAGAAACTGTATTGGTACAAGCAGTCTCGAGTTTGGGCATGAATTGTATCTTGGGAGAGCCATCCGCTTCTAAAACTGGTTGGCCGGTGGCTCGGTCGATCATGGGTCGGCCGATCTCTACCAAACACTGCCGGCACATTCCCACCGGTTCCATTTTAGGGTGATAGCAAAACACTGGAATATCAACGCCAACTTTCTTAGCGGCGTCAACTACCAAGGTTCCTTCGGGTACTGATACCTTTGTGTTATCAATGGTGAGGGTTATTGTTTTGGCCATATTATGCCTTCACCTTTTTATCAAAATCTTCAGGGAAACGTTCAAGGGCGGAGCTTACTGCCATGGTCGAAAAATCTCCAAGGGCACATAAACATTTGCCGTTCACCTGATCGGCAACACTCTTGAGCAGGGTCAGGTCCTTTTGAGAACCATGCCCTTCGTGGATGCGCTCAACAATGTTGAGCATCCAATAATTACCATCGCGGCAGGGGGTACATTTACCGCAGGATTCGTGTTTGAAGAAATGAACGGTCTTATTGATCACCCAGTCCATATCGTGGCTATCATCGATGATGATGACCGACGCGGAACCGAGCAATGATCCGATATTCTGTACATTCTCATAATCCATTGGGGTATCCATCACGGTATCAAAGGTGGAATCATCCACGCGAATGATAGAGGAGGACGCACCGGCTGGCATAATGCCCTTGACCTTACGACCATCGGGAATGCCGCCGCCGTGGGTGTAGATCAACTCACGGAAGGTGGTGCCGAGTTGCAGCTCATAATTTCCGGGCTTGGTCACATTCCCGGAGAGGGAAATGACCTTTACGCCGGGGCTTTTCTCGGTGCCAAGGGTTCGGTACCAGGCAGCCCCTTTTTCTACAATGAAAGGCAGGTTGGTAAGGGTTTCTACATTGTTGATGACGGTAGGTTTACCGTACAAGCCAACCACAGCAGGGAAGGGAGGTCTTACACGCGGCTGACCGCGCTTGCCTTCGATCGACTCGAGCAAAGCGGTTTCTTCACCACAAATGTAAGCCCCAGCGCCAAGATGTGTTTTTAGTTTGAGGTTGTAACTGGTACCGAAAAGTTTTTCGCCTAAAGCACCGGCTGCTTCCATTTCGCCAATGCACTTGTCGAGATATTCTTGTACATGAAGGAACTCGCCGCGAAGGTAGATATAGCCTTCATTGGCACCAACAGCGTAACAGGCCAACGCAACACCTTCCAAAAATTGGAATGGGTTACGTTCCATGATCTCGCGGTCTTTAAAGGTTCCGGGTTCTGATTCATCAGCATTACAGACCACATAATGCGGCCAAATGTTATTGGGCAAGAAGGACCATTTTACGCCGGTAGGGAAGCCTGCGCCGCCACGGCCACGCAAGCCGGAAGCTTTCACTTCATCAGTGATCTGCTGTGGCTGCATCGTGGTGACTGCTTTTTTGAGGCTTTCAAAACCGCCGTTCTGCTTGTAAACATTGATATCGTTGATATCGGCAATATCGAGGTGGCGAAGAAGATAATGTTCCATTACTTCACCTCCTTGCCAGCGGCTTTAAGCGCTTCTACCAATTCCATTGTTCGATCCACGGTCATATTTTCGTGATATGTTACGCGGTCACCTTCTTGGAGTTGGAACATTGGGGCTTTATCGCAACCAGCCAGGCACATCACCGATTCTACGGTTACCAAACCATCGCTGGTCGTTTCCCCCACCCTTACGCCAAGATTTTGGCAGAGAGTTTCAAGGAACTTATCGGCTCCACGTAAGGCACAGGGCAGATCCGCGCATACTTGCATTCGGTACTTACCGGCTTTTTCGTCATGGTAAAGCGAGTAAAACCCAACAATCGAAGCCACTTCGGTAGTCTCGATCTCTAACATGTCAGCGATCTCAGCCATGCTTTCTTTGGTAACATAACCCCCTTCTCGCTGGGCGAGATAGAGCAAGGGCATTACCGCTGATCGCTTGTTATCGTACTTTGCGAAGATCGCGTTTACTTCTTCTAAATATTTTTCCTTGAGACTCATCGGTCAATATCTCCCAGGACAATGTCGACTGAACCAATAATCGCAACGACGTCGGCAACGAGGGCGCCTTTGGCGAGAACCGGTAATACTTGCAAGTTATCAAATGAAGGGGTTCGGAAATGGACACGGTACGGTTTCGTACCGCCATCACTTTCCAAGAAACAACCCAACTCTCCACGAGGCGACTCTACCCCAACATACACAGAGCCTTTGGGCGCTGTAAAGCCTTCTGTCCACAACTTAAAGTGGTGGATGAGAGCTTCCATGCTGGTACCGATCTCTGACCGCAGCGGGGGAACAAATTTGTGATTGTTCGACCGAATAGGGCCGGAAGGAAGTTTATCGAGAGCTTGGTAGATAATACGAATAGATTGGCGCATTTCCGCCATACGCACCAAGTAACGGGCGCGAACATCACCATCTGTTTGTAATGGAACATCAAATTCGAAGTGATCGTAGGAGCTATAGGGGGCAAACTTGCGCAGGTCATAATTTACACCAGAACCGCGAAGGGACGCGCCGGATAGACCCCAGCTCATCGCATCTTCAGGGGAAACCTTGCCAATACCAGCGGTTCTATCAATAAATAATGGATTTTTGGTCAGTAAGGTTTCATATTCATCAATACGCTTGGGCAAGATCTTGAGCAGATCCCTAACCGCTCCCTCAAACTCGGCAGGAACATCACGCCATACGCCACCAGGGCGAATGTAGGTGGTCATCATGCGTTGGCCGGAAACCATCTCGAGGATCCCAAGAATGATCTCTCGTTCGCGGAATGTGTACATATAGTTGGACATCGCTGCTAGGTCGAGGGCTGAAGTTCCCAACCAGACCATATGAGATGCCAAACGCTGTAATTCCGCCAAAATGACTCGCAGGTATTGCGCCCGTTCAGGAACATCAAGATCAACCAGTTTTTCGACAGCCAAACAATAGGAGAAGTTGTTTCCAACCGTGTTCAGGTAATCCATACGATCGGTCATTACTTCAGCTTTTTGGAAGGTTTTCGCTTCCATATTCTTCTCAATACCGGTATGAAGAAAACCAATATCGGGAATAGCATTGATGACCGTTTCACCATCCAACTCGAGCAGTAAGCGCAAAACACCATGAGTAGAAGGATGCTGCGGGCCCATGTTGAGCAACATTGTTTCGCCTTCTATAGCTCTGTTGGAAACAAGATGTTTGATTTCGTCTAAAGATACGTTTTCAATTTGGCTCATATTATTCCTCGGGCCTGCTCTTGGCAAAGGGTTTGCGAACAGCGATTTCATCATAGTTAAAGGTGAATTGCGGTTCTTCATATCCGAGAGGATAATCTTTCCTGAGCGGATACCCTTCCCAGTCATGCGGCATTAAGATCCTTCGAAGATCTTTATTGCCCTCAAATTTGATTCCGAACATATCGAACACTTCGCGCTCGTGCCAACCGGCGTTGTAATAGAAAGGCTCAATTGAGCTAACAACGGGTTTGATACCTGAAATAGGGATACGCACATTGAGGGTAAATTGCCTCGATATGGATGTGAATCGGTAGAATATGTGAAAACGGGGGGATTCAGCGGGCCAATAATCGATCGCGGTGAGAGCGGATAAAAACTCAAAACCAATAGCGGTTTTTAAATACTTGGCCAAATCAAGTACTTTTTCTGGGGAAATAAGGAGTGTTTTTTCTCCAGCAAACTCAGAAATAGTTGCCGAGAATTTTTCCGCAATGTGAGCAATAACCGAGTCTAATGATTCGCTCATATTAAGCCCAATCCTTCATTTTTTCTCTCTTAACTTTTTCATGAAGTGTAATTACCCCATGAATCAGAGCCTCAGGACGCGGAGGGCAACCAGCGACATACACATCTACCGGCACAATTTCATCGACGCCTTGAACAACCGCGTAATTATTGAAAACACCACCACAAGAAGCGCAATCGCCCATGGCGATCACCCACTTTGGATCGGGCATTTGGTCATATAAACGACGCACAACCGGAGCCATTTTGCGGGAAACCCGGCCGGCAACGATCATTAGATCACTTTGGCGGGGGCTCGGACGCATCAATTCCATACCGAAACGACTCATATCATAATTTGCCGCTTGTGCAGCCATCATCTCGATAGCGCAACAAGCCAAACCGAATAACATTGGCCACATCGCGCTCGACCTACTCCAATTTACTAGGTCTTCTAACTTGGCGGTAACAACACCCATTTCACCGAGTTTTTGTTCTAATCCCATTCCAAAGCTCCTTTCTTCCAGGCATAGGCATAACCCACGAGCAAGATCAAAACGAAAACAAACATCTCAGATAGCATAAACAAGCCATTGCCACTAGCGACGGAGTCGTTGAAGATGAGTGCCCAGGGAATAAAAAAGACGACTTCTATGTCGAATAAGATGAAAAGAACCGCGATCAAATAGAATCGGATCGGCACCCTGCGAGACCCGGGACCGATAGGATTCATACCCGATTCGTAAGGCATAGTTTTCTTGCCTGCGGGTCTTTTTGGGACA
>CAZSLN010000074.1:11379-12484 GCA_964607645.1 uncultured Anaerolinea sp.
ACGGTTGGAACGCCGCATTCCAGAGTCTTTGAAGCCCAAAACAATTGCAATTACGCTTATTAAAGCGGTAATTGCAATGAACACTGCAATTGCTATGTATTCAGATGACAGCATAACAAAACTCCCTCAAGGGGTAGATTTAGAATGTGCAAAGTATAACATAATGACACAGTACGTGGAAAATTTCACAATCATAACTAATAACTATTTTTGATGATTTTTGTCAGTATTATCGACGCGAAAAGTGGTATTCCTCAACAAAACATTCTTCCTTTTATGGTATATTTTTAGCGATAAGGAAGACCTATGGACGATAAAATTACCATCATAGAAGGCCCAACCCCCGTTTTTGAACCAGTTCAGGATGGCTGGGCATTGGGTTTAAATGAAACCAATAGTTTCTCTATTACCGCGCTTGCCCGGCTCCGAACCTTTAATGGGCCAGCCTTGGTGGAGCGTTGTTATAAACGGTGGAAGCAACAGCAGCCGATCATCCTTCATTACAAGGACGAGCTTGGGCTGGAAGCGACCGCGCCAATTTTAGCTGCCCGCTCGGTGGAAACAGATGACGGGCAAGTGTTGCTTTTATGGCTGCACATTGAGCGCGACGAAGCGGACATGGAAGACGAGATCGATGAAGATGACGAAGAAGGGTTTGACCTTTTCTAGTATCTATCCACAATTCCCGCGTCAAATTAAAAAACAAAGGGCTCCTCGAAAAAGAATATGCAATTTGAACCAGTGATCGGTTTAGAGATCCACGTTGAGATGCTGACATCTTCCAAGATGTTCTGTTCTTGCGCGGTTATAGACCTAACCACCGCCGAACCAAACTCGGCGGTTTGTCCCATTTGCGCTGGCCACCCCGGCACCCTTCCTGTTCCCAACATTAAGGCCATCGAGTATGGCTACAAAGTCGCCGCCGCCCTTAGCTGCACCTTAGCCACCACCAGTGTCTTTTCACGAAAAAATTACTTCTACCCCGACCTGCCCAAGGGATACCAAATTACCCAATACGATGAACCTATCGCTTACAACGGCAAGATTACACTCTATACCTCGCAAGGGTATCGGGATATTCGAATTCGCAGGGTTCATTTAGAAG
>CAZSLN010000075.1:0-12436 GCA_964607645.1 uncultured Anaerolinea sp.
TGGTAGAGCGGTTGTTTACGCCACTGGCATGCTTACCCAATTTGGTAGGATCGCTCACCTAACCCAGACCATCGATGATGATCTTAGTCCGTTTCAACTTGAGCTTAGGAAAATCACCCGAAACATCACGTATATTTCGCTGGCAATTGGTGTAATCGTATTTTTCATCGGTTTCACCACCGATATTGGTTTAACTACTAACAAACTGATCTTGTTCACCCTCGGCATCATCGTGGCTATGATTCCAGAAGGTCTTCCTGCCACATTGACCTTATCCTTAGCGGCGGCTGTTCAAAGATTGGCTACCAAAGGTGTATTAGTTAAAAAACTTAACACTGTCGAAAAATTAGGCAGCGTTTCGGTGATCTGTACAGATAAAAGCGGGACTTTAACCCAAAACCAGATGACCGTCCGGCAGATATGGGTAGCAGGGCAACAATTAACTGTTGAAGGTGTAGGTTACGAACCCATCGGCAAGATCTTTCCTGATCCATCTACCTTATTTTCACCCCGAACCTTTGAATTGTTACTCACAGCTGGGTATTGCTGTAACAATTCTCGATTGAATCCCCCAAGCATTGAACACATTAATTGGACCTGCCTTGGCGACCAAACCGAAGCCGCGCTGAAAGTAGTTGCCCTAAAAGCAAACACGGTTGAGGAACGCATGCAATATGAATACCCTCGAATTTACGAACTTCCTTTTGACGCACGGCGAAAACGAATGTCGACGGTGCATCGTAAAAACAACCAACTAATTTCGTTTACCAAAGGCGCTCCAAAAGAGGTTTTGCAGTTATGTACCAAAATTATGATCAATGACGAAGTTCTGGAATTGGATAATGCCACTCGATCAGAAATTATGAAGGCGAATGATACCTACGCAAAAAACACATTGAGAGTGCTTGCGGTAGCTTTTAAGGAACATGATAAAAAAACTGGTCCGTTCACTGCGGATCTGATTGAAACCGACATGGTATTTTTGGGGCTTATGGCAATGATGGACCCACCCCGCCCTGAAGTAGAAGCCGCGGTTGCGATCTGCCGTAACGCCTCGATTCGAATTATTATGATCACAGGCGATTATGGTTTAACCGCGCTCTCCCTAGCAAAAAGAGTTGGAATATTAACTACGCGCAACCCGAGAATTATGACCGGTTCTGAGCTGGATCAATTACCGGATAGCGAAATTGAAGTGAGCCTAAATGACGAAGTGCTTTTTTCTCGTATGGCGCCAGAACACAAAATGCGCCTGGTTGCCATCTTACAAGCAAAAGGTGAAGTTGTTGCCGTAACCGGCGATGGTGTAAATGACGCCCCCGCCCTACGAAAGGCTGATGTTGGTATAGCGATGGGAATTGTCGGCACGGATGTATCGAAGGAAGCGGCGGATATCATTTTGACCAATGATAATTTCGCCGCAATCGTTTCCGCCATCGAAGAAGGCCGTGGTATATACGACAATGTGCGTAAGTTCATCTCGTACATTTTCTCCAGTAATGTACCAGAAATTATGCCATTCATCGTCACCTCAAGTTTTACTACAATTCCCTTGGCCCTCAAGATCAGGCAAATTCTCGCCATCGATCTTGGCACCGATCTTTTTCCGGCAATTGGTTTGGGTATGGAAAAACCTGAGCCGGGAATTATGAACAATCCACCTCGCAAAAAGAACTTACCTTTGATCACAAACGATCTGTTGTTACGTTCCTTCGCTTGGCTTGGAATGATCGAAACAACCTTGAGTTTTCTTGCTTTCTTCTCGGTCTATTACTTTTCAGGTAATTGGGCACTTTTAGGTCTACCATTTACGCCTAGGATCCCGTTTGGGATGTTTACAATGAATATCCCCGAAATTGAAGTCCATTTGATGGCAGTTACGGTGTTTCACGCAGGTGTTGTGTTCACCCAGGTTGGCAACGCCTTTGCTTGCCGCACAGAAAAGTTAAGAATTTCCCAGTTAGGTTGGTTCACAAATCGCTATTTGTTATTTGGGATTTTCTTCGAAATTCTCAGTATTTTCATCATGATCAACATTCCATTTGTAGCCCAACAATTTGAACACGTTCGGTTACCGTCACAATATTGGGTTTTATTGTTTACATTTCCATTTATTCTCTATTCTCTTGAATGGTTCAGGAAATTTATTGTAAGATTAATTACCATCAAACCAAAGTTGAATTAAAGGTGACATTATGAAAATTATCGTTATGGGTTGTGGGAGAGTTGGATCACAAGTCAGCCAATTGCTCAATTCACGAGGGCACGAAGTTACGGTCATAGATCATTATGATCAGGACGCTGAGATGAGACTTGGTCCAGGTTTTAAGGGGAAAATAATCCATGGTCTTGGTTTTGATGAGAAGGTTCTGCTTGAATCGGGTATTAAGAAGGCAGACGCGTTTGTGGCGGCAAGTTCAAGCGATAACGCTAATATTGTTGGGGCACGGATCGCCCAAAAGATCTACAAAGTACCACGTGTCGTTGCGCGGTTATTTGACCCAAAACGGGCCGAAATATACGAAAGATTAGGGCTTAGAACGATTTCTCTTACAGCGATGGGTGCTGAACGTATTTTTGAAATGATCACCCATTCGGATATGGAAGTCCTTCAAAATTTTGGTCACGGAGAAGTTTCAATTATTGCTACCGAGGTCGGTTTTTCGTTGGAAGGGAAATTAGTTCGTGACCTGACCATCCCTGGCGAATTTTCGGTCATCTCCATCTCCCGTGATCAAAAAGCCTTCATCCCAACCATTGGCACCCAGCTTGTTGAGGGTGATATTTTACATATTGTTGTTCAATCAACCGGTATGGCCAGACTTCAGTCAATGATCGAAAATTAAGGAGATGACAATGAATGTAATAATTGTTGGTGGTGGTAAAACTGGTTCTCATCTCGCGAATTTGTTGATGTCGGATAAACACGTCGTCAAGGTTATTGATGATCGTCCATCCTTGATCGAAAAATTATGTAAGGAGATCCCTTCAGACTGCCTGGTGATTGGGGATGGTAGCTCTCCATCGGTGTTGGAAAAAGCGGGAATAGCAAATGCCAATGTTGTCGCGGCGGTTACCGGGAATGATGAAACAAATCTTGTCATTACTAGTATTGCCAAATTTGAATTTAATGTACCCCGCGTTATAGGCCGTGTAAATAACCCAAAGAACGCTTGGCTGTTTACAAGCGATATGGGTGTTGATGTTTCTTTAAACCAAAGCGACATTCTTGCTCACTTGGTAGCCGAAGAAATGTCACTTGGGGATATGATGACCTTGTTGAAATTCAAACGGGGAGAGTTTTCCTTAGTTGAAGAAAAGGTCCATGAATTATCGCCAGCCTGCGGAAAAACATTACGAGAACTCAAATTACCTACAGAATGCAATATCGTTGCCATCATTCGTAATCACGAAATGATGCTGCCGAATGGCGACCTAACCTTCCAAAAGAACGACGAGGTTCTCGCTCTTGGAAACGCGAAAATTTTGCCGTCTTTTGCGGCATTATTGGCTAAACCGTCCTAATTTTTTTCACTTTCGCCCTGTTTCAGATATTCTTCCATAAATTTATCTAGTTGACCATCTAACACATTTTCAGCGCTGCCAACCTCAAAATTTGTTCGATGGTCTTTTACCATCTGGTAGGGGTGTAATACATAAGAGCGGATCTGGCTGCCCCATTCGGCTTTGGTGTAATCGCCTTTTAAAACAGCAATTTCCGCTTCTTTTTTTGCCAATCGGATCTGCAATAATCGCGATCGCAACACTGAAAGGGCGACTTCTCGATTCTGTCCTTGGGATCGCTCATTTTGACAGGTTACAACGATTCCGGAAGGAATGTGGGTTAAGCGGATCGCGGTGGAGTTTTTCTGAACGTTTTGCCCACCCGCACCTGAAGAACGATAGACATCGATTTTTACATCGTTCATATCTAACAAACCCTCGTCGTCATTATTATCAATTTTTGGCAACACTTCAACCAACGCGAAGGATGTATGGCGGCGATGAGCCGCGTCGAAGGGGCTTAGGCGAACAAGTCGGTGTACCCCTCTTTCAGAACGTAAATACCCATATGCGTATTTTCCCTGAATCGATAAAGTAACAGATTTAATACCCGCTTCCTCACCTGGGGTCATATCTAAGATCTCAACTTGGTATTTTTTATTCCCTGCCCATCTCAAAAACATACGCTGCAGCATATCTGCCCAATCTTGGCTATCGGTTCCACCCGCTCCTGCGTGGATCGCCAAAATGGCATCGACCTCATCATATTGACCTGAGAGCATCTGTTGAAATATTTTTTCTTCCAAAGTAACGTCAAGTTCTAAAATCTCTTGCTCAACCATTTCCCGAAAGGTTTCGTCATTTAATATCAAAATATCTTCCAAATCAGACAGTCGGTCCCTGATGGATTTCCATAATTTGATGGAATCCCGTAAGTCGGAGGCTTTTTTGTTGATCTCTTGCGCCGTTTTAATGTCTTCCCAAAATCCCGCCGCGATAATTTTTTCATCTAATAGGGAGAGCTCATTTTCTAACCCAGGTAAGTCAAAGACGCTCCATGATCTTGCTGGATTTGTTTTTGATGATTAGGAATTTTTGCTCTAAGTCTTGCATTTTTCACCGCTTCTAATTAATTAATGAGTTAATAAATGATTCCGGATCGAAGGAGATGAGGTCTTCTTCTTTTTCACCGAGCCCAACATAAACAATAGGCAATTGCAGGTCTTCTACGATAGAAAAAACTACCCCGCCTTTTGCGGAGGAATCGAGTTTCGTTAGGATCACACCGTTTACCGCCACAGCCTCTTTAAAATTCTTTGCTTGTTGTATCGCGTTTTGCCCAGTGGTTGCATCCAACACCAAATAAACGCGATGCGGCGCGCCTTCCATTGTTTTCGCGATGACCCGATGAACTTTTTTTAGTTCTTCCATCAAGTTAAACCGAGTGTGCAACCGGCCGGCGGTATCTATTAGGATAACTTCCGCCCCTTTTTGAAGACCATGTTGTACGGTGTTATAAGCAACAGCCCCAGAATCTGAATCAGGCGCGCCTTTGATCACTTCGATATTATTTCGCTTACCCCATGCTTCCAATTGTTCGCTAGCGGCTGCCCTAAAAGTGTCCCCTGCTCCAAAAACCACCTTTTTGCCCTGATCCTTGAACTTCTTTCCTAACTTACCTATGGTGGTTGTTTTGCCAGAACCGTTTACCCCAACCATCAGAATGATCGCTGGGTTAGGTAGGTCTTCTGGAAGAACGGAACTTATTGTTAGGATTTGCAACAAAATACTTCTTAGTGCTACGCGAAATTCATCGTCTCGGGTTATGCCTTCGCTGGCGACCGTTGCTTGTAGTTGGGTAATTATTTTGCTAGTTGCCTTTACCCCGAGGTCTGATTGAAGTAGTAATGCTTCGAGCTCATCCCAGGTATCGCTAGTGATCTCTGATGTGCCAATAAGTGATGATAACCTACCAAAAGCCGCTTTTGAAGTTTTGGTTAGCCCTGTTTTCCAGATAGAGAGTATGTCTGCCATAATTCGTCAATTATAACATTCTACTTTTATATGAAATAAATTTATGTATCTTTTTCGAATATACTTCATCCAAGTAATACAACTAATCAAACTTATAAAAGAGGAAAAAAATGATCGACGCTCCTATTCACGTAAAAGATGATTCATTCGAAAAAATGGTCATAAACTCAACTCTGCCCGTAGTAGTAGATTTTTGGGCTCCTTGGTGCGGCCCGTGTAAAATGGTTGCCCCAACCTTAGATAAATTGGCAAAAGAATTTTCGGGCAAAGTAGTGGTTGCCAAGGTTAACACCGATGAGGATAACCAATGGGCTCAGAAATACAATATTCAATCAATACCAACCATGTTATTTGTGCATAATGGTAAAATTGTTCATACTCAGGTAGGAGCATTACCAGAAGGTGTGTTGCGACAAACCTTCACACAATTTCTGGAAATTGCGTCCGCAAAATAAACTGAGTCCCGCTAAATAGCGGGACTTTTTATAGGGACAATATGAAAAAGACTTTCTTATCAATTTTGATCACATCCGTTTTATTGGTTTCTTGTTCGGCGTTTCCGACCGCGGCACCGACCCCAAATATCGAAATGACGATCAGTGCGGAAGTTCAGTCAATGGTTGCTGAAACACTTACCGCGATGCCAACCAACACCCCAGAGCCAACAGAAACACCTGCGCCAACCGCCACAGCCATCCCAACCGAAACATTGGTGCCAACGGCAACCTCAACCACCGACCCTGCTTCGCTTTATACACCCACCGCTTGGGTTGGCACTCTATCACCGGGTAATACAGAAGGTTTGCCGGATGCGTTGCTGCATATTGAAAATCAAACTGGTAACCCTGATGTGCTCGTTTCACTTTACGGCGTAACGCTTACCCGAGAACAACCGGTCTACTATGCATGGATCGTTGAAAGAATGTTGAATGTAACCATCCTTTGGGCAAATTACAATTACACTGTCCAAGTTCCCGGTAAAGGAATCTTCCAAGGTTCTTGGAAACAAAACAACTGGGATAAAACAACGATGGTAATATCCAATAAGGGTGTGAAAATTACCGGACCCTAGGCAATACGACTATTGCTCTCGTTCCCGAACGATCGAGGCGCCAAGTTTCATCAACTTAATATCAACTTGTTCATAACCTCTATCTATCTGGCCTACGTTTCGGATGATAGAGGTTCCTTTTGCCGCTAAGGCCGCTAACACTAAGGTCATTCCAGCCCGAATGTCAGGGCTTTCCACTTTTTCACCCGATAATTTAGCTGGACCGGTAACGATACAGCGATGAGGATCGCACAGCACGATCTGAGCCCCCATGCTTACCAATTTATCAACAAAGAACATACGGCTTGGGTACATCCAATCATGAAACAATACGCTGCCCGTTGATTGGGTAGCTACCGCGATGGCGATACTCATCAGATCTGTTGGGAAGGATGGCCAAATGTTGGTTTTAATTTCGGGAATGGCGTTTCCGAGATCCGGCTCAACTGTGAGGATCTGCTCTTCGGGAACGAGGATATCATCACCGATCTCAGTCCAATCCACTCCGAGGCGGTTGAACACAATTTTGACCATACGCAGTTGTTTCGCGCCGGCATTTTTGATACGGATGCTTCCCCTGGTCATTACCGCTGCGCCGATAAAACTAACAACTTCTAGATAATCTGGGCCAATGGCATATTCGCCGCCGTGCAGTTTTTCAACACCTTGAATGGTTAGGGTGTTTGATCCAATTCCATCAATTTGAGCGCCAAGGACGACTAGGAAATTGCAAAGATCTTGAACGTGAGGTTCGGAGGCGCAGTTTCGTAAAATGGTTGTACCTTTTGCTATCACCGCTGCCATCAAGGCGTTTTCTGTACCGGTAACACTTGCCTCATCGAGTAAAATATCCGCCCCTACAAGGCGGCCGTTCGTTTTGAAATCAAAACTGCGGTCGTAGTTAACGGTTACGCCAAGCTGCCGAAGGGCTAAAATATGGGTATCCACGCGGCGGCGGCCGATCACATCGCCGCCCGGTGGCGGAAGGATCAGCTCTCCAGCGCGAGCGGTAACCGGGCCAGCGAGTAAGATCGATGCTCTAATTCGTTTGGCAAGGTCAGGATCAATATCGGCAACTCTAATTTCCTTGGCGTGAACTTTCCAGGTTTTCTGATCGATATCCGTAACAACTGTGCCAAGGCTTTCTAACAATTTCCGCATATCCAGCACGTCCCTGATCTGGGGAACGTTGAATAAAGTGATCTCTTCATCTGTTAGTAAACACGCGGCGAGTATCGGTAAAGCGGCGTTCTTGTTTCCTTGGGGGGTGAATTCCCCATGAAGCTTTTTGCCACCTTCGATAATAAATTTTTCCATATTGCTCCAAATTGTGTTTTTATTGTTACCAAGATTATAATTTACCTAATATTTTACATTCAAAAGGCAAATATATGGGTAATTACGCGGTTTTAGGAATTTTTACTGGGGCGATCATTGGGTATCTCGTGGAATTATTGGTCCGATTCTTACCAACAGGTTCTCTTAACACGAAGTGCGGTTTATGTGGAAAAGACCTTAATTATGACGAAAACCGGCTCTTCCTGAAACGCTGCCCATCGTGCGACGCCAAGCCAGCCTTCCGCCCGCTGATCATTTTTACGATATCGATCCTTGGGGCAATTCTGCTTGGTTTCAACCAATCTTCCCCTGTCAATGTTCTCCTTGGGTGGAGTATTTTATTCTTTCTCCTTGTTATCGCCTTCATTGATATTGAACATCACCTCATTCTTCATAGTACAACCTTGTTCGGGTTATTCTTTTCAGCCGTGGCTGGAACGATGATCCATGGTTTTAAAAGATCCATTGTTGGCGGCGCTATCGGGTTGATCTTTATCGGATCATTCTATGTATTTGGGGTTTTTTACGCAAAATATAAGTCGAGAAAGAACAAAGCTGGAATGGAGTTTGAAGAGGCTTTGGGGTTTGGCGATGTAACGCTGGCTACTGTTTTAGGCATGTTCCTAGGACACCTAGAAGTTTTCCCCGGGCTCATTCTGGGCGTTTTTCTTGCCGGAGGATTTAGTTTGGTGATCGTTCTAAAAATGCTGCTCAGCAAAAACTATTCTTCCCAGATCTACATCCCTTATGGTCCATTTTTGATCGTGGGGGCAATTGCATATCTTTTTTATTTTTAAGCAAAAAAAACGAGAAATTGACCGTGAAATATTGTACAATGACTAATAGGTCATATGAATACATTTGGTTTTGGATAAAATTAGGTTATGGTAATGAAAAAATCGAAAGCTCAGGGTGCCGTTGAATTCGCGTTGATCCTTCCAATTCTGGTGATCATTCTCACCGGTATTCTTGAAATGGGACATCTTGTTTTTGTTTATGTCAGTGTATTTAATGCCAGCCGCGAAGCCGCCAGATACGGAGCCGCTACAGGCACTGTTGGTTCGATCAAACAATATCAGGACTGTACAAACATACGCAACGCCGCCCTTCGCTTACGCTTTTTGGCAAATTTTACGGCCGCGACTATTTCGGTAAAGTATGATAATGGGCCAGGAACCACACAGAGTGTTGAGTGCCAGAATATGAACAGCACAACGTGGGGCACGGTTGGAAGTGGAAGCCGGATCGTAGTCGCGATCACGTCAACCTATCGACCACTCTTCCGGCTTGTTCCCACCCCCACTTTCAACATCAACTCCATGGCCGCTCGAACCATTATTGGCACGGTAAATTTGCCGGTCTCACCGTAGGCTAACTTGGTTAAATAAGATCAGGAATGACTCAAGGTTTTGAACATTTTATGCTAAGAAAATAATAATGAAAAAACGAACAACTGATAAAACCAAGAAGGAAGAATCCCAACGCGGCCAAAGTATGGTTGAGCTTGCTATTACTTTGGTTATATTATTGATGTTATTACTTGGCATTTTCGATTTTGGCTATGGTTTTCTGTACTATATCACCATAAAGGATGCCGCGGAAGAAGGGGCGATTTATGGTTCTTTGTACCCAAGTACCTCATGCAACACTCAATTAACCAGCCGGGTTCGCAACTCCTCTTCCTCACCCGCGATCAATATTTCTAATCCAGCCAACACCCAAGTAACAATTACGAGAACCGGCACCACATCTGGCTCAAATATAACCGTTCGAGTCGATCACCAGTATCACATCATCACCCCATTCATCGCAAGCATCATCGGCAATGCCAATCTTAACCTTCGAGCGCAAATCACCAACACCATTCTCACCAGCTCGACCGCTTGCCCTTAATGGGAGGAGAAATTATGAAAAATAAAAATAACACATCATCTGGTCAAGCCCTTGTCATCATCGCCCTTGCTATGATGGCCTTGGTAGGTATCGTAGGGCTGGCTTTGGATGGCGGTAATACCTACGCTGATCGTCGCCAAGCCCAAAACGCCGCGGATTCCTCCGCTTTGGCTGCCGCACGAGCATATTCTTACAATCTAGCCCTCTCGGATAATGACGTACGAGCTATCGTTTTGAATAGCACTACGCCCAATGGCTTTAATAGTGTTTCCCCTCGCAGCACGATAACAGTTACAAAAACCGTATCATCAACGGCATGTGATGCTTACACCAATGGCTATTTTATTCAGGTGGATATCACTTCAGTTGTCCCGACCTATTTTGCGAAAGCAGTGGGCGTAAATAACATCACCAATAAAGTTTCAGCCAGGGCGCTGGCATGTCCACCACACCCCGCCCCGGTAGCCCAAGGCAACGCCCTAGTGGCTTTGAATGAAACCGCCTGCCCTGGAACTAAAATTACGGGTAATGCAACAATCATCGTCACAAGTACATCCAACTCAGGAATGTGGGTTAATTCGGGATGCAATGAAGGATTGAATAGTAGTAAAGTGGCTTTATCGGCAGGTGGCAGCGCGGCAGTGACAATTCCAGCGGTGAGTGTTGTTGGGGGTGTTTACGGCCAAAATATTTTTATGCCAACAACCGTTCAAACGGGAGTACCACAGATCGATAAAGAAAGTATGCAATGGCCTACCTTCCCCTGTACTGGCCAAGTAACCTTAGCAGGAACGGTAAAAATCGGCGGTGTGGACTATAAAAACTACACTCCCGGCGTATACCCTGGTAATAATCCTCAGTGGAAAAAGAAGGTTTTCCCACCCGAAGATTACTCCTTTTTTTCGCCAGGAGTTTACTGCATTGATGAAGACTTTTCAATTTTGGCGCATGATAGCATGAAAGGCACGGGAGTTACATTTGTTTCCCGCCAAGGGAATGTGGTTTTCCGAGGTGGGGGTGGTGTAAATCTCACCGCTCCAACGGATGCCAATAACCCCTATAAAGGATTGTTAATTTTTGTTACCGAGGCGAATACCGCCGGTAATGTGACGATCAATGGCAACGCGAAACTTAACGTGACGGGTTCTATCTTTGCCCCTTGGAATGATATTACGATCAATGGTACGGGAGATGTGTCCGCGCCGATCAACGCGCAGATCATTGGTGATAAATTATTCTTTACGGGGAACGGAACCACTAACATTGCCTATAATGGTGATAGCCAGTTCATGACCTCGCAATCGGGGCAGCTGCAGCTCTATAAATAACGGTTATAATAGCCATTGAGGAGGTTTGACCCACAAGGGAAGTTAGCGCATGAGCCCGCTTAGGCGGGATGACGAGGATGAAGGTTCTCCACATCGCAGTGGAGCTAACACCAAAAATATTCTTTGGTGGAAAATCGAAAGTTCAGCGGAAGCCTTCCTGGAAGACAATTCCTGATTATTTCCCTCCAATATTTAATTGGCCATATTTATACTCTCTTTTTTGGGTGGGTAATTTATGGCTGCCAACATTACAACCAATTTTTGGAGGAATTTTTATGTGTGGAATCGTAGGATACATCGGTGAGCAAAACGCCACACCGATCATATTAAATGGATTAAAAAAACTTGAATATCGCGGATATGATTCCGCTGGACTCGCTATTTTGGAAAAAGATGGGATAAGTATCCGGAGGTCCGCGGGAAAGCTGATCAATTTAGAAAACTTGATCGCTTCAGAACCACTGAATGGTTCACCCGGAATTGGCCACACTCGTTGGGCAACCCATGGAGCGCCTTCCACTGAAAACGCTCATCCCCATATCAGCCAAAATAAAAAGATCGTTATTGTTCATAATGGGATCGTTGAAAACTATTTAGAGCTAAAAGCAGACCTGCTGGCGCGAAAAATAGAATTTTCTTCTGAAACCGATACAGAAACCATCGTTCACTTAGTGGAAGTCAATTTTTCCTCCGGACTGAACTTTATCGAAGCCGCGCGGAAAACCTTCCAGACCTTAAAAGGCGCGAACAGCATCGTTTTAATGAACGCTGATGAGCCAGATAAGATCATTTGCGCAAGGCTTGGCAACGCCGGCGGTGTTGTGATCGGCCTGGGAGAGGGAGAGAACTTCCTGGCGTCAGATATTCCCGCCATTTTGGAACATACCCGCAGGGTGGTTTTTCTGGATGCCGGCCAAATGGCGGTCGTTCAAAAAGACTCCTATAAGATCGAAACCTTTGATGGAAAAGCGATCACTCCAGTGGTTCATCCGATCGCCTTCGACCCGATCTCCGCTGAAAAGGGAGAATTTCGCCATTTTATGCAGAAAGAAATTCACGAACAAGTTCGCTCAGTCACCGATACCTTAGCGGGACGAATCGATTTTGATAAAAACAAGATCTTTTTACCCACGCTTAATTTGACGGCCGAAAAAGCCAAAAAGATCGAAAAAATATATGTTACTGCCTGCGGTACCGCTGCTTATGCCGGAATGGTTGGCAAGACACTGCTGGAAAAGATAGCCCGCATCCCTACTGAAGTCATCATAGCCTCTGAATTTCGATACTC
>CAZSLN010000076.1:0-8924 GCA_964607645.1 uncultured Anaerolinea sp.
CCGGCATTCACCAAGATGGAATGCTCAAGAACAACGAGACATATGAGATCATGAAGCCAGAAGATGTTGGCGTAAACAAATCTCGCTTAATTCTTGGTAAGCACTCTGGTCGTCATGCCCTCAAAATTCGATTGGTCGAAATGGGCCACATGCTTAGTGATACTGATCTAGAGAAGGCTTTCAATCGTTTCAAGGAATTGGCTGATCGTAAAAAAGTGATCACTGAAGCTGATCTTGAAGCGATCGTTGCCGATGAATTCTATCGCCCCCGCGAGATCTATCGATTAGACGGTCTGCAGGTTTCTTGTGGCACTATGGGCTTGCCTACCGCCACCATTCGCCTGCGCGGAGTGGATGACAAGATCCACACCACTGCTTGCGTTGGAGCGGGCCCGATCGATGCCACCTATAAGGCAATCGACGAGATCGTAAAAATTTCCCCCGAGTTGCTTGAATTTAACATTCATGCCATCACGGAGGGGATCGACGCTCTTGGCGAAGTAACCGTCCGCGTTCAGGCAAAGGGTGGTCAAAACACCATCAATGCCCAAATGGAGACGGAACACAATCGCGTATACGGTGGTCATGGCGCGGATGGGGACATCATAGTCGCCAGCGCGAAAGCCTACCTTGCGGCCATCAATAAATTATTGGTCGCGAAATTAGAATCCCAAAACGGCAAGGGTCTCGAAAACGAGATCACCTTAGCTGGGTAAATTACCAACGAAACGGAAAGAATAATGGGAAAAACCTTATTTGAAAAAATCTGGGACAACCACGTAGTTGCCCAGCAAGAAGAATCGCCCGCCGTTCTGTATATCGACCTGCACCTCATCCATGAGGTAACCTCACCCCAGGCCTTTACCGGATTGCGCGAACGCAACTTAAAAGTTCGACGTCCCCAAAGAACGGTCGCCACAATGGATCATTCTATTCCAACGCACGATCCATCTCTGCCTATCACCGATCTTCAAGCGGCTGCGCAGATTAAACAGATCGAAAAGAATGTTGAGGAATTTGGGATCCGCCTATATGGTATGAATAGCACCAACCGCGGTATTGTTCACGTGATCGGACCAGAATTGGGCTTCACCCAACCGGGGATGACCATTGTATGTGGCGACAGCCACACAGCTACCCACGGCGCTTTTGGCGCTTTGGCGTTTGGTATTGGTACATCTGAAGTAGAGCACGTTTTAGCGACACAGTGTTTGCTGCAACGCAAGCCAAAAACCTACGAAGTCCGCATCGATGGTACCCTCAAAAAAGGTGTTACCGCAAAAGATATCATTCTCGCCCTCATCGCCAAGATCGGCGTTGGCGGTGGTACCGAACACGTTTTCGAATACACTGGCTCAGCCATCAAGCAGCTTTCTATGGAAGAGCGCATGACGGTCTGCAATATGTCCATCGAAGGCGGCGCGCGCGCAGGTCTCATCGCCCCCGACGAAGTTACCTTTGAATACTTAAAAGGCAGAGAATACACCCCCAAAGGCGCTGAGTGGGATAAGGCTGTTGAAAAATGGAAACAGCTGCCCTCCGACGCGGATGCCAAATATGACAAGTTCATTGCCATCGACGCCGGCAGTATTGAACCGATGATCACATACGGAACAAACCCAGGAATGGGTGTTGGAATTACCGAAAATGTTCCCAGTCCGGATCAATTCTCAGGCGCTGAGCAGGCAAACCAAAAGGCCGCATTACAAAAATCTCTTGCCTATATGGGCTTGCAAGCCGGCGAAAAATTATTAGGTAAAAAAGTAGATGTTGTCTTCATTGGGTCTTGCACCAATTCCCGAATTTCGGACCTGCGTCAAGCTGCTAGCCTCATAAAAGGCAAAAAAGTAGCGGCTGGTGTAAGGGTTATGGTTGTACCCGGTTCACAGCACGTAAAGACCCAGGCAGAAAAAGAAGGTCTGGATGTGATCTTCAAGGAAGCCGGCGCGGAATGGCGCGAGGCTGGTTGCTCGATGTGCATAGCGATGAATGGGGACCAACTCACCCCTGGGCAGTACGCGGTGAGCACTAGTAACCGTAACTTTGAAGGCCGGCAAGGCAAGGGTGGGCGTACCTTCTTAGCGAGCCCTCTTACCGCGGCCGCAAGCGCTATTAATGGTGTTATCTCAGATGCAAGGGAGATGATGTAATGGCTAAATTCACCACACTCGCCGCCAGGGTAATGCCCTTGCCTGTAAATGATATCGATACCGATCAGATCATTCCTGCCCGATTTCTAAAAGCAACCGATAAAATCGGAATGGGCAATAACTTGTTTGCCGATTGGCGCTATAACGAAGATGGTTCACCCAAAAAGGAATTTGTCCTCAATCAGGATACATACAAAGGCGCTGAGATCCTTCTTGCAGGTGAAAACTTTGGTTGTGGTTCTTCCCGCGAGCACGCTCCTTGGGCGCTTACCGGATTTGGTTTTCGGGCGGTCATCAGCACCTCTTTTGCCGATATTTTCCGTAATAACTCCTTGAAAAATGGTTTATTACCCATCATTCTACCGGTGGATGTTCATGCCGCCTTGATGGAGAAAATTGCAAAAGATCCTACGGTTATTGTTAAAGTAGACCTTGCGAGCCAAAGCGTGGATCTTGGTGACGGAAAAAGTGTCAATTTTCCGATCGACCCCTTCTCAAAAACCTGTTTACTAAACGGCGTCGACGAATTGGGATACATTCAGAGTTTTGAAAGCGATATCGCGGCGTTTGAAGCCCGTGGTTAAGGATGGATCTATGATAGAGATCTACGATACCACATTGCGTGATGGCACTCAGGGTGAAGGGTTCAACCTTTCGGTCACTGATAAATTACGCATTGCAAAGAAATTGGACGATCTGGGAGTTGCCTTTATTGAAGGTGGGTGGCCTGGTTCGAACCCGAAGGATGTAGAATTTTTTGAACGTGCCAAAGAGATGGAATGGAACAACGCCCGAATTGCAGCCTTTGGATCAACTTGCCGCGTAAAAGGTGGTCCGGAAGATGATGCCAACATCAAAGCTTTGATTGACGCTGATACACCAGTTTGCACCATCTTCGGTAAAACCTGGACGCTGCATGTCTTTGAGGTGTTGCAAACAACTCTTGAAGATAATTTACGCATCATCGAGCAATCCGTGGCATACCTAAAAGCAAATGGCAAATATGTGATCTACGATGCTGAACACTTCTTTGATGGCTACAAAGCCGATCGGGAGTATGCCCTAATGACATTGCAAGCCGCTATTCGTGGTGGGGCTGAACGGGTAGTTTTATGCGATACCAACGGTGGAACCATGCCATGGGAAGTGGAGCAGATCGTCAAAGAGATCAAACCCATATTGAACCATCCCATCGGCATTCATACCCATAACGATGGCGATTGCGCGGTAATCAACACATTAGTAGCGATCCGCGAAGGTGCCACACACATTCAAGGAACGATCAACGGTGTGGGTGAGCGTTGTGGCAATGCAAACCTCATAAGTTGCATCGCAGATGTTGAAAAAAAAAAAAAAAAAAAATGCCTGCCCGAGGGTAACTTGTTGCATTTGTATGAGATCTCTCATTTTGTGAATGAAGTAGCCAACATCACCCCCAATGATCACGCTCCTTATGTTGGACGTAGCGCATTTGCGCACAAGGGTGGCGTCCACGTTGCCGCTATGCGCCGCAGCGAACAAAGCTACCAACATATTCGTCCTGAAATTGTTGGAAATAGGATGCGCGTAGTTATTTCTGATCTATCAGGACGTGGCAACATTCTAAGCAAAGCGGAAGAAGAAGGCATCGATACCTCGAACAATGAGTTGGTGGTTGGCGTACTAAACGAAATCAAAGAGTTGGAAAATAGGGGCTTCTCGTATGAAGCCGCCGAAGCCAGCGTAACGATGATGTTAAAACGACAACAACCAAATTATGTTCCCCCGTTTGAATTGATCGATTTTTCTACTACCATCCAACATCGACAAGGCCGAGGGTTGTTTGTTGAAGCGATGGTAAAAGTGAAGATCAATGGCCAGGTCTTACATACCGTTGCTGAGGGAAATGGTCCGGTAAACGCGTTGGATCTTGCCTTGAGGAAAGCATTGCAGCCTAACTATCCCCAGATCGCCACCTTCCACCTTGCCGATTTCAAGGTCAGGATCCTGGATTCCTCGGAAGGCACCGAAGCCATCACACGCGTTCTAATCGACACTCACAACGATTCCAAGCGTTGGAGTACGGTTGGCGCTAGTGAAAACATTATTGAAGCATCCTGGCAGGCCCTGATCGATTCAATCGAGTATGGCCTTAGCGTTCTTAGTTAAGAAAAGGGAACCATGAAAGCGAAAATTACATTATTGCCTGGCGATGGAATTGGCCCTGAGATCATCTCTGAATCAGTTAGAGTATTGGAAGCCATCCAAAATAAATTTGGCCATTCATTCACAACTACCGAGCAATTGTTGGGCGGTTGCTCCATCGATAAATTCGGCAGTTCCCTCACCGATGAAACCCTCGCCGATTGTATCAGCGCGGATGCCATATTAATGGGCGCGGTCGGTGGCCCAAAATGGGATGACCCACTTGCCAAAGATCGACCAGAGCGCGGCTTGTTGGCGTTGCGTAAAGGGCTAGGCGTTTTTGCCAACCTTCGCCCTGTAAAAGTTCACCCCGACCTGTTTGATTTTTCCCCTATCAAAAAGGAAAAGTTGGTTGGCGTAGATATGCTGGTGATTCGCGAGCTGACCGGTGGTCTTTACTTCGGCTGGCCAAAGGGCCGCGATGTGAAAGACGGCCGTGAACGCGCTGTAGATACCATGGAATATTACGACTACGAGATCAAACGTGTAGTAGAGCTCGCCTTCGAAATGGCAAAGGGCCGCAAGAAAAAAGTGACATCGGTGGATAAAGCGAACGTGCTTGAATCTTCCCGATTATGGCGCCAGATCACCGTTGAAATCGGTAAAAAGAATGCAGATATTGAACTGGAGCACATTTTAGTAGATACTGCCGCAATGCGCTTGGTTACCGGCCCGGCTTATTTGGATGTGGTAGTAACCGAGAATATGTTTGGTGACATTCTTACAGATGAAGCCTCTGTTTTAGCGGGATCAATGGGTATGCTCCCATCAGCTAGTTTAGGATCGAGTGGACCAGGTTTGTACGAACCCATTCACGGCTCCGCGCCCGATATCGCTGGCAAGGGCATAGCCAACCCCATTGGAACCATCTTGTCCCTCGCTTTATTGTTCCGATATTCCTTAAAATTGAATAGCGAAGCTGAAAGCATCGAAAAGGCGGTAGACCAAGCCATCACCTCAGGGGCTCGCACCACGGATATTGGTGGAAAATTAAACACAAAGCAAATGACTGATGTCATCTTGAGTAATATTCAAAATAATTGAAATAAAGGATGGTGACCGATGGGAATGGAATCTAAATACGTTTGGATGAATGGTGAGCTCGTTGATTTTGAAAAAGCGACCCTGCACTTCCTTACCCCCGCATTACATTATGGAATGGCCTTATTTGAAGGGATTCGATCCTACAAAACGGACGCTGGAGCTTCAATATTTCGCTTGCAAGAGCACTCCGAACGGCTGATCGAGTCTGCCGAAATTGTAGGATTCAGAAATCTAAAATGGACCCCCAAGGATATCTACCAAGGGTGTATAGACGTGGTCAAAGCTAATGGCTTTGGCGATTGTTACATTCGCCCGTTACTATACCTCACCGATGGCGGATGGAATCTGAATGTGGATCTGGGACAAGGTTCCCTTGGCATTGCCGCTTGGGAATGGAACAATTATTTTGGACAAGATACCCTAGATAAAGGAATTCGGGCAAATATTTCCTCCTTCACCCGTCACCATGTAAATGTGAATATGACTAAATCGAAGGTTGCCGGCAATTACAACAACAGCTTCCTTGCCAAAACAGAATCGGTTCGGCTTGGTTTTGATGAAGCTATCCTCCTAGATCCTCAAGGTTATGTTGCTGAATGCACCGGCGAGAATATCTTTGTTGTGAACAAAGGCGTTATCTACACCCCCGCGACCGCCCCAGTGCTAGAAGGCATCACCCGCTATTCTATCGCCAAGATCGCCAACGATCTTGGGTATGAAATAAAAGAACAAGCGCTCAGCCGAGATCAGCTTTACAAGGCGGATGAGGTATTTGTTTGCGGCACTGCGGCTGAAGTAATCGGCTTATGTGAGATCGATTTTAGAACCATCGGAAGCGGAAAATCAGGACCTATCACCTCCAAGATACAAAAAGTCTTCCACGAAGCCATTCGTGGGAACGATCCAAGGTATGCGTCTTGGTGTACACCAGTAAAATAATTGAAATAATAGCCTGATTATTGAATTGAACCCACTATAAGGTTCGGATTGTGGGTTCAATTCATAAACTTCACATTTTTTAGCCAGCAAGACTTCAAATCAAAATTAGTTCTCCATAATTTTTTTCTTTTTAGGTTTCGAATCGATAAAAATAATTCTTTATCTTTAGTATTTTTGAATATTAATTTTTAAGTTATATTTGACGAACGAAAGTAATTATTTAGGTAGAAAATTATTGGGGATGAAAAGCCTAGGTAAAAACGATTAAAATTAAGATAACAACAAAATTCCCTCTCTGCCGTTCTCTTCGACAGTATTAATTTACAAGTCATTATCAATGACAAACCTCTGTTGTTCAATTTTCCCAAAAATTTCCTTAGTGTAAAAAATAACATTAATTCTTCTAATGAAGAAGGGTAGAATTTTGAAGAGAATAATTTAGTTTGAATACGAAATTAAGAATAAAAATAATATTTATGCCACTTAAAATAATTTGAAACTGATATAATAAAAATGTTAACATAAAATCAAAGGGTGAGCGATGCATATCTGTTTATTGAGCGTTGAAATTTTTGCTTGGGGAAAATACGGTGGTTTTGGCCGAGCTACTCGAACCATTGGCAGGGAACTAGCTAAAAGTGGAGTGAAGGTATCCGCTATTGTTCCGCGCAGAAATGGTCAGGCAAAAATAGAAATGCTTGATGGCATTAGAGTGATCGGTTTTGACATAAAAAAACCGTTAGAAATGCTCAAAATCTACCAAGAATGTGATGCTGATATTTTTCATTCAGAAGAGCCCTCGTTTGGTACTTTTTTAGCTCGATTGTTTCATCCAGACAAAAAACACATCGTAACATTTCGCGATACCCGTCTTGCTTCTGATTGGATGATCGAATTTCAATTACCATCCCTCAGCAAGTTTCAGGTGCTTTTCAATTGGTTTTATGAAGATAATTTTTTGGTTCATCATGCTGTACGTATAGCACATCGCAGGTTTGTTGCCGCAAATTTATTGAAAAAAAGGGCGCGTTCAAAATATTTACTCAAGGCTGATCCTGAATTCTTGCCTACACCTGTAGAAATAGTCCTTGAACCTATGAAGGATAAAACGCCAACTGTTATATATGTAGGGCGATGGGATCGTCGTAAACGCCCGGAACTTGTGATTGAACTGGCAAAAAAATTTCCGCAAGTTCAGTTCATTATGACCGGTGCTAGCCGCGACTCGGTTTATGACAAAAAATTACGCGATTTAGCTGTGCAATGTAAGAATATTGAGCTAACTGGGTTTATCAATCAGTTTGAGAATCACCAATTAACTGATATGTTATCTCGAAGTTGGATCCTTATCAACACTGCCGCGCGTGAGGGGTTGCCCAATTCCTTCATTGAAGCTTGCGCTAATAAGTGCGCGATTCTTAGTTCGGTCGATCCAGATGAATTTTCGTCAAAATTTGGAATTTTTGTTACCGATGACAATTTCGAAAACGGCTTGATCCAATTACTCGAAAATGATAAGTGGAGATCACTGGGAGAGGCGGGCTGCAAGTATGTGGCCGGTACTTTTTCAGAAGAAATATCAATAAAAAAACATTTACAGATCTATGCTGATCTATTAAACCAATAGAGAAAGTTCCAATAATGACCACAATTTTAGTTTCTACATCTAGCCGCCATACTCCAGTCGATCAACCTTCTGGGCATATTATAGTTTTTGATTTAGAAAAAAGGGAAGTAGTTCGCAGTTGCGAGATCATCGAACCCCCCTACCGAATAGAGAATCCGAACCCTCGTGGTGGATTAAGAGGCTCGAAAGGGATCAGCGTAATCGGTAACCGAATTGCTATTTCGAACGCCTCAACAATATTTTTGTATGATGAAAAATGGACACCCCTTACTTACTTTTATCACCCAAGTTGCGCCGGCGTACACGATATAGTGATGGATGGAGAAACGATATGGGTGACCAGCGCCCGAAATGATCTATTATGCCAGCTCGATTTCACCGGGAAATTGTTGAATTATTACGACACACGTACTTTTGCCGATATCATAAAAGATCCAAAATGGAATCCGCCGGTTTTTCAAACCAAAGAGCAAATCATGGCCGGAAAGATCGATTTTAGAGATCCGCGCACGCATGACGAAGTTTTTGCCGATGCCTCTCATACCAATGGACTTAGCATGATGCCTAATGGGGACTTGCTTTTATCATGTGGGTTATTAAAACAGCAAAGTCATCAACGTTTGCTTTATGT
Organism: uncultured Anaerolinea sp.; assembly: GCA_964607645.1. Classification (GTDB taxonomy): domain Bacteria; phylum Chloroflexota; class Anaerolineae; order Anaerolineales; family Villigracilaceae; genus UBA5195. The sequence goes on from CAZSLN010000076.1 coordinate 8,576, forward strand.
CAAGAATTGGTTAATTCGGATGCGCCTTTGGGAAACCTTTGAAGGCCTAAACCGGTTCTTCAGAAAAAATTTCTTCAAAATGAAAAATCGTCATAGCGGTGAGTTGGTTGTACAGCCGGCAAAAGGTTCCAGCGCGATCGTTAGGGTCAAAAAAGACGGCACAGTAACAAAGGTGATCACTTTGCCTGCCGCTACCGCACCGAGCCATAGCGTTCGAGCATTGAAGGATGGAACAGCAATATATCTCAAAACGACCAGCGGTGAGCTATTTCACTTCAACCCGGAAAATGGCGAGATCTTATCGGTAGACCAAGTCGGTGAAAAGTTTTTGCGAGGCGCTACAGAACTG
>CAZSLN010000076.1:8934-12169 GCA_964607645.1 uncultured Anaerolinea sp.
TGGCTGATGGAACATTGATCTTTGGTGATAACAACAAATTGATTCACTATGATCTACACAATCACAAGGAAATCTTCTCCGCCATCGTCTCCCCTGATAAAATGGAAGCCATCTTTGACTTTACTGTCCTGCCTTCAAATTATTCGATTCCACCAGAATCCTTCTTATCCCATCATAATTCCTTGATGCCAGTTGATCAATTATCAACCATCAAAGAGCAAAAACTATGAAATTTTTAATATCAACTACCAATAGGCATGTCCCGTTCGGTCAACCATCTGGTTACATGTTTGTATATGATTTTGAAAAAAAAGAAGTTATCCAAAAAAATACGATTTTAGAAGCACCATTCTTAAAGGAAAACCCTAATCCACGAGGCGGAATGCGTGGGCTAAAAGGGTTTAGTATATACAAGGACAAGATCGCCTTCGTCACCTCTTCTACTATTTTTGTTTATGATAAGAATTGGAAGCCTGTTAGTGTTATTTTTCACCCTTCTTGCGCTTCAATTCATGAACTTGTTCTTGGAGAAAATGAAATTTGGGTAACCAGCACAGATAATGATCAATTGCTTTGCTTTGATTACCATGGTAAGTTATTGAAGAATCTTGATTGCCGAAAAATGCAGCCATTGCTCGATGACATAGGGTGGCAGACCCTTCCCTTCATAAGTGATAAGCAAATTCATCAAGGCAGCATAAATTTTAGAGACCCGCGAACTCACGACACTGTCGAAACAGACAAGGCGCATATTAATAGTGTTTTCCGGATGACCAATGGAGACTTATTGATTTCTTTAGGGTTATTAAAAAATTCTGATTTTTCATCGCTTCTTTCCATAAAATATAAATTAGTCCGATATGGGATTTGGAAGTATTTCATCGCGATCAATTCATTCCTTCGAAAATATGTATTTACAAAAGTAACCGAAACAAAAGGGGAAATGATCATTCAGGCTGCCAAAGGGTATAGTGCCATAGCAAGGATCGATAAAGACCTAAATGTACGTTTGGTTATGCATTTCTTTGGCTCAAGCGTACCAAGCCATAGTGTCAGGGAACTCAAAGATGGTAGTGGAATTTATCTAAATTCCACGGATGGTGAACTAATCCATTTTAACCTGGAGAACGGTGAGATCATCTGGCGGGATAAACTCGGTTCAAAATTCTTGCGTGGCGCTAGAGAATTGCCAGATGGTACGTTGTTGCTTGGTGACGGAAGTTCCTTCTTACACTATGATCTGAAAAACCATACTCTGCTTTCCAAACATAAATTCACAGAAGAAACCGCGCCATCGGTTTTTGATTTTTGCCCATTACCTGATGATTTTGCTCTGCCGCCAGTTTCCTTCCAAGAATTGCATGATAAATATATGCCGGTAACACAGATCTAATATGGTTCCAACTCACCATGAATAAACTTACCCACAAGATCACAGCGATGTTTGCTAAGGATCAGTGGATGTATGCCGAAGGAAAATGGGTTTTTCTTGTAAAGATCATCAACATTGGTCTTACATTCCTCACGTCAGTCTTGTTAGCTAGAACCCTAGGAACAAGGAACTTTGGTATTTTCACCCAGGTTTTGGCTATCATTAGCGTTGTCGGCGCACCGACCGAGATTGGTTTACCCCAATTGATGGTGCGCGAAACGGCTCGTTTAGTAGAAAATCGAGATTGGGCTAAGATCAACGGTTTTTGGAGATGGTCGGTTTCGATAATAGTAGGAACATCCGGCCTTTTCATCATTGGATATCCCCTCATCAGACCATTGTTGGGAAAGTTGATCTCAGAGGATCTACATGAACCCTTAGTTTGGGGCATGGCGTTAGTTCCGTTATTTGGGGTTTTAGCTATATTAAGTTCTGGGATTCGGGGATTTCATCGTATTGCGATCGCTCAGGTAGCAGAACAGGTATTGTTACCTGGCCTGTTTATAGGCTTCCTAATGGTCGCAACAACCCAGGTTGGTTATCAGGTCACCCCTCTACTCGCGATTGTACTCCAAGTTGGTGCATCGTTGCTTTCGTTAGGGTTCGGTCTTTTTGTGTTATTTCGGATCGCGCCGGCCGAAATTTTTAAAGCATTTCCGACGTATGAAAGACTCGAGTGGTTGAAAAGCACGCTTAGTTTAGCATCGATCTCCGGCATGCAGGTTTTAAACAAATGGCTTAGCCTGATCATTGTCGGTATTTTTGTAAAGTACGCTGAGTTAGGCATTTACCGTGTCGGTATTCAGATCGCGATACTCGCTGATTTTGGACGCCTGATACTTTACCCATTACTAAGCTCACAGATCTCGAAATATTACGCAAAGAATGATATGGTTCATCTGCAATACTTAGCACGCCTCAGCGCTCGCTGGATCATCTTGATCAATAGCGCGATTTACGTTCTTTTCTTCTTTTTCGGAAAATATTTTGTCAATTTCTTTTATGGCAAAGAATACAAAACTGCGTATACCATTGTTCTGATCCTGATCGGGCAGGTGGTTGATTCAATAACCGGTGCTTCCTCATTATTCCTAACTATGACAGGTTTCGAGCGGGATACCGCAAAGATTCGATTTTTTACAACCTCATTGAATTTGATTATGATCTATGTTTTCTCAGACCAATGGGGCATCGTCGGCGCAGCAAGCGCGACAGCGATATCGCTGATCGTTTGGAATGTAATGATCTGGTTTTTGGTGAAAAAGAAGCTCGGAATAAACTGCCTGCCAATTTAAGAATTCCATCCGCAAAGTACAACTACCCAATCACAGGAATTCCTAAAAAAAATAATTGAACAGTTATGGCATGTTTTTCCTTTGACTCAATAGCATAATTGCCCTAATAGTATTATTAATGGTTTAGAGAGTAATTTTCCTTCGTTTACCGCTGTCTTCAAAATTCTATTTTCCTTTTTCGAACCGATTCTTATCTGATCATTTCTAGATAAATTGAGGATAGTTTTTCTAAGTTTGGCCCAAGACCGGAAAAGAAAGCGATGAATACCTTGTTGACCGAATCGAGTAATTTGGTTTTTTTCCAACCTTTTATGCCTTGGTCCCGATGCTTAGTGTATAATCTGTTTCGTGAAAGATAACCTTATATTGGGGAATTTTTTACCCATCTTAAAAATTATTGGTGAATGATTTGGGAAAACATCTTCGTTTTATAATATGGGGAGCATGGTATGGTAGTGGAAATCTCGGAGATAAGGCTCTTTTATTAGCCATTATGGATATAATTAAT
>CAZSLN010000077.1:0-11744 GCA_964607645.1 uncultured Anaerolinea sp.
ACTCTCAACAAACGGCTTAAAAGGCCGCTGCTCTGCCATTGAGCTACGCGCCCAGCTTGCGAAGAAATATTCTAACACTAACAATCCTATGCGTCAAACAAATGACCAGGGTTCGTATATTTTTTTCAATTTGGTATAATCTAGTCCGATTTATACTTATCTACAAGGAAAACCAATGAATTATCATATTTGGACTGAAGGCTGCCAGATGAACGTGGCTGATTCGCAACGTGTTGGGTCAGCTTTGGAACATCTCGGTTATGCTCATACCGAAACCATTGAGCTAGCGGACGTGATCGTAATGAACACCTGTGTGGTGCGCCAATCCGCTGAAGACAAAGCCTACGGCCGCCTAAGTTCTTTAAAACCGCTTAAACAAAAAAATCCGAACCTAGTCATCAACTTAATGGGTTGTTTGGTTGGGGTGAAGGGGTACGAGAAATTACAGAAGACCTTCCCGTACGTGGATGTCTTTTCCCCACCCTCTGATCCAGGTCCATTGATCTCACATCTTACCCAAGGCGAAATACGGTCCTTTGAGGATGCTGAGACTACCCGCCGCTTCATTGCAATGGATGAAGAATTAGTTCTGCCGATCTCAGAGCAGGGTCATTTGGTTTCCGCCTATGTTCCGATCGTTTATGGCTGCTCTCATGCCTGCACCTACTGCATAATCCCCTACAAGAGAGGGATTGAACGTTCTCGACCGGTGGGCGATATCATCAGTGAGGTGCGGTCGTTAGCTGCGCAAGGCGTTGTTGAGATCACTTTATTAGGGCAGATCGTGGACCGTTATGGCAAGGATATTGCTGATGGACCGAACTTGGCGGCATTACTAAAACTAGTAAGCGAGGTTGAAGGAGTGGAGCGAGTCCGCTTCCTAACATCTCATCCAAATTATTTTGGCGAAGAATTGATTCAGGTCATTGCTTCTACCCCCAAGATCATGCCGCATATCGAGCTTCCTATTCAGGCTGGGGATGATGAGGTTTTAAAAAATATGCGCCGAGGGTATACCCAACAAGATTACCGCGACATTATCGAACAGATCCGCTCGACCAGCCCCGATTGCTCGATCGCAACCGATATTATTGTTGGCTTCCCGGGTGAAACGCGTGAGCAATTTATGAACACCTACCAATTGTTGGCAGATCTTAAATTAGATATTGCCCATTTAGCCCGCTACTCCACCCGCATTGGCACTGTTGCCGACCGTAAAATGCAAGATGATGTGACCGAAGAAGAAAAAATGTTCCGCTTTAGGACGCTTGAAGACCTACAAGAACAGATCGTGGCGGATATTAACGCCAGATACCTTGGTAAAAAGGTTGATGTGTTGTTTGAGGAGCAAGTAAAGGGCAGGTGGCGCGGGAGAACACCCACGAATAAATTGGTGTTCGTAGAAACAGTAGATGATCTACGTGGGAAAATTCTTCCAGTGCAAATTACCTGGACTGGGCCCTGGAGCATGCAAGGAACATTGCCCAAAAAAAACGAAATTAACTCAATCGTTTAGGAAGTCTTTGAGTTGTTTGCTTTTTGTAGGATTGCGTAATTTCCGCAGCGCTTTGGCTTCAATTTGCCTGATCCGCTCACGGGTTACATTGAAATAACGGCTAACTTCTTCTAATGTGTGGTCTTTACCATCGATCAAACCAAAGCGCAGCTCGAGCACTTGCCGTTCGCGCTCATTCAAGGCAGTTAGAACAAAGTGAACCTGTTCTTTCAACATTTCCTTGGCAGCGGCGTCCATTGGTTCAGTCGCTTCATCATCCTGTATGAAATCACCCAATTGTGAGGATTCTTCATCCCCCACCGGCCCTTCGAGCGAGACTGGCTCTTCAGCGGAGCGCAGGATGCGATATACCTTTGCCGTGGCAGCTTCCCATCTTTTTTGGATCTCTGGGTCAATATCCGTGCCATTTTCCTTGGCGGTTGTTATAGCTGTCACGTCTTCAGGAGATAAGAAACCAACTTCCAGGGCAAGTTCACCGGTATTGGGTTCTCGGCCATATTGTTGCACCAGCTGCCGTTGGATCTTCAGGATGCGAGTAATCGATTCAAACAAATGAACCGGAATACGGATGGTTCGAGCTTGCTCCGCAATGGAGCGGTTGATCGATTGCCGGATCCACCAAGTGGCATATGTGCTGAATTTGAAACCTCGGCGGGGATCAAATTTATTCACCGCCCGCAACAAACCAAGGTTTCCTTCTTGTATTAGATCAAGGAAAGAGATTCCCCTGCCTAAATAGCGTTTCGCTACACTCACAACCAAACGCAAGTTAGCCCGAATGATGGCTTCATTCCCTTCCTCTGACCTTAGCTCAACGATGCTAGTATCGTATTCCAAGTCCGATTCGGACGGCATATTCTCGAGGAAGAAATCATCGGGCGGGAAAAGATGCTCTTCATTGTGCAGATTATCAAAAAGGGCAGTAGCGATTTTCTTAGGTAATAGATTGAGGCAAACAAAAAAGTTAAAGGCATTAGAAGCATAACTGTTCCACAAAATATCATGCCCCCATTGGCCATTATCCAAATAGGCACGAAGGTAGGATGGGGCGTCTATCTTCCAGCCGGTACGCAATAACTGAGCTGAAGTGAGCACCATGAGCAGGTCAGGCAGCTCCACTTGCAATCTTCTGGAGTCTTCTTCAAAACGACGATAATTGACCATCATTTCTTCGATCAATAATTGGTAGATGGCAACCTGTGTTGTTTCGCCAACACGCTCGGCGCGAATACGGAGGTTTGAAAACAATCGATAGGCTTCAATAATGGTGGAGATCCTAAATTCACTATCGGAATCGAGCAGCTTTACCTGGCCGATCTCCCGAAGGTAGAGTTTTACTGGGTCTTCCGATAATTCCTCCCCGGCGGAATATTTATCATATACCGCGGGTTCTTCCACCTCATTCTCGACAATATCCTCTGGTGTTATTTCAATATCATCCATTTCCACCACAACTTCGTCATTATCAAATCCGTGGGGTGGATGAGGTTGAATTTCAACTTCCATGGTCTTTTGTTTTCTAGTAACCATACTATTTTCGCCTAAATTCTGTTAGTTTATGCCTTGCATCATCAAGGTTGCGTAATACCGCTCCATATTGTTGCATTACAGAAGATAAAGAGGCTAATTTTGTTTCATTCAGATTCTCGGGTTCATTCATCAAGAAACTGATCTGCTCCAAGCTTTTTTTCAATGTTGCCTGCCGAATGTTGATGATCATTCTGACCATTTCTTCGATCAAACGATCGTTTTGACCGACTGGCAGTTTTTGGGTAAGGATCAGTGTATAAGCTTCTTCAATACTTGGAGTCAGGTTATTTTCAACAAACTTCACCTGGTCTACCTCGTCTTGTTCTAACGATCTTTGTATCAACTCAAGTAACATTTGAAATTCGGTGTTATCAAAATCATTTTTTGATACTCGTTCCAAACGAGATTCTTGCAATTTCCGATCAATGTGCGGCAACAGATCTGGTCGGCGTAGTAAAACATTCATACAACTTATTTCAAGGTTCTTATTTCCCTTAACTATAAGCGGATTTTCAATATTATTTGCCTTTTGAGCATCAACCTTCGCTGCCGCCTTGCTGGGTGGAGTTCTTTTTTCCGCTACTTTGATATTTAACAGGGAGCGTTCATCCACTTTAATTTTTCGAGCGACCAATTGGCGATAGGCATCCCGTTCTATTGGGTCAGGCAGATCTTCTATCAATGGAATGATCTTAGAGACGATTGAACTTTTCGTTTTTGGATCATTTACGTCCTGGTCTCTGATGAGGACATCCAGCACATACTCTACGATCGGTTTCGATGTTGAGATGAGGGAAGCCCACAGAGCAGGATCTTTTTCCACTACTTCGTCAGGGTCCAATCCATCCGGCATGGTGGCAACCCGAAGATCAGCATTGAGGCGACCTTCGTGGCGTAACAAACCTCGCGCGTCAAAACGGATCTCATCTTCGGTATCCATCGAGGATCGAGCTGATTCGAGCCCGCGCAAAACGGCTTTTTGGCCAGCAGAATCTGGATCGAGTGCTAAAACCAATTTGCGAGTGAACTTTTTTAACATTTTGATCTGGGTTTCAGTGATAGAAGTGCCCATTGGGGAAACAACATTGGAAAATCCCGACTGGTGCAAGGCGATCACATCTAGGTAACCTTCTACGATCACACCCTGATCCTGCGCGCGAATCGATTTTCGGGCTTGGTCTAAACCAAACAAAAGGCTGCTTTTATCAAACAAAACCGTTTGAGGGGAGTTCATAAATTTGGGGATGTCGTTTGGATCGAGGATCCTAGCGCCGAAGCCTGTCATTTTTCCATTTTCATCACGTATCGGGATCATGATCCTGTTTCTAAACTTATCGTAGTATCCACCCGATTCTCGTTCAGATACCAGCCCAACTTCGAGTAGATCATGTTCGGTATAGCCCTTTGTCTTGAAGTGCACAACGACAGAATCCCAATGGTGTGGGGCATAACCGAGGCTGAATTTTTCGATGGTTTCCCTGGTTAGTTTCCGTTTTTCCATCAAATACATAAGCGGAGCTACGCCTTCGGGGGTGTTTAATAATTGGTGACGATAAAATGTGGCGGCTTCTTCTAGCAAATTCCGCAAGCGCTGATATTCTTCTTTTTGCTCGGGAGGCTGCGATTGGTATTCGACCAGTTTAACCCCGGTTCGGTCAGCTAATATCTGAAGAGCGTCTTTAAAATCGACCCCTTCTTTTTTCATTACAAATTTAAAAATATCTCCACCCTCACCGCATTCGCCAAAACAACGCCAAGTACCTGAATCTGGCCAGATCACAAAGGCGGGGGTTTTGGTATTGGAATGGAACGGGCAAAAGCCTGTGTAGGTTTTCCCGCTCCTACGCAGTTTTACACCGGCACTTTCCGCTAACTCAACGATCCCTAATCGGGTTTTAATTTCATCTGTGGATGACATATATAAAATTATAGACTTGGATTATTCTAGTGGCAAATAAAAACAGCTGAGCCGTGGTTATCACGCTCAGCTGTTTGCTGTTCTTCCGAAAAAAACTAAAAACCTTCTAGCTTAGCGAGATCAACTAAACCCGATGCTAGATCCGCTACCTTGGATAGCAATCCGAGTCGATTCGCCTTGATCTTTTCATCTTCCGCCATCACTAAAACATTATCAAAGAACGCGTTGATGGTTGGAGCAAGGTTTTCAACAGTTGAAAGTAACGCGTTAATGGTCGTAAGCGAGCGTTGATCAACAGAGTCAACGGCAAGGAATAGGTCTTTCTCTGATGCTTCAATGAAAAGGTTCTTGTCGATTGCCCATTCCTTTTTCCCGGTAGATCGAATGATACGAACACAACGAGCAAAAGCATCCAGGGTATTACTCCAATTGGGTTTAGCGACCCACTCGGTGAGCTCTTTTACCAACATTAACGATCGAGCAGGGTCATTGTTGTTCACCTCGAGTATGGCATCCACGATATCGTAGCGATATCCCATATCCGCAAGAACCACTTTCAGTCGGCCGGTAATAAACGCTAAAACTTGACCGTTCACAACGTCACTACTGATAATGGGTTGGGTTGAGGCTGATTTTTTGATGGCTGTCATCAGATCAAAGGCAATGTCATGTTCAAGCAATGGTTGAACAATACCAATTGCGGCTCTTCTCAAACCAAAGGGGTCTTTCGCGCCACTTGGGATAACTCCCGCCGCAAACAAGCCCACCAAGCTATCAATTCGATCCGCCAGGGCAACCGCCAAGCCGACCTTGGTTTTTGGAACCAGTAAATATTGTTCACCAATTGCAATTGCCACTTCGGAGGATTCGCCTGAACGGAGAGCGTACTCGCGGCCAATGATCCCTTGCAGCGAGGTCATTTCAGTGACCATCTGGGTGGTAAGATCCGCCTTGGAGAGGAAAGCGGCTCTAGTGACATTCGCTTTTGTTGTTTCTTCAAACTTGAGTATTCCTGCCAATTCTGGAGCTAAGGCATGAATCCGATTGGATTTTTCGAGCATGGAACCCAATTTTGTTTGGAAAATGAGAGTGCCCAAGCCATCGCGGTAATATTCTATCGGCTGTTTGATGTCTTCGCGTACGAAGTAATTGGCATCAGCAAAGCGAGCCCCTAACACATGTTCATTGCCATGGGCAACTATGTCAATGTGTTGGTCGTCCCCGTTACGGATGGCGATAAAGTTGGGTAATAAATTGGGGTAGGTGTTTTCGGCGCCCGTACCCACAGCGAATTCCTCCACAGGGAAGTAGCGTTGGTGTTTTTTCATGGTGGAGATCAAAACATCACGCGGAAGCGTCAAAAATTCGGGGTTGAAACTACCAATGATCACAGTTGGCTTTTCAACCAGATTGGTCACTTCTTGCAACAAACCTGGATCAATGTAAGCATTACCACCAAGTGACTTGGCTGCCTTGATAACCATTTCCTCTATCTTTGCGGATCTACTTTTTCCGTCCAGAATGATGCCGGCTTGCTCGATCTGCAATCGATAGGACGTAGCGGAATTGATCTTGAGATTGGGGGAGTCGAAAGGCCTCAAACCACGAGAGATCGCACCGGAGGGGACGCCCGCATATTGGAAAGGAATCACCTGTTCGCCAAAGAGAGCGACGAGCCAACGGATCGGCCGGGAGAATGCGACGCCGGAATTGTTCCACTTCATAGAACGCTCGAACTTAATATCAGCGATGAACTGGGGTAATTGGGCAGCAAGAACATCGATGGCGTGCTGACCAGTTTTATAAACCATGGCCACCACATACTTACCATTGTCGATCTCCTGAACTTTAAGATCGGCGGGAGCAACACCATTCTTCGTGGCGAATCCGATAGCAGCGGGGGTTGGGCTGCCATCCGCGGCAAAGGCTCTATCAGCAGGGGGACCTTTTACAAGCTCTTCTTTGTTTGGCTGAAGAGCGGCTAAGTTCTCAACGATGACAGAGAGACGGCGAGGGGTGGCAAACAAGCTGATGTCACCATGCGATAACGACAAGCTTTTTAACCAGCCAGTTACTTTTTCAACAAGCTGTCCGTAAGCGCTATCAACATCGCCCGCGGGTAATTCTTCAACGCCAATTTCTAAAAGGAAGTTTTGTGAAGATTCACCACGAACAATCGCGGAGATGGTTTCTGGCACTATTGTTGTTTTTTCTTTGTTTGTGGATGGCAAAACAAACCCGGCTTGCTTTCGTTGCTCTAGGTAGGCTTCGGCAACTTTTCGGGCCATATCTCGCATTCGTCTAAAGTACGCCTGGCGTTCGGTTACACCGACCGCCCCTCGCGCATCCATAATATTGAAGGTATGAGAGCATTTGAGAACATAATCATGCGCTGGCAGTACCAACCCTTTTTCCAAACAGGAGAGGCATTCAGCCGCGAACAACTCGTACATTTCTCGAGCGCGCTCAACATCCGCTACCTCGTAATAATATTTGCTGTGTTCAAACTCAGCCTGCTGCCTGATCTCGCCATACTTCAACGTATCAGACCAAGGTTCGTTCCAGATAGAGGGCGCGTCATTTAGGGCGATCAAGATGCGGTCGAGGCCATAGGTGATCTCCACCGCTACCGGATCGAGGGCAATTCCGCCGACCTGCTGAAAATAGGTAAATTGAGTGATCTCCTGGCCATCAAGCCAAACCTCCCAGCCTAAACCCCATGCTGAGATAGCGGGTTGTTCCCAGTTATCTTCTACAAAACGAATATCATGCATACGAGGATCGATCCCGATCGCCTTGAGGGATTCCAAATAGAGTTCCTGCGGGTTACCGGGGTCTGGCTTAAGGATCACCTGAAATTGATAGTGCATTTGCAGCCGGTTAGGGTTCTCGCCATAGCGGCCATCATCTGGCCGAACGGATGGCTCAACATATGCGACACTCCAAGGTTCGGGGCCAAGAACTTTTAAGAATGTAGCGGGGTTCATTGTGCCCGCCCCTACCTGAGTGTAATAGGGCTGCCAAATTACACAACCTTTCTCCGCCCAGTATTGTTGTAGTTTTAAGATGATCGATTGAAACGTATGCTTTTCTGACATTTTTTCCGTACCTTTGATTTAGTTTACTTACGAAGGTTAGATTATACCTTTAAAGGTTTTTGATCCTTTTTTGATGGTAAAAATATCCGCATTGGCTAAAACTCAAAGGTTTCCCCGGGCAATAGAACCTTCGGAATCGACCTGGTTTCGCGCCTGACATCCTCAGCCCATTTTTCTACATCTTGATCAATCAAGTTCCACGTATTGAAATGGATCGGTACAACTACTTTTGGATCGATCAGTTTTACCGCTCGCAACGCGTCGGAGGGTCCCATAGTGTAGTTATCACCAATTGGAAGGAGGGCAATATCAATACCTTCTTCGCCGATCAGGCGCATATCCCCAAATAACCCTGTATCACCAGCGCAATAGATCTTCTTGCCATCTATTGTAGTCAAGAGCAAGCCCGCCGGGTTACCGCCATTACTTCCATCCTCTAGGATCGAACCATGAAGCGCCATGGTGAGTTTGAGATATCCAAAAGGATATTGATGCCCACCCCCTATGTGCTGGGCGTGAGTGTTTAGTACCCCTTTTTGACCCAACCAGCGCACGATCTCATAATTTGAGATGACCAAAGCCCCGGTTCTTTTGGCGATCGCGATAGTATCCCCTATGTGATCGCTATGGCCGTGCGTTATCAACAAAGCGTCTGCTTCTATTTCGCTTGCCTTGATCGGGGAGGCGGGGTTATTATCAAAAAAGGGGTCTACAATGCATTTAGTGCCATTGGTATTAATGCCAATGGTGGAGTGCCCATACCAAGTTAAAATATTCATAGTTCATCCTTTGAATGTTCCATAGATTCATTTTATAAAAAAGAGGACCGTTGAGCAAACTTATCTACCAAAAACCACCTTTACAAAACATCCAACAACTCTACGCTTCTTTTAACTCCCCCATTTGCGAAATCGATTGCGGTCAGAAGTGCCGGAGCAGCAACCCGAACGGTCTGCCGTTTTGTTGTGATATCACGCAGGCTGTACCAGCGCTCTTCGTCCAAGAGTGGAACCATCTCGTACAAATTACGGATCTATGGTTTCCGCTCACAAACCCAAAAGGGGCAGACCACCTTGATTATCCGGATGGCATGATATTACGGCAATGTCTGGGGCATACAAAATGTCAACGAGAGAATCGGTCGCTCAGCTGCCGTCAATTTCCATTTTTTCCTTACGTGTCATCCAGCTACGAATTTCTTGGCTTGGCTTTCGAATGGGATTTTAAGGATAAATGCTGGTTGATGGGCCATGCCGATTTGGTATCAGTTACTTATCGGCAGGAATTTATTGAATGCTACGACCAAATCTTCATCCACTATCAGGATGTATTTGATAATTATCAGTACCACTCCGAATTGTGCCGCGATCATTACCAGCGGCTCGGAGAAAACCTCCTTGTTATGCACAGGAATGGCAAAAATTTCTTTGTTGACCCAGCTACTGAGAAGAAGCAGAGGCAATCCTAAGCAATTTTAGGCTTTGGCAGCCATTTTTACGGGGTGCCTAAGGACGGTTCGCATCTTTTCAGGACTACATTTTCTCGGATCTGTTAGGTAAATTTCATGGTGCCGGCGAATTTGCCCATCGGATAGAACATCACCGATCGCGTCGAAGTATCCATTTTCGCGAACATACTCCGCCATTCGGGCGACGGTTTCTGGCTCCGTAGCATATGGTCCGTGGTGCATTACCTGAACACATAAGCCTTCATCCAACTTTACTAATCTGGCACTGGAGGGATCTAGATCCTTTTTCTTTCGTTTTATCTCACTTACGGCCCACTCAAAAAACACTTCAGTAACAAAATCAGGCTGCCTGATCATTGAGATAAAACATAACTCGCTCTTTTTAATGGGGTCAAACATCGTTTCGTCTCGCATCCACCATAATCCCTCTAATGGCGGAACAGAGTATTCAAAATAATCTCGCGGGGCGTGCCCGTTCTTATGAGACATTTTTATGGCATAGGACAAGCCGTAAAGGATCTCTACCGCTTTTGAGTATTCGCCGTCAGGTTGGTTGGGATCCCCTTTACCTTCGAACATAATATATTGCATGGGCGGAATTTGGAGAATGCCTGGCGTTGCTGGAGGCTGATACAGATGTTTGAATTTTTTCTTGAAATCAAAGACCTCTGCCATGTTCGTAACTCCTGTATATTTTTCTTAAATTCTACCCCTAATGCGCTTCTTTCACCCTTCGAACACAAAATTATCCCTTTGCAAAAATACTGATGCTTTCAATATGATAGGTTTGCGGAAACATATCGATGGGGGTAGCTTGTACCAATTTGTATCCCCCTGCCGCAAATCGCTGTACATCGCGCGCGAGGGTAGTTGGGTCACAGGATACGTAAAGGATCATTTTCGGAGAAAGTTGCAACATGGATTCTGTTACTTTTTTATCCAAACCAGCTCGCGGTGGATCGACCAAAATTAGGTCAACATGTTCTTTTAGGTGAGGAAGAATATCTTCAGCATCTCCCTCGTAGAGTTCGACATTTTCCGATTCACTGAGGTTATATTCTAGGTCCGCGCAGGCAGTGGGGGAGGATTCAATGGCGATCACCTTCTTTACCCGGTCCGCCAAAAAGGCGGTGAACAAACCCACCCCGCAGTATAGATCCATCACAACACTATTTGCGTCAAACACCGCGGTAGTTAGAACTTGTTGCACCATTACGGCTGCCATCTCGGTATTAACCTGAAAGAAAGAAGTGGCAGATACTTTAAAACTTTTTTCCAAAACATCGATAAAGATATGATCATTTCCTGAGATCACAACCGGGTCATCCTCGGTAATGTGTACTACAGATACATCCGCTTCGATCTCGATCTCAGGTAATTCCAAATCCTCTGATTCCAACAGCAACATAAGGTCGGATCGACCCTTGCGTAATGAAACGCGGTCGAGGGATGATCCTTCCTCAAAACTTAATTCACCGATGAATGAATTAAGACCTTCATCCGCGATCAGGCATTTTTCGATCTCTACCAGTGGCTCTTGCACCGCCATTGCGACAAAACACGGCCGGCCAAGATTGTTGACGTGAAACTGGATATGGTTTCGGTAATGAGTATTGGAAGACGCCGGCAGTATTGGCAGAATGTTGGGGTTTACTTGCTTGCCTATACGAGTGAGTTGGTCGCGAAAAATGCTTTCCTTCGCCTCAAGCTGAGAGGGGTAGTCGAGATGTTGGTAATGGCATCCGCCGCAACGGGCATACACTGGGCATGGTGGTTGGATCCGTTTTTCGGATGGTTTTACGATCTCAATCAGTTCCGCGATAGAAAAATTTTTTCTATCATCAATGATACGTATCTTAGCGACCTCCCCTGGCAAGGTAAACGGAACAAAGACCGCTTTTCCGTTATAGCGAGCCACAGACATACCACCGTAAGCCGACGCGGTTATTACTACCTGAACCACTGGATTCGATTCCATCAAGAGGAATTTAAATAAAAAAACGGTCGATCATGTTATTTCAACCTTGATCGACCGAAAAAATCAAATTACTTGATGATAAAGGACAATACGATCAAGATCGCGAAAAAACTTGCAGCCAAAACACCAATCTTTTTTAGCTCACCTTTGATGTGAGAGTAATCTGGATTAAACTCGGAGGAAACTACACCTCTTTGAATGCCAGCGAAGGTTGGTGATACTTTGGAAGAAACACT
>CAZSLN010000078.1:0-11648 GCA_964607645.1 uncultured Anaerolinea sp.
AGTCAGGCGCTCTATCCATTGAGCTACGAAGGCATAAGCAACGATTATACCATTTTTATTCATTCTATTAACGGGTTTTCCAAATTAAATTGGATGTCTTTTTCTTTCTGTCGCGCTAGGAACCTTAATTCGTGAATCCATCATTTGCTGGAATTGAAATTGGCTAATTAAAATCAGTAACCAAGATTGAATCAATAACTCCCTCATTTCAGCTTATTAGCTGAATTACTTCTATTACCGTTTGACATGCGCATAGATAATTGGCATATCTAATCTTAGAACTTCACCGATGCCCTGAGTAGAAACATAAGGCATCGCGCAATTAATCTATAAAATAATTCAATCCATCGATGATATATGCTCAATAAATATGCTCAGTGAGTCCGGATAATTCTTTCGACCTAATCCCACGCGAAAATGGTTGTTAGCGAAATGGAATAACTCGCCGGGAACGATCATCAACCCTTTTTCTGATATTAACAATTCACAAAGTTGATCCATTGGCATTTTCCCTTTCCATTTAGGAAAAGCGATCGACCCAGCCTTCGGCGCGATCCAATCCACGAGGTGGGGGACCTGGGCAAAATTATTTTGGCTATACTCTATGTTTTGGCGCAGAATTTCTAAATTGCGTTCAATTATGCCGGTTGTATTTTCCAAAGCCATAATGGCAAGGATCTCGGATGGAGCGGAATTACAGATGGTGGTGTAATCTTTGTATTCCAATAATTGGTCCAGCATTTTTGTATTTTTTGAGGTTAGCCAGCCAACCCTAAGCCCCGGTAACGAAAAAGACTTCGATAGCCCTGAAAGGGCAATGCCGTTTTCATAGACTTCACTGATAGACGGGAGTCGATCCTCAACCCGGTACTCAAGCAACCGATACATTTCATCTGAAAAGATAGTGATGCCATGTTTCCGGGCAATTTGAACTATTTCTTCGAGTTCTTTTATAGTTGGGCTAAACCCGGTTGGGTTGTTTGGAAAATTGATGATGATCAATTTGGTATTCTTTGTGATCATCGATTCCAGTTTAGGAATATCAATTGCCCACTCGCCTTCGTGCAAATCTAATTGCCAAAGCGATAGCTCGCAGCCAAGCGATTCGACGATGCTGTGTAAGGATTGGTAAGTCGGCGAAATGGCAATGACATGGTCCTTCGCATTTACCAAATTTTGCATCGCGATAAAGATCAATTCCTCCGGGACCGCTACAAGCACCTGTTCGGGCGTTGTTTCACTATAAAGGGCAGCGATGCCTTGGCGTAATAACGGATGGCCGGCCGATTCGGTGTAATTGAGTTTTAGATTATTCCACAAGGTCAAGCTCTGCGGTGATGCCATTGCAATCAATTCCTGAAAAAATAAGCCTTCGCAATCAGAGGCACTCATGAGGTGTTCGATCTTGAATTCGTACTTGGCAAAAAAACGCTCTAGTTCAAAAGGCTGGATCTTCATGCGATCATTACTCTCCCGGGGTGCTGATGGTGCAGTTGGATGGTTGGTCTAAAAAAACATAACATATAGCGAAAATATCATTGGTTTCAAGTAGAATTTTGGTTTGGTCAAATGTTTCATTGACCGAGAATACGTACAGTTTTCTTTGATCCGTTAGATTTTCTTTTACAGTATTTAAAGCGCTTAAATGGAGGGTTCGAGTTGTTTCTTTGGCGATCACTTGTCCTTTATGTTCGGTGACATAGGTAATTATTTCGTCCAAAGCCACTACGGATTTGCGAATATTGGTGTTGGCGAACGAATCCACGATCCCGCCGATCAGGCCAGCGAAGATGGAGCATATCAGCAACGCGATCATCAATTGGCCAGCGGAGAGTGAATAATAAGCTGATTCTACCAAGCTATTTTCGAGCAATCCAATGATCAAAAAACTGATAGCGGAATAGAAAATGGCAAAAAATAAAATGAGGCTATAGCTTTCATTCCACCCAAATTCCAACCAACCATTGAGGCTGGGGTTAGTAAAATTTACATAATTTGGAAAAAAATACAAAGGTAAAACGATCGCTAAAGCACCAGAAAAAATACCCGCGATGACCCACAGGATGGAACTAGTGAGAGTGCTATTGGATCGAACCGCGAAATAACCCGTTAGCGCTGTAATAACAGTCACCATTAGCACACCAACCGTAAATGTAAACCAAGGTGTGGCAAAATGATGGGTGGCGAGAATGGCAGCGTTATACCCCCATGCCAATAGTGAGAAGACCAATCCAGCGACGGCTCCGTACATAGCCCCGTAAAGCAATTTTTTCTTAGGAATTTGGTTCATTTAATCCTCAAACTTATCTAGACCCTCACGCATAGCATATAACGCCGCCTGAGTTCTATTATCTAAATGAAGCTTACTTAGGATGTTTCCAACATACTTGGCGATGGTTCTTTCGTGGACAAAAAGTTTTTCAGCGATCTCAGAATTCTTCAATCCCTTTGAGATCAAAGCCAGAGTTTGTTTTTCGCGATCTGTTAGTTGCTGTTGTTGATCCTCGGGTTCCAATGGCGCTGGCGGGTTCATCTCAGTGATCACATCCCTAGTGATCGATGGATCAATATAAGATTGCCCTGTTGCCACAGTGCGAATTGCATGAAGGTGTTGATCCCAGTCCGAGTTCTTGAGCAAGTAGCCTATTGCCCCCGATTTTATGGCGCGAAAGACCTTGTCGGCATCAGATGAGCTGGTTAACACCAAGATCTTCGAGGATGGTGATACCTCCCGAATTTTTTCAATCGAGGCGAAGCCATCCATGGAAGGCATAATTGGATCAAGCAAAACTACATCAGGTTTTTCCTGTTTGCATATTACGATCGCTTCATTGCCATCCTTGGCTTGGCCTATGATTTTTATATCAGATTGGTACGATAGGATCGAAACCAATCCTTCACGCACAACCGTCTGATCATCTACAACTACAATACGTAAGATTTTCATCTTTCTCCCTCGTTTTCGAGCACATTAAATCGAAGCATATATTTTCCACATTTCAAGGTCTTCAGGTGTCAAGAAGAGTAGATTCCGAAGGTGATTTTTCGCGGCTCTAATATTCCCTCGTTCTTTTTCGATCAGAAATAGAGAATGATGAACGTGAGTAGTTTTATACCCAGCCTTGATAGAAATCTCGGCTATGTTTTTTGCTTTGTCCATTTCTCCCGCTTGCATATATAGAGTGATCAATGATTCAAAGTTTTCCTTCGATTTGCGCATATTCGCAAGAGCGTTTTCTAACAAAGTGATTGCTTTTTGTTTTTCCCCAACCTCTAAAAATGCTAAAGCCACAGAATTGCACATAGCGGCTGAGAGAAGTTCTGGATGGATCAGCTTGTGGTAATTCTCAATGATCGCCAAGAAATTATTTTGGCATTGGTGGATCAAGTTTTGTGTGAGGAGAATATGATCCGTAGACTCAGGGTTTCGTTCTATCAATTCGTTTCCAAATGCGATCAGGTCATCACCATTTTCAGAGGTACCTCCTGAATGGAGGTAGGCCGCGGTTCGAATTAGGAAATTATTTAGAGGGGATTCAGATATTCGCATTTCAGAAATTATTTTATCGATCTCAATCAAAGAATAACATGGATTAGCTGAAATGCTTTCCAAATACAAGTTCCCTATCGCGTTGGTTATGATACGTTCTTTTTGAATCTTGGTTTTCAAGGATGGTAATTCGAAGGAGCGATGGCGAAAGACCCAAAAATCGAGGGCGTCGGTTGGTATTTTTTTAGATTCCGTTCTATTCAAGCAGAATATCGTTTTAACCTTATCCTCGATAAGCAATTCCCGGCGAATATTTAAAGCCTTGTAGGCATGCCCAATCTCCATACCACCACCATTATCAAGACCAGTGATGATAAAGGCCTTTTTTTCTCGGTCGGGTTCAGCCCTCAGAAGGAGCGGGATGTCGTAAGTTTCTGGAGTAACTGGAACAAAAACTGGTTCCAGCCCCAAGATATTTATCGAAACTAATAATTGGTAAATGAACAATCTGAACTGCATCGAATCATCGTACGTAAGAAGTAGAAGAGAGGGTCTATCCCAATGGATGGCCATTTCTAATTCTTCTGTAAAGGTTTTCAAAATTTCTTTTGTTTTCGTCATCTCTATTTATGGTCATTAATGACCATATCTCTATGGTCAATTATACTACACCGATGGGCGTCAAATTACCATCCAAATCTTAAAAAAAAGGGCATAAATGGCACATAAATTTGTCGCAGAAAACCTTACATTTAGGATATTGCAAAACTCTCTGAAAAAGTAAACTTTGAGTACGAAATAAGAAAAAGGAGAGCATTTTGTTCATCGGAACCGCGATAACCACATTAGTAAACGAGAATAACCTGAACATTCCAGATAGTTTTTCTGTGGATGGTCTTTTTGATCTTGTGGTCACCTCTGGTTTCGAGAAAAACTTACTCCTCGTTCCACAATCAACTTTTATTTCATTACAAAATTCCATCAAGAGTTTAAATTTACTCAATCCAGGCGTGCGATTACTCAACCGGTTGTTCCTGGGAAGGGCCTCCATCCTACAAGTGACTACATCAAAGCAGATCTCCATCCCTCAAGGCTTGTTGGACTTTGCTGAAATTTCCGCAAAAGTGGTTGTTGTTGGTCAAGGCGCTTTCCTCGAATTATGGTCTGAAGATAATTGGAAAAAACAGGCTATCGTTCTGGATAGCGGCGAAATCAGCTTCAACGATACCATTTCACTAACATTAGAAAGATAAACGGCAGATCAATGGGTAACTTCGATTACATTCGCGCAAAAGATTTTGACCGGGCATGGCTCAACTTTGAGCTTGATCTTCCATTAGAGACCAGCGCCGATGGCAAAGCTAATCCTTTTTACATTACCCGACCAGGCGATCCCATCGATGAATTGATTGATGCTCTCCTATCCCCCTTTTACAAACCCCCTAAGTTTTTCTTCTCCGGCCACCGTGGATGCGGAAAATCAACCGAACTTCTTCACCTAATGGCGAATCCCCAGATCCGTGAAAAATATTGGCCGATCAACTTTAGCATTCGCGACGAAGCCGATATTATCGATCTAGATTTCCGCGATGTACTTTTAGCCATTGGCGGTCGTATGTTCCGTGATTACCGCAAACAAGGCGGTGTGTTACCAGCTAAGTTGATGAAAGATCTGGACAGTTGGAGAGGGCGCGTGGAAGAAGAAGTGACCACTGTTAAATCAGGAAAAGTTGCCGGCGTTGAAGTTGGAGCAGGATTGGAAGCCTTTTTTGCCAACGCTAGTATGAAAATGCGTTTGGAACCAACAACCCGAACTCTTATCCGCCAAGTTATTGATAAAAACGTAACCGGCCTCATTGATGTGATCAACAGCATCGCCGCCGCCGTAAAATTAAAAGATGGTCGAATTCCTCTTATTCTGATCGACGATCTTGATAAACCGAGTTTACAAGAAGCAAAGTCCATTTTTCAGGAACGACGCGAGATTATGATGCAACCCAATTGCGCCATTGTCTACACCGTTTCGAGCGCTTTGTTTTACAGTAAAGAATTCGACGCCATTCGCGACCAGGCATTGTTCCTGCCAAATGTCATGCTTCACCCGCATCGCTCACAAGATAAGTATGTTAAAGAAGGGTACGAAACCTTGAAGAAATTCGTATCCGTTCGTATGGATACTCGTTTGATTGAGCCGCAAGCGTTGATGCAAGCTATCACTTATAGTGGTGGTGTCTTTCGTGAAATGGCAAGAATTATGCGCACCTCCATTGGCCGAGCGAGACGCCGAAATGCCGCACAGATCGAAAAAGTAGATGTTGAATGGGCCGCCACTGAGATCCGCAATGAATACCGCCGCATCCTAGAAAAAGAAGATATGGCGATCCTGAAAAACTTCCACGAACACAATCACATGGAGTACAGCGATCGAATTCGGCCTCTTCTCCAACTCCTCGCCCTTTTAGAATACAAAAATGGCGAAAATTGGTTTGATGTTCATCCAGTTCTAAAATCGGTGCTATATGAATAAAAATTCAAATATTTACGATATGGATTCTGTTGAAATCATCATCACG
Source organism: uncultured Anaerolinea sp. (assembly GCA_964607645.1). Lineage (GTDB taxonomy): Bacteria > Chloroflexota > Anaerolineae > Anaerolineales > Villigracilaceae > UBA5195. The sequence continues at coordinate 6,064 of CAZSLN010000078.1, forward strand.
ACTCTTCGAGAAGAGATCGAATTGGCATTCCGATGGAATCGCCCTTCCATTATCTTCGCCATCTATAACAACGTCACCACCCGAAAAACAGCTCAAACTCAAATCGTAGCTGAGCTGTTGAAGTCCGAGATCGATCAGATCATTTACCAGGTCGAATACGATATCAACAATGAATTCACTTCCCTCATCGAGCGCATTTCTGGTACAAAGACGATCCTATCCATTGATCCACTCAATAGTGGAACCAGCGATAGCCAAGTAGAAAAACTGATAGCGGTTTTGGATTCACATAAGAATCGCATTATCGATAAGCGAATCAAAATGATCGTCTGGTTAACCGCGGATGAATCCATTTTATTTGCCCATATGGCCCCCGATCTTTGGTCCTCACGCCACCGGGTAATTGAATTAGGTTCACCCAGCGAAACCAAAAAATCTGTAGCGATCTTCGCGGACAACGTAGTGGATGAAGAAATAGAGGTAATTTATAACTTCAATGATCCTTTATCTTCGATTGATCCTGAAATTGAGAATCATTTGGCTATGGCCGTTGGCGCTTGGCGCATGAAGGATCTGGCCAAAGCCGAATCATTTATTAATAACGCGATGTCCATCGCTCGATCGAACAAAAGTAAAACCTCACTATTGGTTTGCCTAATGGCGAAGCATTTTATTGCAACCGAAAAAGGCGCTAAAAGTGAAGCGGCAGATTTCCTAAAAGAAATCCGTGATCTTGAAAGCAGCTCAAACAATCTTTTCGTAAAATCCATTACCTCCATTCTAATGTCAGAATCCCTTGTTCAGAAATTTCCAGTGGATGCCCAGTCCGTCATCATCTCCACCGCCCGAAAACTTCGCAGCCAGAATAAAGATTTTGAGGCGATCGGAGCCTTGGTTGATTTCGCAGTCGAGAATGGTTCAGCTAACCTTGTCTGGCTTGAACTCGGCGATATCTATGCCGAACTGAACATCTTTGATAAAGCGGTTGTTTCCTACGAAAAAATTACTGACGAAGCCGTTGACCAAAATATGGTCACCAAGAAGATGGCGGATTGCCTTAGCAAGATCGGCGAATTTGAGCGAGCCATCGAGCTTTATAAGAAATTGATCCGATCTTCAACAGACGAAAATGAAGTTCAAGAGGCTTGGAATAATATCGGAGATATTTATCGAAAGACCAGTGGTTTTGATAACGCGATAGCGGCTTATTCAATGGCTGATCAGGCGAAAACAAGCATCAAGAGTAATGAACCTGAACTAAATAATCGCCAATCCATCGATTCGAGCAAGCTCACCCCAGAGATGTGGAATGAGATCGGCAACATTTTTGTTCGCACTAATGATCTTGAAGAAGCTGAAAGCGCTTACTCCAAGGCTATCGAATTGTGCCCAGATAACGCCGTTGCAATTGGAAACCTTGGAATTCTGTACTCAACTATTGGCAAACGCGACCAGGCAATGAACTACCTGCTTAAGGGAATTGAATTGTTCGAACGGCCGACCGAAAAAAGCTCCTTGTGGAATTTGGTCGGCGACCAGTACCGTTTGATCGGCAAATATACTGAGGCGATCACTGCCTATACCACCGCCGATGAACTGGTAAAGAATTCACCTGATGGCAACTTATCCGTCAATTTCAATCAACTTTTTTCTAGCATTTCGCAAACAGTGAGGTAAAAATGAAAAAAAATCAATTACTCGAAACTCTTGGCAATACCCTCATAATGAGTGGTCAGATCGATCAAGCAATCGAAGTATATAGTGATATCGTAGCGAACGAGCCAAAAAATACCTCAGGCAGCGTTATGCTCGCTGATCTGTTTTCTGAAAAACAAGACCTTGATTCCGCTATTTCCACAATTCGCAGCGCTATCTCCTTCGCCAGCAACATCAAGGTTGAGATGGAACTATGGACCAAACTTGGAAATCTGTACATCGCAAATAGCGACCACGCGAAGGCCATCAAGGTTTTCCAAAAAGCGGGTGAATTGTCCAATGGTGTGAGTGATCAGACACAGGAAAGCACCCCTGTGGAAATTGAGATCAACCCTGCCGCTCAGATGACCGAAGATAGCCCCCATATCTGGAATGAACTCGGCTTGATCTTGTTCAAGGTTGGTTCCTACGACGATGCCGCCGATGCTTACCTCAATGGTCTAAAACTTGACCCCAGCCTTCCATTCCTTCATATGAACTTGGCGCAAGTATATGTCAACCAAGGCAAGCTTGATGAAGCTGTGGCTGAATTCGATACCTTGCTGATTTTAGCTGAGACCAACGAAGAAAAAAGTAACATTTGGACACGGATCTTATCTTGCTACAAATTGCAAGGTGATGTGGAAAAAGTAGAAATCACCAACCGGATAATCTCAGCGATCGCCAAAACCGCCAATTCGCGATTGTCCAGCTATATGAATCTTAGCACTGACCAAATTGAAACATCCGCTACAGCTCAGTTTGTCAATCTCGATGAATTGGTCCGCTCCGTGCGAAACCATGGCGTAATTCAGCCATTGATTGTTTCGAAAATTAATAATTCCGAAAAATTTCAGTTGATCGCTGGCAATCGACGATTAGCGGCAGCCAAATTAGCTGGGCTCACTGATGTACCAGTAATTGTACGAAATGTAAGCGAAGTTGAATCCATCGAGCTTTCTCTCCACGAGAATCTTCATAATTCGATCAAAGGCTCAGAAGAATTGGCGACCAACTTCCAAAAATTAGCCACAGATTTTGATTACAGTATTGAAGAGATCGCTCAGCGTATTGGCGTAAGCTCCTTTTCCGTAGCGAATAGCCTTAAAGCTCCCTCATGTAATCGGGGGGCTCGTGAAGTTTCAATGGAAGACCGCTCTTTAGAAAAAGACGTGATCATGAAGATGATCGGCCGACTCGGTGAAACGGAGACAGTAGAAGAAACACCTCACGACTCCTTTATCTCAGATGCTCCGATCGCAATCGACATTCGAAGCGAAGAAGCTGGGCTTTGGTATATGGAAACAAATATGCCTGTGATGAGTGAAGCATTGCCTACGACGAAACATACCGGCTTGTTTGCTCGCGCCGCCCAAATGTTAAGCCATAACCCTCACCCTGCTAAGCTTGTCGCTTAACGGTTACAGAACCTAAATTAAGGAGAAATATCATGGAAAATACACAAACCTGGATCGAATTAGGAAATTTATACCGAAAACTTAATTTAGCTGGCAAAGCGCTCGAAGTATTCGAAAACTTATTTAGCCAGGGTGATACCTCGCCTGAATTACTAAGCAACCTTTTCGAAGTTTCCATCGAGTGCGAAAAAGCGGATGGCGCGATCTTTGTTTCTGACCAATACCTCAACGTTATCACCAACTCATCCGAAAAAGCCAAGACCTACTTTACCTTAGGCAAGTTACATATGAAGAAAAATGATCTTCAAACCGCTCTCAAGAATTTCAATTTGGCATTAGAACTTGAACCATCTCTCGCATCCCAAATGGGTAACTTCGGTATGGAGAATCCCCCTGTGCTCATCGACGAATCCGAGATAGTCGCAGCCTTACCCGCTACCAAAGAAGCAGCGGAAACCTGCGAGGCGGATCTGGAAGAAGAAAACAAAGAAGGAATTCGATTGACCATGTTACTCACGATGGGCATCATGCATTGGCGAAATGGCCAATTGGAAGAAGCTGAAGAGATCTTAACCCAGGCAATAAAAGATGCCAATGATAGTGGAAATTCATGGATCGAAGCATTGGCATGGCATTCCTCAGCATTGGTAAAAACAGCCCTCGGCGACGTAAAAGGCGCAATCGATGCTTACTTAAAAGCTGCAGAATTGGCTCCTAACCAGATCTTCCCATGGAATAAAGTCGGCGCTTTATACGAAAACCTTGATATGAATGATGAAGCCCAAGAGGCTTACCAAAAATCCTTGATCTTGAATCCAGAAGATTCGGAAAGCTGGAATGGTATGGGCGACCTTTTGACTAAACATGGAAAACTTGATGAAGCCATTGCCTGTTACCAGCTCGGAAATGTTTTCGAAACACATTCCTATGGTAATGATGGCATCAAGGTCTATCAAAAAGCCCTCGATTATTACCGCAAGACTATTGACAATATGAGGGTGGACCAAGCTGGTCAATCCTTATCACAATTAGTTTCACTGGAATCGAAGGAACCGGAAATTCAAGCTGTTTTGTCCGATCTAATCGCTGATGCTCAATCGCAGGATCAAGAACTTGGCAGCGAAAGCCGAGATGTTGCAGAACCAAAAACGACCAAGCATATTGAAGAGTACCCTACCCAGGTTGTTCCTCAATTGGTTGAGAAGAATGAACGAATGAACCTAGAATCGAATATTGACGAAAATTTAATGAGATCGATCAAGAAGTTTGAACAAACTGTAAAAGAAAATCCATTCAATGATCGTGCCTGGGACTCGCTTGGCAACTTATACAAGCTGACTCGAATGTACGAAAAAGCCATCTTCGCTTACGAAAACGCGGTAGCCATACAACCCCGCAAACACATTTATCACTACCAGTTAGGCACTCTCTATGCAGCGTATGGCAATTTCAATGTCGCGATAAGCGAAATGTTAAAGGTGCTGGAACAAGACCCAACATCAACCTACGCCCATTGCGCCTTAGCGAACTACTTTCGACGATTGGGTATGACAGAAAAAGCTAAATACCATATCGAATTTGCTGTCCCGTTTATGAAAAACGAAAAAGAATACGATCGAGCTTGCTTTGAATCGGTTCGTGGGGAGGTTGACTTGGCTTTTGAACTTCTCGAAAAAGCATTGGACAAAAAACAGACTTCCATCGAGTTAGCTGTAACGGATATGGATCTTGATTTCATAAAGTCCGATCCAAGATTCGAGCAACTCGAATCAAAATACTCTGAGATTGCTGTTTATTCCTAGGAAAGTTTTGTTCATAAAAAGAAAAGCGGGTTTTGGACAAATTCCAAAACCCGCTTTTTGTTATTTCAATTCTTTCCCGAATTCTACCAAACTGCGGTAGTAAGGTTCGATGCTTGGAATAAAGTGTTTTTCGCCTTTGGCATGTGGCCCGACCCCTGTTTGCCCCCAAACCACAGCCTGACCACCTGGTGCGAAACGAGCGCTCGTGCCCGCTAGCTTTTTGCCTGTTTTCGGATCTGTTCCAGAAACGGTTTTTACTGCCTTGATAAGAGCTAAGAGGGCAGGGTTATCGTTATCGCAAGCGACGCCATCTTCATTTACAGCAAATACGACTTCTAGTTGGTTGTCAAGACAATATTGCGAAACATCTTTTTTGAGTTCAACGGTGTTGTCTTGCGGGATCGGCCTGATCTCTACGCCAAGAACCCCCTCGGCGGCGGTGATGTTATATACACCAGGTGTGCCGACCTTGGTAAATGGAAACTTTGCCTGAGATTGCCAGCCATCACTCGATGAGAGCGTTAGCCGATTTTTGAATATCTCGTTGAGCGCGGCTCTTGCCGAGATCAACTTTTCGGAAAGGTCCCCTGTGCCAGCAAGGCCAGAGTGTCCTTTTACTCCTCGAGCGATAATATCGAACCGCATTACACCACGGTTCTGAACACAGATC
>CAZSLN010000079.1:0-11559 GCA_964607645.1 uncultured Anaerolinea sp.
GCGGGGACATTACACCCATACCCGAGAATGAACGGAACGATGGCTTTACCATGTAAGCCAATTCGGTGCATTAAAGAGTCCATCATAAAGGCGATCCTGGGAAGATAACCAACATCTTCAAGAAAACCCAACCCTACCAAAAATGGAAAAAGGTAAGGTAGAACTATGGCAAAACCAGCCATAACGCCTTGCAAAACACCGTTTATTAGTACACCTATTAAATTTTGGCTGCTGATGTGAGAGTTAATGTTCTTGATTATCCCCTCAAAAAAAGCGAGCAGCGGGGGTTCGATCAATTGCCCAACTCCATAAACACCCTGAAAAAATAATAATAAGATCAGAGCCAACCCAATATAACCATAGATCGGGTGAAGCAAAACATCGTCCAAGCGATCACGAAAAGTGAGATTTCGATCTCCTTGTTTTACAAATTGTTCTGCCAGTTCAATGGCTTTTTTGTGCCGAGATATGGGTGTGTTTTCATAATCTTGATACCGTTCCGAAATTGACTGCCCTTCGGCAACGATCGCCTTCGCCTGCAAAAAGAGAGATTTTACACCACGACCTTTACTGGCCACCAATGGCAAAACCCGCACCCCTAGTAGTTCTTGCAAACCTGGGCCATCCACCTTTAGGCCGGTCCTTTGAACCTCATCCATCATGTTCATCGCGATGAGCGTGGGCTTGTTCAACTTAAGAAGCTCAAGTGTTAATTCCAGTGACTGGGTAAGAAAGGTGGCATCGATCACGTTGATGATGACATCCACCGAATTGTTCAACAGGTAATCATGAGTCACTTTTTCGGCCGGATTAGAACCGTCTAAGATGTAGGTTCCTGGTAGGTCCACAACATCGATCACTTCTCCAACTACCCTAACTTTGCTCTCAGTGTAGGTAACTGTAGTGCCATGAAAATTACCAGTTTCGGCTTTGTAGCCGGCTACCTGGTTGAATAATGTGCTTTTTCCACAATTCGGTCTTCCAACGAGTACAAATTTCATACTGAAAATTCCACCAATATATTTTTTGCCAAACTTCTACCAATGATCAATTCCCTGCCAGATACTTCCACCAAGAAGGGTCCCTTTAAGGGTGCGGTACGAATGATGCGTGTTTTATCCCCAGGATAAATTCCATGCTGCGTCATACGTTCTTGCATTTTTTCTCCGCCCGAAAAACCGAGAATCGTTACCCAAATATTTTCATCCAGCTCATTTAAGCGCATTTGTTTTATCCATGATTCTATGTTTGAAATAATTCAGTAACCGACGCCAACAACCCTTGATTGGTTGCCATGGCTTCGTTGTGAGTGTGCCCCGCATTGCCATCCCATGAACCAAAATACCCGCCAGCTTCTTTTAGTATCACCGGGAAAGGCGCGCAATCCCAAATAGACATGATCGGGTCAAGCATCACTTCTGCCCTACCGGTGGCTACCAGCAGATACCCATAGGCATCGCTCCAACCCCGGGTTGTGAAAGACGCAGCTGCTATTTTATCCCATTCAGCGCTTCGATGGTATTTTGCCATATTGGTAATATTCGTGTAACAGACGTATGCCTGCGAAAGATCGCTAACAGAAGAAACCTGAGCTTGTTTTCCATTCCACCAAGCCCCATTCCCTTTCGACGCGCATAGCATCTCATCCGTGCCCGGGTAATAGGCGGCTCCTACCTGTATCTCGCCATCGATCTCAAGCCCGATCAAAACCGCGTAAAGCGGAACACCGCGCATGAATGATTTTGTTCCATCGATCGGATCAATGATCCAGCGAAAAGAGTTTCCCGCGGAACCTGTATGGCCAAACTCCTCACCCAAAATTGAATGGGCAGGATACTGCTTCTCAATCTCAGCACGGATAAATGTCTCGGCAGCTCTATCGGCGGCAGTTACCGGCGAATCATCCTTTTTGAATTCAGGTTGGATTCCGGTATTGAAATAGCCAAGCGTGATTCGTCCGGCTTTATAGGCAAGTTCAGTGCAAAAATGATGATAGCTCGATAATTTCATTGGTTTTCCGTTTTATTAGCTTAGTGTATTAACTGAGATCTTTTCGATACATTCCGGATAATTTAGGCAGCCATAATACTTGCCGCCTTTGATAGGACCTGCTTTATCAAATCGCAAAACCATCGTGATTCCACAATTGGGGCAAACCGGGGAGTATTCATCTTCACCATCCCGATTTTTCTCTAACATTGTCGGGGCAATCGATAATACTTTTTTAATTTCTTCCGGATGATATTCACCGCTTACTACCATATGTAATAAAGGAAGTTTGGCGTCATCGCAGACTTCATCGACTAATTTTTGATTGGTTTGATGAACTTCCTGCTTTGGGTCATCCAATTCGATCGCCAATAAGGGTGTCATTTCCTCTTTCGATAACAGTAGGAAATCGATGTTTTTCTTAAGTAATTTCTGAGCGAATTTTACATTCTCATTTGGCTTGATCACATAAAACAAATCAGATAATGCCACCTTGGAAAAAATTATATAGTCTTCAGAAAAGTTTAGAAGTAGGAAGTGATAGAACTTTTTTTCATCCGAAGACAAATAATCAGTCCGAATTCGGTATGGATGGAGTGAATCATATTCAGTCATAACGATCTTGGTTCCCGTGCTCTTTTAAAATGGACAATAGGAAGCCTTGTTCTTCATCATCCGTTTGGATGATTCCGTTCAACCTTGCTTCCTTTATCGCATTGATGATTTTTTGGAAGGATGGACCTGGTTTCAACCCCAACGCCCGCAAGGCATCACCATCAACCTTCGTGTGGATATTTTTCCAATTTGTTAGATAATCAAGAATCGCCTGCTGGTTGGTTAGTAAGTATGCTACATACAGCGGTATCCCATCAATATCTTACAAGAGGCTCACCCACTCTGAGGGTGCTATTATTTCCTCAGTAAGTATTTCTTTGGTCAGCTTCGATGTTTGGGCGATCTGGTTGAACAATTTTACCGGGAACCCCAAATGCTGCTGAATTTCATTGATTTGGTCGGGTGAAAGCATTGCAAACCAAAGACAGTAAGAAAAGGCGTTAAAAATGTGTTCGTCAGTTAAATCGATTTTTCCCGGCCATTTTTCCAGCAACGGAACTTTGAGGAATTGGTTCATCCTTTCCTTGGTGTCGTTATCCCAAATTAGAGCTGGCGAAATTTCTTCGAATAATTTCCAATGCTGCAGATGATCCAAAATCGCGACTGGGTCAGATTCGAGCAAGATCAGGTCTAGCTCGTGTCGCAGGCGTTCGGCGGAAAGATGACCTAACAATTGTTTAGCCTCACTCATCAATTGCATCGTTCGTTCATCGATCGCAAAGCCATATCGCAACTTATAGCGAGCCGCTCGAATCATACGGGTCGGGTCATCCACGAAGGAGAGCGAGTGCAGCACCCGGATAACTTTTTTGTCTAGGTCGCTCTTACCGCCATAATAATCGTGCAATTCGCCATAATGATCGGGGTCAATTCGAATTGCCAGTGTATTAATGGTGAAATCGCGGCGATGTAAGTCGTGTTTGATATTGCCATATTCTACCGAAGGTAAAGCGGAGGGTTGTTCGTAGAATTCCTGCCGGGCTGAGATCAGGTCGATATACTCAGGGAGAGATGGGTGTTGAAAATTCGATTCAAGTAAGAACCATCGGGCAGTACCAAAACGTCGATGTGAAGTTAACCGACCACCGTATAGCCCAACCAGTTTCTCCCCAATCGAAATCGCTTCCCCTTCTATTACAAAGTCAATATCGGTGCTTGTATACTCGAGGAGCAGATCCCGCACGAACCCGCCGACCAAATACACCGGAAAGGATTGGGCAGCACAGCACTTAGCAATATCATTGACCAGTTTTAAGACCTCGGGGCTAAGGTAAGCGTTTAGTTTATTCTCAATGTTTTTGCCCGACGAAAACGCCCTTCGCTTATTAGCCAAGATCTTGATCAGATCCGTACGAGTGACGATACCGATCAAATTATTCGTGGCCGGATCAATTACCGGTATCTGCCCCCAACCGCTTTCTGTCATCACCATTTGAACCGTTTGAATTGGGTCACTCGGCTCAACGCTATAATTACCAGCATCCATAATATTCACAACTTTAAATTTCAGGTCATGTTTCTTTGCTCTGTCAACAGACCGACGCGTAAGCAAACCGATCACCTTTCCTTCATCCACTACAGGAAACCCTTCATACCCGTACTTCAACATCAATTGCCCAGCCTCATTCACCGATGTATCCGGCGAAAGTATTTTGGGCATTTTCGACATTAGTTTTGCTACAGTAACCGACGGTTTTATCTTTTGGTCGATGAACAAATGGAGTTGATTCTTAATTTCAGGAATATCAACCAACTTATATTTCTCGGGTTTTAGCAAAGCTGAGGCAGCGCGCTGATGCCCCCCACCGCCAAACTGGGCCGCGATCTCCGCCACGTTGATGTCGTCGTTCGAGGAACGCGCGATCATCCGAATCCCTTCCGGCGTTTTTACGATGATAAAAACAGCATCAGGTTCAAATAGGTCCCGAATCTTGTGCGCCAAGGTCGAGATCTCATCCACCTTAACAGGCACATCAGCATAGGAAAGCATAACCCGGTGGCCTTTTACCTGAAAATGCTCCATATTATCCAACAACAGGTCATAAACCACAATCTGCTGATCGCTCATTGGCGGGTTCAGAAAATCGGAAATACTTTGAAGCATAGCGCCTTGGTCTATCAGCCAAGCTACCGCGCGAACATCACGCGCGGTGGTCTTGGAATAGGTTAGAGATCCAGTATCTTCATAGATTCCTAACAACATCAATGATGCTTGCACCGGGGTTAACGCGACTCGTTTCCGTTGCATTTCTTCCGCGAAATAGGTCGTCGTCGCTCCAAGATCAACGATCTCAACAGACCGCTCGGGTTGTACGGATCGATTCAATCTTTCATCGAATGCACCATCTCTCACACGCAAGGGATGATGGTCAATAACCTGAATCCGCGTTTTTTTGCTTATTCCCTTGATGGTGAGAAGGGATTGGGTATCAACCAATATTACATCGTCGATTTCGTCAAAGTTGGCGTCATTATTTTCAATAAAAAGAAACTCAGTTCCATACAAAACCAGAAAAGAGTTCACATTGCGGTTCATTTTTTGTGGCAATACCGCTTGTGCGCCCTCAATTTTAGATGCGGCAAATAACGAAGCTATCGCGTCAAAATCTGCTTGGTCATGCGTCATTGCTATCTTCATACGATGATTATAGCAAATAAAGATGGAGTATAATTTTCTGTCAACAACTTATTCAAGGCGAAAGCGCAATCATAGGCAAACCAACGAGAAACCGAGATCGAATGAATATCAGTGAACTCACCCAACTTATGCACGAGTTTGTTCTTTCGAAAGGTTGGTACGAGCCAAATACCAAACGCCCCCAAACCCCGCGAAACATCGCCATTTCGCTTTCTATCGAAGCCGCTGAGATCCTTGAACATTTTCAATGGAAAGAGAATGAGTACGATAAGGAAGAGTTGGCGAGTGAGTTAGCCGATGTTGCCCTTTATTTACTGCAGCTTTCCGCGGTAACTGATATTGATCTTGAACAGGCAATTACGAATAAGTTGGAAAAGAATAAAGATCGAACTTGGGACGAAAAATGATTATCACAGTCTTTGGCGCATCCCAACCCGTTCCGGGTAGCCCCGCCTACGAAGAGGCGTATCTAGTTGGTAAAATGATTGCCTTGGCCGGCCACACTGTTGTAACTGGCGGATATATCGGTACGATGGAAGCGGTATCTAAGGGAGCGAACCAGGGCGGCGGCCATGTGATCGGAATCACCTGCGAGGATATTGAACGTTGGCGAAAAGGCAAGGTCAATCCGTGGGTGAAGGAAGAAATAAAATGCCCCGATCTTATTGATCGTCTTCGCAAGCTGATCGAGATCTGTGATATGGCGATCGCCCTTCCCGGCGGCCCAGGTACACTTACAGAGATCTCCCTAATGTGGAATTTGATGATCGTTGAATCAATTCCACGCAAAAAAATGATTTTATTGGGTACAGGATGGAGTAATGTAATTGAGTCAGCCGCCGCCTCCCTAAACCCGTATTTTACACCAGGGCAAAAAGAATTACTTACCTTTTCCCCTACGATCGATTCGATCCGCGAATTGATACAATAAAAAAATTGAGGAATCAAATGGCAGAAGAAAAATTAACAACCCAAGCTGAAAATTTCTCCGACTGGTACAACGAGTTGGTTATTCGCGCTGAACTAGCCGATTACTCACCAGTACGCGGATGTATGGTAGTACGCCCTTATGGCTGGAGTGTTTGGGAAAATATCCAAGCGGCTCTCGACAAGCGGTTTAAAGAAACCGGCCATGTAAACGCGGCATTTCCATTATTAATTCCAAAGTCTTTCCTTGAGAAAGAAAAGGAACACGTCGAAGGTTTCTCACCAGAGCTAGCGATCGTAACCATTGGCGGTGGAGAAGAATTGGAAGAACCGTTGGTGGTTCGTCCCACCTCCGAGACCATCATTGGCTATATGTACAGCAAATGGGTAAAATCTTGGCGCGACCTGCCGATCCTGATCAATCAATGGGGTAGTGTTGTTCGTTGGGAAATGCGCACCAAATTATTTCTACGCACTACTGAGTTCTATTGGCAAGAAGGTCACACCGCCCATGCCACCGAAGAAGAAGCTCGTGAAGAGACCTTCCGAATGTTGGATGTGTACGCTGATTTTGCCATCAACGAGGCAGCCATACCTGTGATCAAGGGCATCAAGTCTGAAACGGAAAAATTTGCCGGTGCTGTTATGTCCACCACTATCGAAGCCATGATGGGCGACACCAAAGCTTTGCAATCGGGTACATCCCATTTCCTTGGCCAAAACTTTGCCAAGGCTTTCGAGATCCAATACTCGGATAAAAACAATGAACTCCAATTCGCTTGGACCACCTCCTGGGGCTTATCTACTCGAATGGTCGGCGCGATCATTATGACCCACGGTGATGACAAAGGCTTAGTTTTACCCCCCCGTCTTGCTCCGATCCAAGTTGTGATGGTTCCCATTTTCAAGAATGAGTCCGAAAAAGGACAGGTTATGCCAGTTGCTGATGAACTCTTTGCGGCGCTTAAGGCCGCCGGTGTTCGCGTGAAGATGGACGACCGCGAAGAAGTAACCCCTGGTTTCAAATATAACGATTGGGAATTACGCGGTGTTCCTCTACGTATGGAAATTGGACCTAAGGACATTGAGAAGAATTCTGTAGCCCTCGCCCGCCGAGATGTTCCGGGGCGTGAAGGCAAGATCTTTGTTCCCCAAACTGGAATCGTACCCACCGTGCAAAACCTGTTGGTCGAGATCCAAGCCGCCTTGTTAGCTAAGGCGACTGCTTTTCGTGATAGCCATATCTTTAGCCCAAATAATTTTGAGGAGCTTACCCAAGTCCTGCAAAATGGTTGGGCGCTCTCCCACTGGTGCGAAAGCTCCACTTGTGAAGCTAAAGTTAAAGAAGCAACCAAGGCCGCCACTCGTTGTATCCCCATCGACCAACCCGCATCAACTGGCGTGTGTATCGTATGCGGCCAACCTTCCAAACGAAAAGTGATCTTTGGCAAGGCTTACTAAGAAAAATCGTCAATGCCTGCTGTAGATATAAAGAGGTTTACCAAGGAATCCGCTGTTCTGCTCGATCTTTTCGGGCAGCCAGCGGGTTTTATTCATTCCATTCACCAGATCTACGAACAATACGCTAACAGAACCATCCGAAAAAAGCCATCGCCCTTGGTTACTGTTTTGCCCACCTACCAAGTCCCTTTGGCCATTCTTCGCCATATCGATTTGATCTTAACCCAAAAAGTTCTGGCCCACCCGGCTGACGCCCTTAGGTTGGTTCTAGCACTTTGGGAAGACGGAACCTTTGAAAGCCGAACTCTAGCCGCGATGATGATAGGCAAGACCAATGTTGAACTATCTACCCTCCAAGCAACGCTTACGCATTTCGTGAAGACTTCAAGCGACGAAGAGTTAGTCAATATCTTGCTAACTCAGGGTCTTCGAAAGATCAGGGCAGACCATCCAGATAAATTCCTAACATTGATGTTTAATTGGTGCGCTACACGGGACGATACCATGACCATCAACGCCTTTAATGCGATAATCTATCATATCAATGATGACAACAACATCAACCTGCCGGAGATCATTGATATCGTAATGCTCCCCGTCCGAACAATGCCTCAATCTTTTCAATTCATTTTGATAGACTTGATCAAGGGATTGTTCGATCATAGCGACGTAGAAACGATCTACTTTATCAAACAATTGTTTATGGAACCGATGCACGAGATGATGCCAGTAATCTTCCGCCGAATTCTTCCATCCCTGCCAGAAGAGGTTAAAGGATTTGTAAAAGACCTATTAATGGAGAAAGCCCCTTTACATAAAAAACTGATATAATAAAGGTTCACTGCGACAGGACCCCATAGCGGTCATCGAAGGATGGCTGCGAGGAGGGAGACCGCATTATCCAGGACGAAAGGAGAAGCATTGTCATGCCATTACTAAAAGAAAAGAAAACACAGGTGATTACTGATTTTCACCGCCATGATACCGACACCGGTTCAGCTGATGTTCAGATTGCGATTATGACCGAGCGTATCAAGCAGTTAACTGAGCACTTACGTGTCAACAAACATGATGAATCTTGCAGAAGAGGTTTGCTCATGTTAGTTGGTCAACGCCGACGAACACTGACCTACCTCAGAAAGAAAGATTATCAGCGTTATCTCGCAATAACCGAACGCTTAAGTCTGAGACACAAGTAAACAAATTGGGTGGTTCTTGATCGGCTAAAGTCGATTGATAACCACCCTACTTTATGAATGCCTGGAATCAGGAATTGAAAAATGATAATTACACTTGGTTGTTGTCATCTTTCAGTCCCTGAACAGGCGGAAACAATATGGGTATCCATACCTACCAAGGAGACAATTAAATATGAAACCAGAAACAAAACGTTACTCAGCACTTGTTGGTAACAAAACTATAACTATTGAAACAGGAAAATTAGCCCACCAAGCTGGTGGCGCTGTAACCATTGCACTCGAAGATTCCATCGTATTTGCCGCTGCCACTATGGGCGGCGCCCGAGATGGTATCGACTTCTTCCCTTTATCAGTTGAATACGAAGAAAGACTATATGCCGGCGGTAAGATCCCTGGTTCTTTTTTTAGACGTGAAGGTAGGCCATCCACCGATGCTATCCTCACTGCCCGCCTAACCGATCGCCCTCTCCGCCCACTTTTTGCCCATGGCATGCGCAATGAAGTGCAAGTGATGATGTTCTCGTTATCCGCTGACGAAAACAATCCGCTCGATATTCTTGCCATTAACGCCGCCAGTGCGGCGATCATGATCTCAGATATTCCTTGGGGTGGGCCTGTTGGGGCTGTTCGTGTTGGCCGCGTAAACGGCGAGTTCATCATCAACCCAACTTTTGCCGAGATCGCCGCGTCTGATCTTGATCTTCGCCTTGCCGGAACCAAAGAAGCCATCTTGATGGTGGAATGTGCCGCGACGATGATCCCTGAAGATGTGATGGTACAAGCTCTCGAGCTCGGTCACCGCTCCATCCAACCCCTCATTGACCTTCAATTACAAATGGCCGCCGAAATTGGCAAACCAAAGAAGGAAGCCATCTTTAGTAACGCTACCGATGAATTCAACAAAAAAGTTCTCGACCGCGTATCCGGCCCAATGAACGAATTACTCGACAAACCCCTGTCGAAGGTCGAATTCTACAGTGGTATGGACGCTCTTCTGAAGACCTTAGTAGAAGATATGGCTGTTGTACCCGAAGGTGCTAATGCCGCCGATTATCCCACTGCCAAAGAAGTTTCTTCTGCCTTTGCAGAAGCTGAAGGCGCGATCGTGCGCGAACGCATCCTTGGATTGGGAAAACGACCTGATGGCCGTACCCCAACCGAGATCCGCCCCATTTGGGCAGAGATCGAGATCTCTCCCCGAGCCCATGGTTCCGGATTATTCACCCGTGGCGAAACCCAGGTACTTACTCTGGCAACTCTAGGTACCCTCGGCGAAGCCCAGGAACTGGATAACCTCAGCCCCATTGATTCCAAACGATACCTACATCATTACAATTTCCCACCCTACTGCACCGGCGAAGTAAAACCCCTTCGCGGACAATCACGCCGTGAAGTGGGGCATGGCGCTTTAGCTGAACGCGCGCTGGAACCTGTCATCCCAGCCGAAAAAGATTTTCCCTATACGCTTAGGCTCGTATCTGAAGTATTAGCCTCTAACGGCTCTTCTTCAATGGCATCTGTTTGTGGCTCTACCCTTGCTTTAATGGATGCTGGTGTGCCGATCTTAGCCCCAGTAGCTGGCGTTGCCATGGGTTTGGTCACCGATAGCACCGGCCGCTACAAGATTCTTACTGACATTCAGGGCACCGAAGATCACCTCGGCGATATGGATTTCAAAGTCGCTGGTACTAAGGACGGCATTACCGCCTTACAGATGGACATCAAGATCAGCGGTCTCAGTACCGAAATGATGAAAGAAGCTCTTGCTCAAGCAAAAGACGCTCGCCTCTTCATCCTCGGGAAAATGCTCGAAGTCATCCCTGAACCAAGGCGTTCCCTAAAAGATCATGCCCCCAGAATTATCACAGTCAAAATCCCTGTCGATAAGATCGGTGCTTTGATCGGCCCAGGCGGCAAGAACATCCGCGCCTTACAGGAAGAGACCAAGGTCAAAATTGACGTACAAGAAGACGGTACTGTATATATTGCCTCGTCTGATGGCGCTAATGCTGAAATTGCACGCCAGCGCGTTGAAGCTCTTGGCGAAACTGTTGAATTGGGTCGGATTTACACCGGTAAGATTGTTCGAATCGCCGAGTTTGGCGCTTTCGTCGAAATCATCCCCGGAACGGATGGACTTGTGCACATCTCCCAACTTGCCAGCGAAAGAGTGAACAAAGTTGAAGAGATGTATGACCTCGGTGACGAGATCACTGTTATGGTCACAGGCATAGATCCCGCCGGTAAGATCCGTCTTTCTCGCCAGGCTGTTTTAGAGGGCTGGACCCTTGAAGAAGCCCAAGAGAAGGACTCCAAGAAAAGCGGTCCACGCCCAGGTGGCAGTGATCGTGGTGGTAACCGTGGCGGTGATCGTGGTGGCAACCGTGGTGGAGACCGCGGCGGCAATCGTAGCGGCGGAAGTGACCGAAATAGCAATTTCCGGAAATAACCTTCCAATCACTTTGAATAGAACTAGCAACAGGGACGGGTATGAACCCGTCCCTGTTTTTTTCAAGTAGAATAAAACAATGCTTTTTTCAAAAATCTCCACCCTACTCTACAAACTAAGATCACTTTATTACGAATTTCCAAGGCAATTTTGGATCATTGCTTTCGGGGTATTAATTAGTTCTGCTGGTTCAAGTATGATCTGGCCGTTCCAACTGATCTATGTCAGCAACACCCTCGCGATGCCAATTTCAGCTGTCACAACACTGATCACCATTAGCT
>CAZSLN010000080.1:0-10728 GCA_964607645.1 uncultured Anaerolinea sp.
CTGTGGGAACTTGTTGCATCATTCTGCGCATACCCATTCGCCTTTGCAAATCTCTTATTTTCGCCTTAATTTTCGGGTCACCTTCCATGAGCTTGTACTCTTGCTTTATATCATCCTTGCTCATCTTCACATAGCTTTCTGCGAGGAGGAGTAAACTGTCTGGAGATAAAGAACCGTAATGGGAAAAAGGTTCCGCTAGTGCGATCACTCGCATCGGTCGATTACCAACCGCCTTCACGGCTAGGTCAAGCAGAGTATGATCCCAGGGGATGAACTGGTAGGCTTTGAGGTAATAATCGGAGCTCGAAACAGGTTCGGAAATTCGTTCAGCCGCAAGAACATACTGCTTGCCTTGAAGATTCGCGAGGACAATTAGCGTCAGCACGACGAGAAACGAGAGGATGAAATATCTTTTTTTCATTTTATTCGACGCTTGATTTCAATACTTATTATAAGTGCTATAATTTTTCTAAATGTTAATTAAGCTGCTGGAATTCTTCTCATCATCCCTTGGAACGAATTATTATTCGTTCGGAATTCAGCTCACCCTATTTATCGCGGTCCTTTTTTACTCTTACATCGCTATCAAAGAACATAAACTACCATCCGCTAACGTTTATTTTAGCTTACTGATAGTCTATCTCCTTCAACTACTACAAGGGGCGGGTAGTGCTTTTCCTTTTAGAGAACAAATTACCTCATCTACCTTCCTTCCTGCGTTGGATAGGGCGATCATTTTGCTACAACTGCTGTGGGTCTCCCTGGCGTTAAATCAGGTTGTCCTAAGCGGCAGAAAAATTTACCTCATTGTCGGATTTCATGCCTTCGTCGCGGTTTTGTTTATCCAATTATCTTCCTTGCCTATTGGCGAAGGGGGAGTTGGGAATTTTAATTTTACCGATCAAGCATTTTATTGGAGCCTTGCCTTCATTCTTTTTTCTCTTGTGGCTATTCTCGGTTCATCCAAGAAAAAGAATCCGTTCACCGCATTAAACATGGCATTTTTTAGTATTGTTTGCGTTGGTTCTTTCACCGATCTGCTGTTTGTGCCGTTTTGGGGTGATTATTCCGGCTTTATGCGGGTTTCCCTTATTATTGGCTTTCCCTTGCTTATGTTGTTACCCCAACTTGTTCTCTCTGCCGAAAATCAGATCGACGAAAAGGTGGTCCGTGACTTTATCCAGCGAATTGAACAGAACACTGATTCGTTTTTTGCCCAAACCGCTAGTTTTTCCCCCGTGCCTGATATTGAAGCCGAACCGGATATTGCCAGCGTTTGGACCGTCGATCATGCTTCGTTGTTAAATGAGGTAAAACAGCCTCTATCCTCGATCTTAGGATATGCGGATTTGTTGGGACGAGAAGAGAATGGTGAATTAAGCGCTTTGCAGAAAAAATACATCGATCGTATTCGGTCCGCAGCGGATTCCATTGAGCATAAAGTAGATGAGATCAATCACATTCGTGAGATCGAACAGGGCGGAATCAAGTTTATTCCCGAATTGATCGACCTCGATAGTGTTTTGGTCAAAGCGATACAACGGTCGGAATTTCTTATCAAGGAAAAAGAGATTAGTGCTGAAACCAAAATTGAGGTATCTGAAAAGAAATTGATCGGGGATAGGAATTCATTGCAAACGATTCTAAACATCGTGGTTGAAAACGCCATAACTGCCTCTCGGCATAACGGAACAGTAGCCATCCTCGCCCAAGAAGATCCCTCTATTGGTGGCCATATTATGCTCTCTGTACAAGATAGCGGTGAGGGCATTTTGGAGAGCGAAATGGAGCATTTGTTTGATAAGCGGATTTCCACCTCGGTCCCATTGATCAAGGGGATAGGGGATAAAGGTGTAGGACTATCGATATTAAGGGCATTGGTTGAAGCACAACGTGGCACTATCAAGGTGGAGTCGAAACCCGGCACCGGTACTACTTTTATCATTAGCCTCCCGATAAATATCGTCGGAAGTTTTCAACCCGTTTCGCAAGACGAAAATAATTAAATTTCCTCTTTCTATGATAGGGGAAATTGTAATCAATCCGATATGTTTTCACAAAGCCAAATCGTTTATGATAAGTTTGACCGTTCCGCTTATCGAGGCGTGGCAATTAACCAACCTATGAAATTAGTCTTTCGAAATACCCGAATCTTTCTTTTCCTTACCATTGTTTTGGCGCTGGGCGCTTGTTCTCCTTCCGGCTCCTCTGTAATTCAAACTCCTAACTCTTCTTCCAACGAAGCCGGCCCAACGCCTACCCCTTTTCAGCCAAAGGAAATGGCCTCCTTGTACATCGTTCAACAAATGCCTCAAGCAGTTCCAACGTTCCAACCCTCCCCAACCGTTGCAGTTCTTCCCCAGGTTTCACTCCCAACCGATCCATCCTTGGCGCAACCTCAGGCAATTCCGACCATCCAAATCAATATGGATTCACCTGAGATCTTGAACCTTCCCGATACAATGACATTTTTGTTATTAGGTTCTGATACCCGTGGGGGGGCGTCCTTCCGCACAGATACAATGATGATCGTTATTGTTCGTCCCAAGGATGCTAATGTCTCAATTATTTCCATTCCCCGTGATTTGTGGGTGAACATTCCGGAAGTGGGAGAGCAACGCATTAATGTTGCCTACCAATACGGAGATCTGTATGATTACCCGGGCGGGGGTGCTGGCTTGTTAAAGGACACCATCCTATACAACCTCGGCATCCAGATTGATCAGGTGGCGATGGTAGATTTCAACGGGTTTCGCAGAATTGTCGATACCATCGGTGGTATACGGCTCCCAGTTTTTTGTCCATACACTGATTGGCGAATGATCGATCCATCTTTAGACCCTGAACTTGAAGAAAGTTGGCAGTTGTATACCTTAGAGCCGGGATTCGTAAAAATGGATGGAGATCTTTCTCTTTGGTATGCACGCTCTCGTAAGATGAGTGACGATTTTGACCGTGGGCGACGGCAACAAGAGGTAATTCGGGCGATCCTTCAGCAAGGTATTAAGGCCGGCTTGATCACGAAGATCCCTCAACTTTACAATGATCTATCAAGTTCCTTCACTACCGATATCAGCGTGCTGGAATTAGTGAAACTAGCGCCAATTGCCTTGAATTTATCAAACGCGAATATCCGTAGCTATTACATTGCGGGGGAGTATGTAACCGATTGGGTGACCGACCAAGGCGCATACATCCTTCTCCCTAACACAGACCTCATTCATCAATTGGTACTGGAGGCAATGTCGCCCTCGGTTCGGCAGCAGGAACAGCAAAAGGTCACGGTGGAAGTGTTGAATGGTTCAGCCATTGAGGGGCTCGAAGTACTTGCCGCGGAGCGTTTGAATTATGCTGGTTTTCAAACAATCATCTCTCCGATCGATCGCCACGATTACCAAACTACTTTAGTGTATGACCTAACAAAAAAGCAAGATCGCATGGCAATAGGGCCATTACTAGCGGCTCTCAACTTGGATGAAACCTACTTAGTAGGAAACGCTCAGGCAGCCCCAAAAACGCCGTATGCTGTGGTCGTGGGCAATGATTATGATGCCTGCTTCGATCCGGCCAGTATTAATCCATAATTCATCCCCATATTTTTAGAAAATAACTTGTTCCAAAAAACCATTTCTATGCTAAACTATTCGTATAGATTAGTTTTTTTAAGGGAGCTAGAATGACAACAAACAAACAAGTTATGCTACATATTACTCCGTCAACTACCATCGCGCCTGCCATCACCGCGTATGAATTTTTCCTCACCGATCAAGGTCGTTCACATCACACCATAAAAGCGTTTTCTTCTGATCTGCAACTGCTCCAAACTTATTTTCAGCCAGATAAAACCTTAGATTCGATCACGACCATTGATCTGAATAATTTTTTGGAATGGTTGCAAAATGAACGTGGCATTCCTTGCAGCCCAAAGACTCTCTCCCGCCGGGTGACATCTCTAAAATCTTTCTTCAAATGGCTAAGCAAAAACGCTGTTCTGGCATTGGATCCGGCAGAAAAAGTGATCCAGCGAACTGTTCTTAGCCCATTACCGAAAGTGTTATCGGATACAGAAACTGATTCTGCGCTCATAACAGCGGGGTCCTTCCGCCGAAAGGCCAAACCTGATGCCAGACCATATGCCTTGCTATTATTGCTGTTAAATTCCGGAATAAAGAAAAATGAATGTTTAGGCATTCACATCAATCACATCGATCTAAACGGTCCGGATGGTCCCATTCTAAAAATTAGGTACCAAAGCCCTGCCTCACGTTACAAAGAACGCGACCTGCTCCTCCCAATCGAATGGATTGATGTATTTCATGAATACGTAGCCCAGTACCAGCCAACCGATAACCTTTTCCCATGGTCCCCGCGCCGACTTGAGTATATTCTTGAGGACATCAGCGAGGATGCTGGCGTCGAAAAGCATATTTCCTTTGATATGTGCAGGTGGACCTTCGCCTTAAATAAATACAAGGATGGTGTGGATCAAAACAAAATTCGTCAGGACCTCGGTGTTAGTCCAATCCAGTGGCGCGAACTCTCGAACAAACTTGGTAAATTGGCTTTGCAAGAGAATTGATCGGAACGAATTGATATAAAAACTTCCAAAGGATGTTCATTCTTCGGAAGTTTTGTTTTTTAATTTAAGGGTGATCATTTCTTTTGAAGCTTGATCGATCTTTAAGGCTTCTGCCCGTCGAAGACCAAGGATCCAAATTATTTTGCCATTGTGGGTTAGGATGGGGTAATTTTCGCGATAACGTTTCGGGATCTTTAGGTTGATGAAAAGATCGGTGAGCTTCATGGTTTGTTTAGGCATACCTAATGGCTCAAAGCGGTCGCCGCTGATGGGGTGGCGGAGAATGAGGGGGGCGGTAATTGAGCCGGCATCCAATCGAATAATGTAATTGTCAATTCTAGTCTCATTCTGTTGATCTATTTGAGTTACAACTTCCTTTTCACTCATTTCCAACGTCCAGCTTTGGTTTAAGGGTTGTGTTCCAGTAAAAAGCGCTTGTTGATCTTTGCATTGAGGATATTTTTCCGCGGGGATGATCTTGATATCTGTCGTGATAAAAAAGCTTCCTTCTTCTAGGAAGGTAAGCAACCCGCCGCCGATCTGGATCCCTTTTTCGAGGCTGATTCGATCCATAGCCTCTTTATCAACATCGCGAAGCCCAGGCTTTAAAGCAAAGGCAGCCTGACGGATAATGCGTTGAAAAAGGGGTTTTTGCAACTTTGCCACTTTAGCGAGATCAAATTCAAAGTGGGTTGGAGATTGTGAAACAAGGGCAACTTCAAAATGCTGTTGCGTTAGGTCGGTAAGCAGATCATGCTCCCCTTGCAAAACGAGCGAGCTTCGGTTCAGAGTTTCTACAATATTAGGATTCAGTTGTTTTAGTAATGGAAGGACTTGGTGCCGAAGCCGATTTCGCAAAAAGTGAATATCCGAATTGGTCGCGTCTTGGCAGGGTTCTAGATGGTGAGAACGGCAATACTCTTCCGTATCTTGGCGGGTCCATTCCAAGATCGGGCGTATGAGTGGAATTGTTTTTTCAAATACATCGAGGTAACTAACAACCTCAATCCCTTTTAGACCAGCAAGACCCGAGCCCCGAACAAAATGCATCAATACTGTTTCAGCCTGGTCATCGGCGGTGTGACCGGTTACCACTGCTTGGGTTTTAAATTGGAGGGCTTTTTCGAATAAAAATGTATACCGAAGGTTTCTTGCGGCTTCCTCGATCGATAGCTTATTGGTGGTTGCATAGCGCATCACATCTGCTTTGCCAGAAACGCAGTGGATACCTTTTTCGGAGCACAGCTTTTCTACTGCGGCAACATCCGCTGTGCCGCTTTCACCTCGAAGCTGGTGATCAAACGTAGCTACGATCAATTCATACCCCTCATCAAGGAGGAATTGCATCATAGCCAGTGAATCAGCGCCACCTGAAACGGCAGCAAGCACAGGTTGCCCGCGCTTTATTGTGCGATTTGCCAAGGCGGCGAGATTTTTGATCATTTGACCTGGTAAAGCTCCACCAATACTCCCCCGGTGCTTTCGGGGTGAATAAAGGCGTATTTTTTGCCATCCTCGGTAGTACGCGGCTCCTCGTTGATCAAACGAATATTCTTACCGCGCAGGTGTTCCAACATCGCGGCAACATCATCTACCTCAACACATAGGTGATGCATTCCTTGACCGCGCTTGGCAAGATATTTGGCTATGCCGGAATCATCGCTGGTAGGTTGTACCAGCTCGATTTCAGCCCCGGCAAGCGGAAGAAAAGCTACCTTGGACGCTTCGGCAGGCACTTCCTTCATAGCATGAAGGGGGATTCCCATGGCATCTTGCCAGAAGGCCAGAGATTTTTCCATATCCGAAACGACAACAGCAATATGATTTATTTTATTTACTTTGGGCATTCATAACCTCTCTACTTCAAGTTTGACAAGTTAAATTATATGCAATAAATGGATTAAGGAATACCGAAACAAAAACTGTTCTAGCGCCTTTCCTCGTTTTTTGAGACATGTCTAATTTGACTATAGTCTCAGTGCTGGAATGTACCTTCCAATAGTAACACCTTATTTTCAACAGAATTATGCTTTGGGAGATTCGGTTTGATGCTAAAAAATGATTTCGAGAATTGGGAAAAAATCTGACTTTTGTTTTTGAAAAACCACATTCTTTTAACTTTGCCCACGGATAACCATACACTATACTAACAGTATGGATTCATCTCATATTTACCAACAAATAGTAGGTTCAATTCGTGACGATATTTTGTCTGGGGCATTGAAGCCTGGCGCAACCTTACCATCGATGCGAAAAATGACGGAAAGTTGGAGCTGCACGACTAGCACTATCATGCGCGCTTATCAAGAACTTGCCCGGCTTGGTTTTGTCGTTAGCCGTATTGGACAAGGAACAAAGGTGGTGGAGCAGCTTCCGGAGCAGGATCAAACACCCCTCAGAAGGGCAACATTATTCAATCGAACGGAATCATTTTTATTGGAATCTATGACCGCTGGTTACTCTCCAGATGAGGTTGAGCACTCGCTGCGGGTTGCCCTCGACCGCTGGAGAACTTTTTCAAACGAGCCAGTACAGCCGGTTGAAAAAGTATTGCGATTCGTAGGAAGTCATGATCCTTCGCTAGCGCTTATTTCAGCACATTTTGATAAAGAAGATCCGGGTTTCAGCCTCCTATTATCATTTACCGGTAGTTTGGGTGGCCTTATCGCACTCGCTGAGAAAAAAGCCGATCTCGCCGGATGTCATTTATGGGATGAAAATTCAGATTCCTACAACGAGTCCTATGTTAGTAAATTATTGCCCGGGCAAAAAGTTGCCTTGCTCTGCCTCGCGCATCGCCGTACTGGGCTGATCTTTTCTCCCGGAAATCCTTTGGGCCTAGGTAGTTTGGTAGATCTGGCAAAACCTGGGACGCGCTTCATAAACCGACAACAAGGGTCTGGCACTCGCGTGTGGTTGGACGCTCAACTAGCTCTAGTTGGAATTGATCCAAAAAAGATCGCTGGATATCGCGACGAAAAAATGACCCATTCTGAAGTAGCTCGAGCCATTAGTAAAGGTCAGGTAGATGTTGGTTTAGGTGTGGAAACTGCCGCGATCGATTTTGGGCTTGATTTCCTAAAGCTATCAACTGAAAGGTATGACTTGGTCATACCTTCAGAAAAATGGGCAATGGAACCGATTCAAGCCCTTCGTTCTTGGTTGAATACAGCTCAAGCAAAAAAAGAAATTCATGATCTTGGCGGTTACGAAACAGCTGAAACCGGTACCGTAAAATGGGTTTACTGAGTTTTTGGTAATCCGTGTTTAGCGGTAACCATTTCAGCAAGGATGGAAAGCGCGATTTCTTCAGGTAAGATCGCACCCAAATGTAAACCGATCGGGGCGCGAAGTCGCTCTAATTGTGCATCGCTTACCCCCATTTTTCTGAGAGCGTCGAAACGATTCGGGATCTTTTTGCGGGTGCCAAGTACTCCAACATACCGTGCTGAGCTTGCCAACGCTACTTTTATTGCCGGATTATCGAGTTTTTCATCATGGCTGATCACGGCGATGTAGGTACCTTCATCGGGTCGTAATTTCTCAAGCGCTGTAGACGGCCAATCCGTGACCAATTCATCTACATGGGGGAAGCGTTCTCGGGTCGCGAACGCTTCGCGCGGGTCAATCACAATAGTATAGTACCCGATCGCTTTTGCCAAGGTTACTAAGGGAATAGCGATATGAACAGCTCCGATCACGATCATTCGCGAAACTGGCGCAAATACATCTACAAAAACATCTACAGTTTCCGTTTTTTCCTCGTCCAAGGTGAATGTTGCCCATGTGTTTTCTTGAACATCGATCTTTTGTTGCACCCAGCTGTTCACCTCGGAATTTAATTCAGTGCTTCCCAAATTGCCAAGTGACCGCCCATCGGGCCAAAGCATCAATTTGTTTCCCAAACCCGGTCCAGCGATGATAGTTGCAACCGCAGCTAATTGGTTTTCCTGCAAGCAGCTTCGCAGCGCAGGATAAATTTCTTTCCAGGCAGGCGAATCCATTGATTCAACAAAAACTTCTAATGTACTGCCGCAGGTTAATCCAACTTCCCAAGGAGTATCTTCGGTGGGTACACCGTAATGGAGTAACTTTGGTGTACCGTCTTTTATGATCTTTAAACCTTCTTCATAAACAACACCTTCGATACAACCACCGGTGACCGAACCAGCAATTTCCTGATTCGGGGTCATTGCCATTTTAGCGCCTAATGGCCGTAAGGAAGAGCCATCCCGTTTCACATTGGTTGCGATCGCTACGCTTTTTCCTTCGTTTCGCCAAATTTCTACTTGTTCAAGAACTTCACGCATTTTGGCCTCGTTGATCAATAATTTTTCGTTTAAGGATACTGCCAACTTCATTCGGAGCATGTTGGCAAGTGATCGTTCGTTTTAAGCTCGCCATTGATGGTAAATTGCTGATCGCATTTTCGATCTGAGTGCGAGAATCAACATCGGTTAGCATATGAGCACGTATGTCTACGCACTCAGAATTATTTTCAATTGTCACCGATATTGTAAAATTCAACAACCCCGGGATGGCGAAAAGCACTTCATCAAAATCTGCTAACTTGAGGGTATTATTGCCAATTTGTACAAATCCGCCGAATCTTCCGCGAATCTGTTCTAAATTCTTGAGGTTGGTTCCGCAGTCGCATTGGTTTGTTATGAATCGGCTGCGATCTCCCATTCGGTAACGTATCAACGGCATTCCCACGCGAGTTAGAGTAGTGACGACAACATCTCCATAATCCCCCTCGCGTACCGGGGAGCCAGTTTCCGGGTCGACGATTTCAAAAAAAAGATCGGCTTCGCGTAGGTGGTATCCGTTGTGGGCTTCGCACTCGACCCCACCGCCTAAACCCATCTCGGTAGCGCCGTAGTGATCAAATACTTCACAACTCCAGGTGCTTTTTAGTTTGTCCACAATAGCCGAGGGGAGATGATCGGTAGAGAGAAGAACGCAGCGTGGCTTGTGCATATTGGGTTGCCAGCGTTGCGCTAAACCAAGAATCTGGGTGGGAGACCCAACTAAGCAATCGGCTTTTTTGTTGTTTATTACTTCCAGAGCGTTTTGCGAATCTCTAATCGGGCCATATGGGATCGGATCCCTGCCAAAGCGTGCCAACCCTAAACGTAACAGGTCGCCAACACTGCCTGGGGTTTGGCCAGGCAAAAAGATCAATACCTTATCGCCTGGTTTGGTAAAAGTAGACATACCTACAGCAAAAAAATCGATGGTCAATTCCTGATCATCCGCCGTAAAGTAGATCCGTTTTGGCTCTCCAGTAGTTCCAGAGCTATCCAAGGTAACAACCCGGTCAATAGAGTCTTGCGAAACACAGATGAATCGAAGCGGGTTTCGCCGAATATCTTCGGGCGTTGTAAATGGGAATAGGGATAATTCGCTTAGGTTATGAATCGATTCAGGCATTCGCTGAAAGTGCTCGCGATAAAAGGAGCTTTTTTGACGTGCTATCGCTATAGTTTCGTTCACCTTCTTCAATTGCCAACTTGTCAACTCTTCCCGCTCTAGAGTGGGTTGGTTGGAATTGAACTTGGCGAGAATCCACGGATCAAGCGGTGTGATTTTCATAGGCTCGTTTATAAAGGGATCTTCCATGCCGATCGGTGAGGTTATATGCGCAAAATGGCACCAATTTACCATCCGGGCTGGCAGTGTGAATATAACAATCCCGTAAGCGGTCTAGGTCTAGGGTCCAGGCATCCTGAAAAGCCATCCCCGAAACACAGAAAGTGTGGGTGCGTTTTCGTTCAAGGAATACATCCCACTCGCCAAAGCTGGGGCCACCTGCCATTGGCAGCCCGCTGAAAGGAGCAGGAGTAGCCCAATGTTGGGCAACAAACTCTCGCGACCGTTCCGCTCCTAAAGAAGCATCAACGGGCTGGCAGCAATTTTCATTTTTATGGCGGGTAAGTGCTTTGAGAGAACCGTCCGGCATGAGAACATAATTGCCATGGAAAGAGCATTGCGCATTTTCGCCGCCAGGGGGGCAGAGCGCTGAGGATTGCAGCAACCCATCCGTTTGCGATTCGATCGCTCTGATCACTTCAGGAATGGTGATGCGAGATTCGTTTGCAGGGTCATCAGGGTAGCGGCCGAAGTAGCTGATGGGTTGGAAATGAACC
>CAZSLN010000080.1:10738-11335 GCA_964607645.1 uncultured Anaerolinea sp.
GTTGTACTTCTTCCTCGCCTTGTCCCACTTCCACTGGAATAAGGGTAGGTACCAACACAACGCCTATTCCAAGATCAGCGCAATTCTTGATGACAGACAACTTCTTTTCAAGCAGTTCACGACCGCGAATTTTCTTGTAGATCACATCGCTTGTGCCATCAAATTGCAGGAAAACGGTGCAAAGTCCCGCAGCCTTCAATTCAGCAAGGTAAGCAGTATCTTTGGATATTCGGATGCCGTTAGTATTTAGTTGGAAAAAGGTGAAACCATATGAGCGCCCAAGCCGAATGATCTCTGGTAGATCATTCCTCACGCAAGGTTCGCCACCTGAAAGTTGCACATTGAAAGGTCCGCCTGAAGTAAGAAGCCTTTTGTACCATGCTGAGATCTCCTCCATCGTCATATCGGATGGTGGGTTGACTTCCCCTGAGTCAGCAAAACATACTGGGCAGTGAAGGTCGCATCGTTGGGTAACTTCCATCAGGACGCAACAAGACTGTTGTTCGTGTTCGGGACAGAGACCGCAATCATAGGGGCAGCCTTTTCTTACCTCGGTGAAAGGATACTTGGGAAACGTTGGCGTTTTTGGGCGAACCC
>CAZSLN010000081.1:0-11219 GCA_964607645.1 uncultured Anaerolinea sp.
CATTTTTAACGGCATCTGCGGATTCGTTGTGGGTCATTACGTATTTCCAATATCCTTTGATCACTTCTCCTGGGATACCTAAGTCATCGAGCTCTCGGTCAAACCACAGACGAGTTCCAGATCCCGGATTGCGGTTCAAAAAAAATACATCCGGTCGAGCTAGGTCTGAGATGCTGTGGATCCCTTTCGGATTTCCTTGCTGTAAAATCAAACCTTGGGTGCGATAAGCAAGGGTTATCATAGTAACAGCCCTATCCGGAAAAAAATGTCGTACAAAGGGTGTGTTGTATTCACCATCTCGATCCAAAAGGTGAGCTCCGGCGATGTGGCATAATCCTTGGCGTAGGTTTACCAATCCGTCTAATGAACCAACCGGAAGGCTTAGCATTGTCACATGTTTAGATAGTTTAGAGGAAATATGCTCTATTGCGGTATCGTGCGATCCAGAAAAAATGATAATTGGTTTGGTGGTCTTGGGGAGGATCAGCTCTTGTAATAGGATGGCTGATGAAATGGCTCGGTAATAGATTTCTCGTACTCTACCGGTGATTCGTTGCTCTTGAACCTCAATCAAACCCGCCGATTCAAGAATTTTAATATGATGACGCACCCATGCGGGTGTGTTTCCCATGATCGTGCCAAGCTGGGAAAGGGTGTAAGGTTCAGACATTAGCAATCGAAGAATCCTCATCCGGTTTACGTCAGAGAGGATCTTTATTTTCTCAAAACCGTGAAGGGTATCGACTTTTTCCATTTATCATAAGGTTAAGGTTATCCTTAATCCTATAAAAGTTTATCATAAACAACTAAAATCAAACAATTATCAAATTGATGAGCATTTCATATATTATTGTGGATAACATAAAAATAAGATTTCGGAGAGAATAAATGTCCGTTTCTACAAAAAATACTACCGCGTGGGCGTTGGTCAACGACAATGGGGACCTGGTGATCCCCAAAGAAGTCGCTGTTCGTTATGGATTAAATCCCGGGGCAAAAGTACGCCTAGATGAAGGGACGAATTTCATTCGGATGCATCGCCCTGTTACTCAATTAACAAAGATATATATCGAACCAACCGTTTCCTGCAATTTGGATTGTATTACCTGTTTTCGTAATGCTTGGGATGAGCCAAATGGAAAAATGAGTGACGAAACATTTTTAGCAATTTTTGAAAGTTTGCGAAAAATGGATCCCATTCCCAATGTGTATTTTGGCGGTATCGGAGAGCCCCTCTTCCATCTAAAAACGATCGAGTGGATCAAAATGGTAAAAACACTTGGTGTAAAGGTGGAGGTGATCACAAATGCTACGATGTTAACGGAAAAAATTTCTAGAAAACTGATCGATAGCGGTCTTGATGTTCTTTGGGTCTCAATTGATGGGGCAACGCCGGAAACGTATGAAGATGTTCGGCTTGGAGCAGAACTACCTAAGATATTGGAAAACCTGCACAATTTCAATTCAATGCGCAAGGGTGGGCACTTCCCTCTTCCAGAACTTGGGTTTGCCTTTGTCGCGATGAAGAGAAATATTCACGAGTTACCAAAAGTGATCGAAATGGGGCAAAGCCTGCGGGTAAAACATTATTCCGTGAGCAATTTGCAGCCGGCAACCGCAGATATGCAAACCGACCGATTGTACGACCGATCCTTGCATAGCATTGCTTTTATGAACGCGGATAGTACCCCCTCACTTAGCCTGCCAAAAATGGACCTAACCGATGTTACGCGCGAACCTCTGTTCGATGCATTCAACAGTGGATGTAACGTGAATTTTGCGGGAAATAACTGGGGTGGGGCGAGCGATGTATGCAATTTTGTAGAAAGTGGTACGATGTCGATCAACTGGAAGGGTGAGGTAGCTCCTTGTTGGCCTTTGATGCATACCCACGATACCTTCCTTCATAATAAACCTCACAGAAACCACAAACATATCATCGGAATGGTTCAAGAACAGAGCCTTGAAGAGTTGTGGTTATCAAAAGAGTATGTGGCATATCGAGAACGCTTGCA
This sequence comes from uncultured Anaerolinea sp., assembly GCA_964607645.1. GTDB lineage: Bacteria > Chloroflexota > Anaerolineae > Anaerolineales > Villigracilaceae > UBA5195. Next base: position 2,016 of record CAZSLN010000081.1, read on the forward strand.
CAACTTTGCCTTTGCTCCATGCACGTTTTGTGGAGGTTGTGATTACTCAAAGGAAAATATTGAGGATTGTTTTGGTAATGACGCCCCGGTTTGTGGTGTTTGCCTATGGGCACAAGGCGTTATTCAATGTCCCTAGTGCCCGCTTGATTGTTGTTCCAGAAAACAATTGGGGAGTTTATTGTAAACTGAAACCAAATTTATTTCTGGGGATTTTCTTGTGTATTACTTGACGCATTAGTTAAAAACTTCTATAATTGAAAATAATTTTCAATAAGAGGTTGCTAATGAACCACAAATGGCTCGACATATTATCAAAAAATGGATATAGGCTCACCGATTCACGAAAGGCTGTGGTCGAGATAATCAGCCTATCGACCCATGCGTTAACTCCAATTGAGATCTATGAGAAAGCCAAGGTAATGCGGGATGATATTGGCTTGGTTTCGGTTTACCGTACTTTGGAAAAATTGGAAGAGCTGAAGCTGATTCAACGTGTTCACCAACCAGCCAGTTGCCAGGCGTTTATGGTCGCGTCCCAAGAACATCAGCACCTGCTGCTTTGTTCTACTTGCGGAGAAATTCAGTTTTTTGATGGGGACGACCTCGACACTCTTATCGCCACTATTTCGAAAAAAACTGGATTCAAAATTAGCGAACATTGGCTGCAATTATTCGGGCAGTGCTCAAATTATCAGCAAGCACAATCATAAAAACAAAATGAAAAAGTTAACAAACCCACATCAGAAAAAAAAAGAAAAAGTGAATCTTTCATATGGCACAAGGCAAGTGCTAAAGGATGTTAATTTTTTTGTTCCAAATGGAACAAGTCTGGCGATTGTTGGTCCAAATGGAGCCGGAAAATCCACTCTCTTTAAGGCTATCGTTGGGTTATTACCGATCGATTCGGGCAGGATCTTGATTCACGACCAACCGATCCAATCCCATAAAGACTGTGTTGCCTATGTTCCGCAAAAAGAGGAAGTGGATTGGAAATTCCCTGTCACGGTGCGAGATGTGATCATGATGGGCCGCTACAATTCACGTGGATGGTTTTCACGACCGAACAAAGACGATCAAAAGATCGTAGACCAATGTTTGGAAGAATTAAATATAGAAAAACTTGCAAATGTATCCATTAACGAGTTATCGGGCGGTCAGCAACAGCGGATCTTCCTTGCAAGGGCAATCGCTCAGATGCCCCATATCCTTTTGATGGACGAACCTTTTACCGGTATCGACTCGCCGACGCAGGAGATCACTTTCGCCCTCATCGAACGATTGCTCAGCCGAAAAGTGACTGTAGTAATTTCTACTCATGATCTAAATCTGGCAAGCACACGCTTTGATCAGGCATTATTGTTGAACAAAACCGTTGTAGCTCACGGCAAACCTGATCAAGTCTTTACTCCGGCAAATATGGCCAACGCCTTTGGCAATTCCTTCCTTGTTATGGAAAACGGAGCGCTTATCGTGGATGAGTGCTGCCCGCCTGACGAGGAACATAACCATCTACACACTAATTGATCGCGAATAACCAATGCTTTCCTTTTTAATTGAACCATTTACCTACGGATTTATGCAACGAGGTCTCGCCGCTGGCGTGATTGTTGGCATTCTATGCGCCATTATGGGAACTTACGTTGTTCTTAGAGGTATGGCTTTTCTGGGAGATGCCCTTGCCCATGCCATTATGCCGGGCGTGGCTATTTCTTACATTCTAGGCGGCAACCTTTTGATTGGTGCTGTCATCGCCGCTATCGCTGTGGCCCTTGGTATTGGAGTGATCACGAAGCAGGGAACAATCAAGGAAGATACCGCTATCGGTATCCTTTTCGCGTCAGCCTTATCGCTAGGGATTGCTCTCATTTCCTCCATGAAAACGTACGCGGTAGACCTAAGCCATATTATGTTTGGAAATATCTTAGGCGTAACCGTCGCTGATCTCATTATTACCATCATATTTGCGGTAATTATCCTTGGAACTGTGCTGCTTCTCTTCCGTCCATTGTTAGTATTATCCTTTGATCCAATTCTAGCAAAAACCCTTCGGTTACCCACCGAACTTCTCAATTACGTTCTGTTGATATTGCTTGCCCTCACAGTTGTAATATCTCTGCAAACGGTTGGAATTGGGCTTGCCGCCGCTATGCTGGTAACCCCAGCAGGTACCGCTTACCTGCTAACGCGTCGCTTATCCACTATGATGATCGTTTCTGCTTTCATTGGCGCTATATCGGCCTTTATTGGGTTGCTGCTCAGCTATTATCTCAATATCGTATCAGGTTCTGCAATTGTTTTAACAGCTACTTTCTTCTTTTTTGTTATATATTTAATAAAAAAAGGAAATCGCTAAACGACTCATGAAAAAAGAGCTTCGAAAAATTCGGACCCTTTCCATAGTTTCCGCCATTGTCTTTTTGGTTGGTTGTAATTTACCATTTAAGAACCTGCCAGGAATGGTAACACCTGTTAGTGGGGATCCACTAGAAACTAGCACTCCTTTTCAGCCGGGGGAAGAAACCATTGCCCCATTAAATCTTTCTACTGCCACTTCTCATCTAGAGGTCGTAATTTCACCCACTCTTACTCCAACTTTTACTGCGGTACCTACTTTTACGCCTTTTCCTAGCCTTACCCCCGCCCCCACAAACACCGCTGTACCAACACTCACTAGTCTGCCGACCGCTACTACCGCGGTCATTGTTCCTACTGAAGCTGCAAATCTTCCACCGTTATACGCTGCTGTAGATCGTACTCGCTACTTATTGAACATCTCAATGGATCAAGCCAATCACTTCGCGAATGTTAGTGAGTCGATTTATTACACTAACAGAACTGGCTACTCTCTTCAGAATATTGTTCTTGGTGTAAATTCCAACTTATGGAAGGATGTGTTCATTCTTGGGCAAGTGGCAATTAACGACTTAGCGCCTGCGAGTTATGATATCACTGGCCAATGGTTGACTATAGGTTTATTACAACCGATCCTTCCCGGAGAAACGATCAAGATAGGGGTGGGGTATTCCATTGATCTGCCTTATAGTTCGGCAAAAGTGGAAAATTTTGGCTACACTACTCGCCAAACCAATCTTATTGATTGGTATCCCTTCATACCTCCATTTGAAAATGGTAACTGGGTTCTGCCAGACCCCTATGGTTTTGGTGAAAACCTAGTTTACGATAAGGCTGATTTTTTCGTAGACCTCAGCTTTACTGATCCTTACAACCAACCCGTTGTGGCCGCATCCTCAGGCTATACCCAAAATAATGGTACCGCGCATTACGAACTAACCAATGCCCGTAATTTTTCTTTATCAATGAGTTACGATTTCTTGGTTCAGTCCTCCTTTACTGGCGGGGTTGAAGTTCAGCATTATTACTTCCCCGAAGATGCTGTTGCCGCCGGTCGTGTGTTGGATGTGACAACCCAATCCATAGCCACTTATAGCGAGGTTTTTGGTCCATATCCGCATACGATGATGACCGTTGTAGAGACAGAGCTGAATGATGGGCTTGAAACGGATGGTTTGTATTTTTTGAGTAGCAGTTTTTATAAATACTATAATGGCTCTGTTCAAAATAATCTTTCTGTCATCGCCATCCATGAGACGGCTCATCAGTGGTGGTACGGGGCTGTGGCATCTAATCAGGCCACTGAACCTTGGCTTGATGAGTCGATGGCTACTTACTCCGAACTTATCTTCTTCGAAAACAATTATCCCGACTTGCTGCAGTGGTGGTGGAATTTTCGAGTGTATTCACACAACCCCGCTGGTTGGGTTGATTCACCTATTTATAGCTTCAACTATTTTGCTGATTATGTTAATGCCGTTTATTTTAATGGCGCTGAGTTTATCCACCTGGTTCGTCAACGCATCGGTGATCAAGCGTTCTACGAGTTTATCGCGGGTTATTACAACCAGTTCAATGGTTCCATCGCCAATACCCAGGATTTTTTGAGCCTGATTCAGGCATATTCAGGCCAATCGATCAACGACCTGGTTGCTGATTATTTTTATTACCAGTAGGTGTCTATGAATTTTCGCGGAAGATTACTTTCCAACCTGATTGTTGTAAGTATCCTCACATCGTGTATTTCTATAGCGGAAGTGAGACCCACCTCCATTCCGTTGCCAACCAATACAGCGGCACCTACCATAACCCCCTTGCCTACAGAACGAACTGAGCCCGAACAAGCTGTTGAGCATCCTAACAACACCATCTCGTATAACATCACCGCTGAGATGAAGTATGACGCTAAAACAATATTGGTGGAAGAAGAAATTAACTTTACCAACGGAACCGGATTAAAGCTCGAAGACATTCTGCTTGTAGTACCCCCAAACGCCATACCTGGTACTTTTGAGTTGATTCAGGTTTTTGTAAACAAAACAAATCACGACGGGTTTGAATTGGACGGTGAACGCTTGTTGATCAAGGGATTGGCTCTTCCTAACGCGGACCAAATTCAGTTGGGTGTGCGATTTAAACTAACCCTGCCCGAGATTACCCAAGGAGATCCAAAGATCGAACGGCCAAAGATCTTTGGTGTAACCGACCAACAAGTGAACCTCACAGATTGGTACGCCATGGTTGTGCCATACGATGCGAAAGAAGGTTGGTTGTTGCACAACGCTGGTTTTTATGGTGAGCACTTGGTTTATCCAGTTTCAGATATTAACCTAAAATTCGTTTTCACAGAAACTGAAAATATCCCTACGATTGCGTCCAGTACTCAACCTGAAATGGTTGATGCAACCTATACCTATTCTTTCCCCAATAGCCGTGATTTTGTACTTTCGATGGGAAGAACTATGCAGGTTGCTAGTGGGGATGCGGACGGAATTGCGGTAAAAAGTTACTACTTTATGCCTTACAAAACCGGCGGAGAAGCGGTTTTGAAGACTACCATTGAATCAATTCAGTTGTATACCAAATTATTTGGTCCAATCGATCGAAGATCCGTGAGTGCTGTCCAGGGTGATTTTGATGATGGGATGGAGTTCGATGGATTGTATTACCTTAGCGAAAGTTTTTATAATCTTTACGATGGGAACCCCAACCAGTACCTGATTCTTGTGGCAGCCCATGAGACTTGCCATCAATGGTGGTTCGCCTCGGTCGCAAACGATCAAGCTATACATCCTTGGATGGATGAAAGCTTATCAACCTATTGTGAAAAGTTATATTATGAGAATTATTACCCGGAATTAGTTGATTGGTGGTGGTTTACCCGGATCAACTTTTACGAACCGAGCGGATTCATCGACCAGGATATTTTCACCTATCAAGGTTTTACTCCTTACACTAATGCAACCTATCGTCAAGGGGCTAAATTTCTGGAAGATCTGCGGGTGCTTATGGGAGATGAAGCCTTTTTTGCATTCCTGCGCCAATATGCCAGCGGAATGGAGCGAAAGATAGCTACCCCTGAGGATTTCTTCCGGATTCTACGCGCGAATACGAACGCGGACCTCACTAGCCTGATCTCGAAATATTTCCAAGGTTCTTATTGATCCATGGAAGTTGATTTTTTTAAAGAGGGTTTAGCGGATATTCCCCAAGATTTAGTGGTAAGAAAGATCCTCAACGCAGCCATCAATTCAGTGCTTCCCGAGAAGGTTATATCAAAACACTTTAGAAGGGTCGGTAATGAACTGATGGTCTTCTCGCGTGAAGGAGTGGTCAGGCCTATACGATCCATCAACCTGAATTCAGTGCGCCGCATCAAGCTTGTGGGAATAGGCAAGGCCGCCGGAAAGATGGCGGTGGCGGCTTCCCGGCAGTTGGCTGGCTTGGATTATGTTGGGCTATTGGTTTTGAAGCACAAATTCTCTGGTTTACCAAGCGAAATCGAACAGGTTATTGGCGGGCATCCGGTTCCCAACGAGGGCAGTCTTGAAGCTGGAAAAAAGATGAAGGCGTTCTTATCGGATTGTCACAAGGATGATCTGGTGATCTTTCTCATTTCCGGAGGGGGTTCCGCCCTGATCACGTTGCCGGAAGAAAATATCACCCTGGGGGATATCAGGGAACTAACGTCTGCGCTGTTGGGTTGCGGGGCAACGATTCAAGAAATGAATACTGTGCGAAAACAGATTGACCAGGTGAAGGGCGGTGGTTTGGCGAAATGGTGCGGTCCTTCTCAGGTCATAAGCCTGATCCTTTCAGATGTGATCGGAAACCCACTAGATATCATCGCTTCGGGCCCAACTGTTTTCGATGGTGGCACACGGGCAAACGCGATGAGCTGCTTGGAAAGATATAACCTGCTTTCCACCATCCCTGTCAATATCATTAATTTCCTCATCAAGCCAGAGCCAATGGGACAACCTCCAACAACTTTTCCAGATGTTCTTAATACCATCATTGGCGATAATGATGTAGCGCTCTACGCCGCCGCGGAGCAGGCTAATTTAGAAGGTTTCGCGACGATCCTGATACCTGAAAAGTTCACAGCCGATGTGAACATAGTTGCTGAGGATTTTTGGAGAAAGGTGGAACATGAAATTCGTCGCCTTCCCTCAGGTGAGTCCTATTGTATCCTGCAGGGGGGTGAGCCGACAGTGAAGATCAATGGCGCCGGAAAAGGGGGGCGTAACCAACATTTAGCGTTGTTATTGGCAAGCAAAATATCATCTAACCAAATTCTAATAACACTTGCCACAGATGGTGAAGATGGCCCTACCGACGCGGCAGGAGCTGTTATTTCAATGTTCACAAAGCAACGAGCCGATAAGCTACTATTAAACGAAGATGGGTTCCTTCAAAAAAATGATTCTTATCATTATCTTGAAGAAACCCATTCCTTATTGAAAACAGGTCCAACTGGAACGAATGTGAATGACCTGCTAGTATTATTTGGTTCCTCATAAAACAGAACTCAGTTTATTTTTTGGTTGCTTCCTCGAACTGCTGATGCAATTCTACAGGCTTCCCCTCGCGCACCTTCATATTTAGCAATTCCACAAATACTGAGAACGCCATAGCGAAATATATATAAGCTTTTGGGATTTCCTGATGTAGCCCTTCAACAAGGAGGGATGTACCAATTAGGAGCAAGAAACTGAGAGCTAAGATCTTGACCGTTGGGTGGTTATTTACGAAAACACTAATACTATCCGAGGCTAGCATCATAATGCCGACAGCGATCATCACCGCTGTGATCATGATTTCAATGTTATTTGCCATACCTACAGCTGTGATCACAGAATCGATCGAGAAGACGATATCCAACAGACCGATCTGAAGAACGACCGCGGTAAGGGATACCTTTACTTTACCGTTCCCAGATTCTTCGTGTGTTTTTCCTTCCAATTTATCATGGATCTCCATTGTGCTTTTCCCGATCAGGAAAAGACCACCGACCAATAAAATGATGTCACGACCGGTTATGCCAATGGTGAGAATTTGGAAGAGTGGCTCTTCAAGTCTCATGATCCAGCTGATCGAAAGAAGCAGTAGTACGCGGGTAATGAGCGCGATTGCCAATCCTAGTTGTCGTCCTTTGTGTTGCTCAGCTTTAGGAAGCTTATCTGCCAGGATGGATATAAATACGATGTTATCAATACCTAATACGATCTCAAGCACCGTTAGGGTTAACAAAGCGATCAGATTTTCTATTGTGAATAATTCAAGCATTGTGCCTCCAAAAGAATAAAATAGAATTTTACACGAAAAAAACAGGGTGTTCCAGTCAAATCGGAACACCCTGTAACAATTCACCGTAATAATGTTGAGGAATTAGCCTTGTTGGATCTGAGCTGCTCTTAGAGTATTGTTCATAAGCATAGCAATGGTCATTGGGCCAACGCCACCGGGCACAGGGGTAATGAAACCAGCAACCTCCGAAGCTTCAGCGTAATCGACATCACCTACCAAGCGGTAACCACTCTTCTTGCTAGCGTCAGGTTTGGAGTTGATACCAACATCGATGACAGCGGCACCAGGCTTGATCCAATCGCCCTTAACCATTTCGGCGCGGCCAATGGCTGCGATGAGGATATCGGCTTGGCGAATGACATCAGGCAGGTTCTTTGTGCGAGAATGGCAGACGGTGACAGTGGCGTTTTTGCTGATGAGCAACAACGCGGCGGGCATACCAACAATATTCGAGCGGCCAAGAACGACAGCGTTCGCGCCATCGATCTTCACGCCGGCCTGTTCGAGCAGGTAAATACAGCCGAATGGGGTGCACGGTACAAACAAAGGCTCGCGTCCTTTTTGGGCAAGGCGGCCAATATTAATAGGCGAAAAACCGTCTACATCTTTTTCGATGCTGATCAATTGCAAAACACGTTCTTCATCGAGGTGGGCGGGTAAGGGTAATTGAACCAAAATACCATTTACTTCAGGGTCCGAGTTGAGTTGTTTGATCAACTCCTCGAGGTCTTCTTGAGATACATCGGCGGGGATGTGGTGGTTGACTGAACCCATACCCAGTTCCTGACAGGCTTTTCCTTTGGCAGAAACATAGGTGGCTGAATCGACCCTGTCGCCGACAAGCACGGTGGCGAGCACGGGTTTTGGTTTTCCGGCGGCGGTACGTTTGGTTACTTCTGCCGCTACATTGTCTCGAACTTGTTGTGCGATGAGCTTTCCATCGATGATCTGGGCTGTCATGTGTTACCTCCAATAAATTGAAAGAAAAAATTTGTCTAACAACTTAATTATACCGATGACACCGATAATCAAATAGTGACAAATGTCAAATAACTTTTAATACGGCTTCACCATTTATCGCGCTTTTCTTAAGATCCCGCATCGCGGTATTGAGTTCATCAAAGGAGATCAGTTTTATAGTGGTTTTCAAGTTGATCTTTTCTGCCAAAGCAAGAAATTCAAATGCGTCTTGATAGGTGGCATTGGTTACGCTGGTAATGGTTTTTTCGCCATAAAGTAAATCGTATGGGATCGAGGGGATATCACTCATATGGATGGCGTTGATCGACACCGTGCCGCCATTTCGAAGCATCTCTAAAGCGCGGACAACTGATTCTCCGGCTGGTGTAAAGAGGATCGCGTTATCAAGAGGGTCTCGGGGTTTTTGATCCGGCATCCCAACCCAATCAGCTCCCAACTCAATAGCATGGTTTTGGTGCGCTGTTGACCGAGTGAAAACAGATACTCGGCAGGATCTTTCTTTCAAAACCTGCAGCATCAGGTGGGCACTAGCGCCGAAGCCAAAAAGCCCAATGTGGTTCC
>CAZSLN010000082.1:0-11138 GCA_964607645.1 uncultured Anaerolinea sp.
GTGAACAGCAACGATGCCCCCAAGGCCATTGGCCCTTACTCGCAGGCCGTTTGGGCAGGGGACCTGCTTTATTGTTCGGGCCAGACCCCGATAGACCCGGCTACCGGCACGTTGGTGGCGGGGGAGATAGCTGAACAAACCCGGCAGGCTTTTAGGAACTTGCGAACGGTGGTGGAGGCGGCTGGGTTAGGGATGGATGATGTGATGAAGGTGAATGTTTATTTGACCAGTATGAGCAATTTTGCTGGTATGAATCAGGTTTATTTGGAACAATTTTCGGCGCCTTACCCGGCACGCACGACGGTGGCGGTGGCTGGGCTGCCGATGAACGCGCTGGTTGAGATCGAACTGATCGCTAAGAAAAAAAGCTAATCAAAATCGCTGGCCCATTTGGTAAAGGAGATATTTTCACATGGATATTGGTTCCTATTTTGTTGTAGATTACACCGGCGCGCCATTTGTTTTGTTTGGGACCGCCCACCTTGTTTCGCTGTTGGTTCTTTTGGCTGCTATTGTGGCGGTGTTTAACGCCAAGAACATCGGGGAAACTTCGAAAAAGCGGGTGAGGGTAGTGATGGCGATCGGGTTGTGGACGATCGAAAGCAGCTGGCATTTGTGGAACATTGTGAACGGTATGTGGACGATGGATACGATGCTACCACTGCATATGTGCAGTATATTGATATGGCTTTCCGGCTATATGCTGATCACGAAGAATGAATCGATCTACCCGTTTGTGTATTTTATGGGCATTGGCGGGGCGTTGCAGGCTGTGCTTACCCCTGAATCGGGCATTTATGGCTTTCCGCATTTCCGTTATATCCAAACCTTTACCAACCACAGTTTGCTGATCCTTAGCGCTGTTTGGATGACCGTGGTGGAGGGGTATAGGCCTACCTGGAAGAGTTTGCTGCGGGTGATGGTGGTTGCTAATATTTATATGGCGGTGGTGTTCGTTATCAACTTGGGGTTGGGCAGCAATTACTTGTTCATCAACCACAAACCGCCAACGGCATCGTTGATCGATCTGCTGCCGGTGTGGCCTTACTATATTCCCTTTTTGGAGTTGATCGGGTTGGCGACCTTTACGATATTGTATATGCCGTTTGCCATTAAAGATCTTGTTACCAAAAAGCAATCGGTAACGGCGTAAGAAAAAACAAGGCCAGGGTTTTGCACCCTGGCCTTTTCTTTTTGTGAAGCAAGCCTTTAGCTGCGGTAGACCAAGACCGAGCAGGGGGCAAGGCGGACCAGGTCACGCGAGATGCTGCCAAGCAGCCAGCCGGCAAAATTGCCGATGCCGCGTGAGCCGCAGACCAATAGGTCGATCTGCTCTTGCTTGATGAAATGGACAATCTGCTCGACGGGGTCACCGATGAGCAGGTGGGTGCGCACATTTGGCAGGGAGGGGAGTAGGGCGCGGGCGGTTGTAAGGAACTTTTCGCCTTCGGCGATGTTTTCCATGTTCATGCGCTCTTCTTCTTCGGGCGAGAGGGTAGCGATGGCCATGCCGGCAGGCTCGATAGGGTAGGTTACCTGTACCGGCTGCACCACGTGCAGGATAACGACTTCTGTGGTTGGGATCATGGGGAAGGATTCGAGGAACTGAGCGGTGTTGCGGCTGGCGTCGGAGCCATCGGTGACCAGCAACACTTTCTTGAGGCCAGTGTAGGGCTCGCGGGCGATGAGGACAGGCCATTTGCCGGAGTGGACCACATCTGATGCGACGTTGCCGAGCAAGCCGGCGAATTTACCAGTGGCTTTGCTACCCAGCACAACCAGATCGGGCGTGGAGCTTTCGGCGTGTTGGATGATGATCTCGGATGGGTTGCCTTGGATCAGTTCTGATCTGTAGTGGAAGTGGCGGCTTTTGAGGTAGTTGCGGGTGTGTTGTGTTTCGGCTTCTATCCGCGAGAACTCGGAGCCTTCGGTGGGAGTGAATACCCGTAGGGCGTTAACGGCGCAATCCTTTTCGTGGGGGAGTTCGGCTAAAAACTGGATGGCGGCGCGCATGTTATCGGTGCCATCATCGGCGAGGAGAATGTTGAACAAACGGATCTTTTCAGAGAGTACCATAGCAACCTCCAAATCTATTTGATGAAGATCTTTTGTCTGTATTAACTGTAGCACGAACTAAGGTGATTTGATAGCCCCGAAGCGCAGCGAAGAAATTTTTAAGAAAATGGGTCGCCTCTTTTCGGTTTCATATTAAAGTTTAACAAACACCCCGCGATCAAAAAGGTATAATAGAACACGGAGAAATAAATATGGAAATCGTATGGTACGGACACTCATGTTTTCGATTCATTGAGCGAGGAATGTCCTCGATCGTGACTGACCCATTTGATCATGAAGCGGTTGGTTTTGAACCGCTTAAGTTGAAGGCTGATATTGTTACCATTAGCCACGATGCCCCCGGGCATAACTTCACCAGCACGGTGAAGGGTACTGTTCATAAGTTGACCGGCGCGGGCGAGTTTGAGATCGGTGGCGTTTTTATCACCGGTGTGATGACCGAAAGCAAAAAAGCCGGCGACTCGAAGAACGTGCTGTACCATTTCGATTTTGACGGGCTGACCGTGGTGCACCTGGGTGATGTTACCCAGATACCGACGCAATCGGAAATTGAAACCCTCGGCAACGTAAACATTTTGCTGGTTCCGGTGGGCGGAGGCAATAGCCTAAATGCCTCGAAGGCGGCTGAAGTGGTATCGCTGCTTGAGCCAAACATCGTCATCCCGATGCATTACGCAGTGGAGGGATCTAAGTTGGAATTGGACCCGATCACCAAGTTCTTGAAGGAAATGGGTATCGCTACCATGGAATCGGTGCCAAGCCTAAAAGTGACCCGCGCCAATTTGGGTGAGGATACCAAAGTGGTGGTGTTGGATGTGAACCGAAACGGGGCTTCGAAAGAGGAATAATGACAGTTAAATTATTGATGACTTGGGATATTTCTTCTGAGAAGGAGAGCGATTATTATGAGTTCGTTATTCGCGAATTTATCCCGGGAATACAAAAGTTAGGGTTGCGTCCGGCGGAAGCGTGGGCAACCATTTATGGCGAGTACCCGCAAATTCAGGTGGCTTTGTTAGCGCCGGATTTGCCGGACGCGCAGCGCATTTTGAACTCGCACGATTGGACATCGCTGAAGAGCCGTCTTTTTGATTACATCAGCAATTATGACCAAAAAGTGGTGGAAGCGAAAAAGGGTTTCCAGTTCTAGCCCGAGGATGATTTGAAGACGCAGAGCCCTATTCAGGGCTCTTTTTTTATAAAATGGCAAATACCGATTTGATCGCAGCAAAACTATTGGAATGGTACGCCAAAAACGCGCGGGTGCTGCCCTGGCGTGATGTGAAGGATCCGTATAAGGTATGGATCTCGGAGATCATGCTGCAACAGACGCGGGTGGATACGGTCATTCCTTATTATTCGCGTTGGATGGAATTGTTCCCTACCGTTGATGCGCTGGCCAAGGCGGACCTGCAACAGGTTTTGCACGCCTGGGAAGGGCTAGGGTACTACAGCCGAGCCAGGAATATTAGTGCGGCGGCGCGGGTGGTGGTGAATGAGCATGGCGGAGAGTTTCCGAGATCGGTGGAGGGGTTGGCGAAGCTGCCGGGGATCGGGCCTTATACCGCCGCCGCCATTGCCAGCTTCGCGTTTGATCAGGATACCTTGCCGGTGGACGGTAATTTGTCGCGGGTGTTATCGCGGTTGTTTGATATAGGGGCAACGCTGGGTAGTAAGGAATTTTTGGGCGATGTACGGCGAGTGGGGATGGAGATCTTGCCGGCGGGGAGGTCGAGTGATTTTAATCAGGCGTTGATGGATCTGGGATCTTCGATCTGCCTGCCGAGTTCGCCGAAGTGCGCGGAATGCCCTTTGACAGCGCACTGCGGCAGCATCAACGACCCTGAGTCGAGGCCGGTGCGGGGGGTGGTTGCCGCTATCCCGACACGAAGCAAGCTGGCTTGCGCGGCAAAGCGGGGCGAGTTGGTTTTGATCGTGAAGCGGCCGGAAAAGGGCTTGTTGGGAGGGTTATGGGAGTTCCCGGCTGTGGAGTGCCCGGAGGGCGACCTTGGGCAGTTCATGGCGGAGATGAAAAAGGTATACTCGCTGGATGTGGAGCCGATGCGGAAAGTGGGCAAAATAAAACACACCTATAGTCACTTCCATGTTACGGAAGTGATATGGGTGTGTTCGGTTGGTTTGGTTGAAGCGGGGGAAAATACCGCTTGGGTGGCGATGGAGGATCTGCACAAGTACCCAATGGGCAAGGTGGATCGCTCGATCGCGCGGCTGTTGCTTCGCGGGGATTAGCCGCGGGTCATGGTTACGAAGATCATTGGGCGGCGTTTGGTTTCGTTGTAGATAAAGGTCTTGACGACATCCACAATATCTCGTTCTACGCTCATATTACCGGTGTGAATCACATCGATAACGCGCTTTTTTACGCCGGCGATCAAACTTATGGCATCATCGGAAGCGATAAAGCCGCGCGTTAGAATTTCGGGGTCATCTAGCAGGCGATTGGTAAATTTATCGATGCTTAGGTTGACTATGAATATGCCCGATTTGGCGAGCAGTTCGCGTTCCTTTTGGATGGATGGATTGCTTTCGCCGAGAATACCACCTTCTACGACAATGTATCCGCCGGGGATGCGCTCGCCGAGGGAGAGCTTTTTCTTTTCGAATTGGACGACCTGACCATTTTCAACGATCAGAATATTTTTTTCGGGGATGCCCATCTCCACCGCGAGCTTGGCGTGCGCCTTTAGTTGGCGCAGCTCGCCATGCATTGGGATGAAGTGGCGGGGCTGAACGAGGCTGATCATCAGCTTTTGTTCTTCTTGGCTGGCGTGGCCGGAAACGTGAACTGGGGCGATGCCACCGTGGATGACATCGGCGCCAATGCGCAACATTCGGTTAATGGTCTTGCTGACCGCTTCCTCGTTGCCGGGGATGGGGTGAGCGGAGAGGATGACGGTATCGCCGGCTTGAAGATCGAACTGGCGGTTGGAGCCAGCGGAAAGCCTGCCGATGATGGAAGAGGGTTCGCCTTGGGAGCCGGTGCAGATGATGGTGAGCTTATCGTTGGGCAGCTTGAGGGCGGTATCGATGGGGACGATGGAATCATCTGGGATGATGAGATAGCCGAGGTTGCGGGCGATCTTGGAGTTATCAACCATGCTGGTTCCGACGAAGGATATCTTGCGCTTGTGCTTCATGGCGACATCGGCGATCTGTTGGATGCGCGAGATCTGCGAAGCGAAGGTGGCAACGATGACGCGGCCGGTGGCGTTCTTGAAGCATTCCTCAAGAGCGGGGGTGATCACCTTTTCGGAGGGGGTCCAGCCGCGCCTTTCGGCGTTGGTGGAATCGCTGATAAGGATATCTACGCCGCGAGTTGAGAACTCGGTGAGTTTGGCAAAATCGGTGGGCCAGCCATCGACGGGGGTTTGATCGAACTTGAAATCGCCGGTGTGAACGACCAAGCCGGCTTTTGTGGTGATGCCGAGGCCAACAGCATCCGGGATAGAGTGGCTGACGTGGAAGAATTCGACGGTGAACTGGCCGATCTGAACTTTGTCGCCGGCGGCCACTTTGCGAAGGTCCGCTTTGCCGCTAAGGCCGGCGCGGGCGAGTTTTACATCGACCAAGCCGAGGGTGAGTTCGGTTGAGAAAATGGGGGCGTGAATGCGTTGTAATACGTGATGAATTGCCCCGATGTGGTCTTCGTGACCGTGGGTGATGACGATGCCATCGACCAAGTGTTCTTTGCCGGTGAGATAATCGAAATCGGGAATGATGTAATCGATGCCGATCATATCGTTCTCGGGGAACATCATACCGGTATCGACGATCAGGATATGACCGTTATACTCGTAGGCAAGCATATTTTTGCCCACTTCCCCCCATCCACCCAGGGGAATGATTCTTAATTTTTCTGACATTAAATTGTTAGATCCTCGTTTCTAAACGTGTGTTGATAATTACTTTTCTTAAACAAAAAACTGCCCAAAGGACAGATAAAGTCTACCTAAGTTGTCTGTAGTATAACACAAGGCGGAAAATTCGTATTAACAATTTGGAATGGCGGTTGGGGTGGAAGGGCGGTTGGCTGGCGCTAACTGGGCTCGTCGTGCCGAGCCACTACGGTGAGGTTATCTCGATCCGTGGGTGGTTTGGATGAATGGGGGGGAATGCTGGCTTTTTTCCTAAACTTCCTAAGATAATTTTAAAATTTGGATTGACGGGGGTTAATCGTTATAATTTATCAAAACCGAAAAAATCCCTTCAGTGACATTAGGAGTGTTGACAATGATCGATTATGAAAAGTTAGGTGTTTTTTATCTTGGAAAAGAATTTGATCTGGAAACACACAAGATCAATGAAAACCTGGTTTTGTATGATTCAAAAGACCTGCTGACCCACGCCTTGGCGGTGGGGATGACCGGCAGCGGCAAGACTGGCTTGTGCATCGGTGTGATCGAGGAAGCCGCTATCGATAATATCCCCACCATCCTGATCGACCCTAAGGGCGATCTTACCAATTTGCTTCTGAACTTCCCGAACCTGCAGCCGGAAGAATTTTTGCCGTGGGTGAACCCGGATGACGCTAACAAGAAGAACTTGACCTTGGAGAATCATGCCAAGGCGCAGGCGGCTTTGTGGGAGAAGGGGCTTGGCGAATGGGGCCAAACCAAGGAGCGCATTTCGAAGCTGCGCAATGCCGTGGATATGGTGATCTACACCCCTGGGTCTACCGCCGGCAAACAGGTTTCTATTCTCAAAACGCTCTCTGCCCCGGCAGCTGATCTGGTGGAAGATGGGGAATTGTTTCAGGAAAAGGTTAGCTCTACTGTTTCCAGCATTCTTGGATTGATCAACATCGACGCTGACCCGATCAACAGCCGCGAGCATATTTTGCTCTCGACCATTTTTAGTGATATGTGGCGGCAAGGGAAGGATGTGGATCTGCCGATCTTGATCGGAGCCATCCAAAAACCACCTTTCAAAAAAATCGGTGTGCTGGATCTGGAATCTTTTTACCCTGAAAAAGAACGATTCTCGCTGATGATGGCGTTGAACAACTTGATCGCTTCCCCTGGGTTCGCGGCATGGTTGGAAGGCGACGCGTTGGAGATCGGCGATATTTTGTATGCCCGCAATGGCAAACCGCGGGTTGCCATTTTCTCCATCGCGCATCTAAATGATAACGAGCGTATGTTCTTTGTTTCGTTGTTGCTCAACCAAGTTTTGGGTTGGGTGAGGGGGCAATCGGGCACAACCAGTTTGCGCGCGCTACTGTATATGGATGAGATCTTTGGGTACTTTCCTCCGGTAGCAAATCCTCCATCCAAAAAGCCGTTGCTATCGCTGTTAAAACAAGCGAGGGCGTTTGGTTTGGGATTGGTGCTTTCTACGCAAAACCCTGTTGATATTGACTATAAGGGGTTATCCAATATCGGTACTTGGTTTATTGGCAGGTTGCAAACGGAACGGGATAAGATGAAGATGCTGGAAGGGCTGGAAGGCGCTTCCGCTTCGCAAGGGGCTTCCTTCGATCGGGCTGAAATGGATAAGATCCTCTCGGGCTTGGATAACCGCGTTTTTGTGATGAACAACGTACACGACAACGCGCCGGTCATCTTCCAAACCCGTTGGTGCCTCAGCTACTTGGCTGGACCGCTTACCCGTAATCAGATCAAAAAGTTGATGGATCCGTTGAAGTTGGGGCAAAGCCCGACGCCCGCCGCTGGAAAGGCATCGGCTGCCGTCGCTAAGGCGGCCGTGTTAGGTGGCTCGGCGAATAGCGCACCGCCGGCGTTATCGTCCGCGATCAAGCAGCTTTACTTACCTGTGCGCGGCAAAACCGAGGGCGTGAGCTACCAACCTTTGTTGTACAGCAATATGAATGTTCGTTATGCGGATGTGAAATCGAAATTTGAGGAAACTGAGAACCTTTCCATTACCGCCGCCGTATCTGATGGCGTGATCTCGGTGGATTGGAATGACGCTGAGCGGCTGGATTTCAATGTGAAAGACTTGGAATCGAAGGCGGAGGATGGGGTTGGTTTTGCGGAAGTGCCGAGCGATTTGAGCGACGCAAAAAATTATAGCGAATGGGAAAAAAATGTTGTGAAGTGGGCTTACGCCAATCTATCCTGTTCTATTTTCTATAACAAAAAATCCAACCAATACAGTAAAAAAGACGAAGAAGAACGCGATTTTAAGCTGCGCATTCAACAGACCTCCCGCGAGGCTCGCGATGAACAAATTGAGGCGCTGCGGAAAAAATATGAGATCAAGATCAATGCCGCTGAGGAGAAAGTACGCAAGGCTGAGCAAGCCATAGAGCGTGAGAAAGACCAAGCGAATAGTGCCAAAATGCAAACCGCGATCAGCTTTGGGGCTACCTTGTTAGGGGCGTTCACTGGTGGTAAGGTTGCGAGCCGAACCAATTTGGGAAGAGCTAGCACCGCGATTCGCGGGGTTAGCCGGTCGATGCAGCAGGGTGGGGATGTGAAACGCGCTGAAGAAACGCTGGACGCTTATAAGCAGATCATCGCTGATCTGGAAGAAGAATTAACAACTGAGATCGCCAACCTGGAAGTAAAATTGATCTCGGCGAGCGATGAAATTGAGAGCATTGAGATCGCGCCGAAGAAAACGGATATTGACGTGAAATTGGTTTGCTTGTTATGGCAGCCTGTTCGCGAAGATGAAAAAGGTAACCTTGAAAAGGCTTGGTAAATCGATATGACCATTAAGATCATCCTAAACCCATTTAGCAACCGCTGGAATGCCCAAAAACGCTGGGCGATCGCAGAAGCGGCATTGAAAGAACTCAACGTAGCCTATGATCTTTCGATCTCTGAGCATAAGGACCACCTACCTGAACTTACCCGGCAGGCCATTGCTGATGGGTATACTACCATTATAGCCGCCGGCGGGGATGGAACGATCGGAGCGATCGTCAATGCCATGGCGCATGCTGTTCCGATGGATAAGATACCCACTTTGGGAGTGATCCCACTGGGGACGGCGAACGATTTTGCTTATGCCTTTGGGCTGCCTTTTGACTTGGCTGCTTCGGTTAAGGTGTTGAAGGACGGAAAAACCAAACCGATTGATCTTGGGCAAGCCAATGATATTTACTTTGCCAACAATAGCGCGCTTGGGCTCGAGCCTTATGTTACTGTCATTCAGAACAAGATCATGTGGATCAAGGGTATCGCGCGGTACTTAGTGGCCGCTGTGATGGCGATCATGGATAGGCCGCGGTGGGATGTTGAGATGGAATGGGATGGCGGCAGCTACACCGGGCCAACCTCGCTGGTGTACGTGGGCAATGGTCCTCGCTCTGGCGGTATTTTTTATATGGGGCCGCATGCAAAGCTTGATGACGGCAAACTGACCATTGTGTATGGTTATCGCGCCAATCGAAGGGGCATGTTCGCCTTACTACCAAAGACAATGAACCCTGATAAGGGAAGCTATGTTGAGACCGAAGGTATGTTTGAGTTTGATACTTCTTGGTTGAAGGTGAAACTGCTTAATCCTTCGCCGGCGCATACTGATGGCGAGTTGTTTTCCTTCGCGGCTACCGAGGTGGAATACAAGATCCACCCTGGTAAATTGAACCTTATCATTCCGTGAGGCTAATCTGATCGAGACAAAACCGCTAACAGCGGCAACTTGGCCTGCCTTTGAGGACCTTTTTGGACCGAAGGGCGCTTGCGCTGGTTGTTGGTGTACGTATTGGAAACTGCCGCTGAAAGAGTACAGGGCTCTGGCTGGAGATGACGCTAAGTTGGCGCAAAAAGGCTGGGTGGAAAGCGGCGTTGTTCCAGGGCTGATCGCCTTTGACGGTGAACTGGCTGTTGGGTGGATGGCGATCGAACCGCGGGGAAGCTACGACCGGTTGGCGCATTCTCGGGTATTAAAACCGATCGATGAGCAACCGGTGTGGTCGATCACCTGTTTCTTCACACGAAAAAACTATCGTCACAAGGGCGTGACCGTTGCCCTCTTGCTGGCGGGCATAGACTATGTAAAAACAATGGGTGGTAATATAGTGGAAGGATACCCGACAGAAGCGAAAGGCGGACGATCGCCTGACGCGTTTGTTTTCATGGGACTTCCGGGTGCGTTTCGCAAAGCTGGTTTTGTTGAGGCAGCGCGGTATTCACCAACTCGCCCGATCTTTCGTTTCGTGATCACCGCGGAACGATAAGCTGGCTAACTTATATTGGAAATTTAATTGATATGAATGATAACGAATCTGATATTTGGCAATACCTGATCCTCTTCGCTCTGATCGCCTTAGGGCTGGCTGGGTTCTTCTTCCTCAATAGCTACTTCATGGTGGGTAGATTCGCGTTGACTGATTTTGTTTTGAACTGGAATAGCTTACAGCGGTTCATCTATGATGGTTTCTCACCCTATTCGGCGGAAACCTACGCAAACTCAACCAGGCTGATCATTCAGCAGGGCGGCATTACCGAGGGGTTACGCAATTTACACCTGCCACTTTGGAACCTGTTGCTGATGCTGCCATTCTCTTGGATACAAGACATAGGGATCGCTGGCTCGATATGGTTGATGCTATTGGAGTTTTCACTGGCTGGAGTGGTTGTGCTAAGCCTTATGAAAATGGAACGAAAAGAATCTTGGTTTTTCACTTTGATCCTTGTTGTTTTCTTTTTGGTTTGGCAGCCTTTTTACGCGAGCATCAATACCGGTTCTGAAGTGCTTCTGCAGGTCTTTTTGTTGTTGCTCAGTTTGTATATGGTTGAAAAACAAAGTGACGAGTATGCTGGCGTTTTGCTCGCGCTTGCCTTTTTTAATTTTGAGATCTTTGGCATCATGTTCTTTACGTATTTTTTATGGCTACTTGGCAACCAACGGGGCGGGGTGTTGGGTGGTTTCGTACTGACAGTTCTGTTATTGATCGTGCTGTCTTTTCTTTTTTCTAACAATTGGTACTTAGAGTACCTAAAGAACCAGCTCAGTTTTTGGGGCAGCAATGACCTAACCACCACAGCACTTCTATTTGAGGGGTGGCTGCCGGCGATCGGTAAAATGATGAGCTATATTTTGGCTGTTTTAGCGCTGGCTACGCTGCT
>CAZSLN010000083.1:0-273 GCA_964607645.1 uncultured Anaerolinea sp.
GGAAGAGGTGGCGTGGGGGTATTCACCTTGGGCCGTGTGGCAGAATTTGCAGCCAACGCCGGCTTGGGTGTGGAAATTTTCTTCGTGGTCGGAAGGAACTATATAAAGGGAAACAACATCCCCATTGGAAGCTTGGCCTTTCATTCCGGGCAAACCATGGCAGCCCAAACAATCGCCGGCTCGGTGCGGATTTCCATCCTCGGGTTGGGGCGTGGGGTCTTGCGCCAATGGGCCGGCAAATACAGGCTGGACCAACCCACTGGATAAAACCAA
>CAZSLN010000083.1:283-11127 GCA_964607645.1 uncultured Anaerolinea sp.
TGAAGGGCAGTTTTTATGCGCATATTAGATCGATCCCAAATTTACCGAATTGTGAAATGAAGCTTCGTTGCTTGAAACTGTGACCAAATACTGCATAAGGTCTGAAAATCCCTTGGGTTGGATCTGCTGGCTGCCGATGATCTGCAGTTCAGCAGTATTTTGATCGATCTCAACCAACATCATATTTGGATAGGCGTTGAAAAGGGCGTTCAAACTGCAATACCCAGAATCGTTGATATCCTCTTTATCGATGATCACCACATCAGGGTGATACTGGCTCACTTGCGAGATCAAACTCTCTGTTCTGTTGCCAACATGAAAAACAACATCTTCCCTGGCGGAACTTAACCGGGAAATGATGCCGTCCATCATAATTGAATGATCAGAAATTACTAAAAAGTTCATCATAATAAGTTTGTGAATTATTCCACAAGTATAAACATTAAAAATAGATTAAACAATCTGCCAAATGATAGATTATTTTATCCTTTACGGGTAGTTTATTCAAGGGAGTTTACTACCTTTAAGGGTAGTTATTTGTCCCACTCTTAATTATTAATCCGTTTTGCAAAGCTACCATCACCGCTTCTGTGCGATTGGTAGTGTGCAGCTTTTGGTTTACTTTTTTTAAATGGAATTTTACGGTGTTCTCGCTGATGCCCATTGAAACCGCGATGGCGGCATTGGAATAGCCCTCGGCGGCATGGGTAATCACCTTACGTTCAATCTCGGTCAAGAGAGCGTGACCGGCCCCTGGCCGCTTGCGCAACACTTTAAAGAGAAGATCGGCAATGGCGGGGGTGATCGCCGGCTCATCGCGTTTTAGCCGTTCGAGCATCTCAAAAAAATCTACTGAATCAATATGCTTGGACAGATAACCGTCAGCACCCGCCTGAATTGCGTCGACAATGCGGGCGTGCTTTTCGTCCGCGGTGATGAAAACTACTTTCACCCCAGGCATACTTTCCTTTAGGCTGATCAGCACAGCATTTGGATCACCGCTGAAGATCATAGGCTCCATAAAAATTACTTCCGGCGAAAAGGATCTGACCTGATCGATCAGCGCAAAGTCATCCAAAAAACAGTTCACCGAATGCCCAGCGGCAGTCAGCAAGCTTTTTACACCGTCACGAAACAGGGTTTCTTTATCGAGCAAGAATATTTTCACAGGATCCTTCGTTACATATTAATCAATAAATGCGGGCAAAAAGTTACTGTGCGAAAAAGACTGATAAAATTCTCAGGAAAAAGTACACCAAATCATTATAATGAATTAATCGAATAAATTTTCGGAGGCAAATTAACAATGCGAAGGTTTTTTGTTTTTCTTACACTAGTAGCTCTTCTCTTTTCAAATACCCCCGCTAAGGCGCAAGCCCAAGCAAATTTGGATTACGATTCGGTCGCGGTTAGCATTTGGCCGGAATTTGACAATGACCAAGCACTTGTGATCTACAGGCTTTCACTTTCCCAAAAGACAACTCTGCCTGCAGAGATCGAGCTACGCGTTCCTTCCACCGTTGAGCGTTTGTGGACGATCGCTGTTGGCGACTCCTTTGAAACCGTATCCGATGCCGGAGTAGATTATCAATTCAAAAATGGCGATGCGTTCTCCACGATCACCCTTACTGCAAAATCTCGGTTCATTCAGATCGAGTTTTATGACGCGATCAAGAAGACCGACAAAACCCGCGATTACACCTATCAATGGAATGGTGATGGCGCGATCGGCACTTTCCAATTTGAGCTGAGGCAACCGCTACAATCCGCCGACTTGAAGATGGCGCCTGCTCTTAGCGCGCCGATGAATGATCCCGAGGGTTTCGCTGTTAGCAGCGATACCAAGATCGATGTTCAAAACGGTGAAAAGATCATTTACAAATTTAGCTATACACGCGAGACCAATGATCCAAGCACCTCCTTTTTACAAGTTTCCGCCAATAACACCGCGCCGGTGAGCAGCCCTAGCGGCAACTTCCTCGATTACCTGCCTTGGATCCTTGGCGGTTTAGGAGCGTTGTTTCTGATCGTTGCCGGCTTCCTGTATTTCACCTCGGGAAGAAACAGTGGTGAATCTGGCGACAGTCGCAAGCGGCACACCAATCGAGGTACCAGCAACATTCCGAGCGCTGCCGATCCATCCTCCGCGGCGCATTGCCCGGAATGCGGGAACCGCAGCAAACCCGGCGATAAATTCTGCCGAACATGCGGCGCGAAACTCAAGGGATAACGTTTCGCCTGGTTCATCAAAAATTTTGAAAACAAAAAAGCTTCGATCATTACCTGATCGAAGCTTTTTGATTCATATGCAAAGAGTTTATTTCGCTTTTTTATAGATCAATACGTAGGAGGTATGGTCGCAGGAATAGGTTAGGTCGGTATGATTAACTTGTTGGTAGACCGGTTGCTGACTGGTGGATAAAAACGCGTCCCAATCCTTTACAGTTTTCTCGTTGAGAACAACAAAATCAGATCCCTTCAGCCATTCCAAGGCGATCTTTTTAGACCATGCAAAAGGAGGTAGACCGCCCGGGAAATTTTCTTCTTTTTTCAGGTAAAAACGGCCATTTAGTTGACTGGGGAATAAATTCACATCTTTAAGGTAGAGCAACATCGCCGGTGATGGTGATTTATCAGTATCCCAAAACACTGTTGAAGCAGCGGGTATTTTTTCGCTCAACTGCAGACTTGCTCGTTCAAAGGTAGCAATGGCGTCATCATCACATTGGTTGTTTACCTCAGAAATTGAAAAGATGGGAGTGGGTGTAAGGATCGTAGAAAAACCAACCAAACTGAGCAGCAGAACGAAGATAAATGAGTGTTTCGAAATCCGAGGGATGAATTTCCAGATTACGAATACGAGCAAAACGAAGGCGAATCCTAAAGCCAATCCACCCAATATTGAGAATATGTACCCTTGGGCTGGCTTCTCAATGCCAAATTTATTTACAACTAGCTGCCAAACCTTCACAGAGCCATCGCTGAACCAGCCATTTGAAAAGCGCGGAAGGGCTGAGTTGATGATCGGGTCTGAGATCGCTTTATGAATATGCAGCCCTACCCCGCTAAAAAGTACCAAAACGAGTGCCAAACCAAAAAGTGTTCTAAGAAAGCCGACCTGATCGCCAAGGTATGGGTAAGCAAGGGCGAACCCGATGAGTAACATTGGAGCGAAGAACGTTAGGTATGCCGGGAAACTATAAAGGAAAACATTGTTATCGACTGCCGCATAGATGTGGATGGCGGTAAGCACAACAAAATTTACCAGCATGAACCAAACCTGTTTGCGCTTTACATCTTGCGCAGGGTTTTTGAAGCCGAACAACGAGATCATCATTATGAACATGGCATATGGGATGGAAGAAAAGCGCAACCCGCCAAAAATCTCTTGGATATTTTGAATCAGGGTAAAAGACTTCGGCTCAATTTTATTGACCGCCTTAATGATCTTATAGCCACCCAATAAGTCATTGTCTGTTAAAAAGCTTGTGACGAAACCCGGCATCGCAGCACGCCATACAAATATATAGATCCCTGGCCAGAAAACCACATGGACAATCAGAAAGAGGAGCATCCCCGGAAGTTGGGTTAGGAAAGCCTTTTTGATTCCGAATTGCCAGGCAAGGTAGAAATAAAGGAAGAACATATACGGAATCATATTCTGGCGGGTAAGCACCAAAAGGACTGCCATGATTCCGCCAAGAATCAATTCCCAAGTCTTCCTGCCCTCCCCAAGAATAAAGTAAAGGCTCCAAACCAAAAATAAGATGGATATCACCTGTGTCATCGAACGAGCGTAATAGACCAACCAATTTTGGGTTAGCACAACCATCCAAACAGCGATGGCGGCAAAAGTGAGGTTGGATACCCTGCGTACGGTCAACCATAAGCCTAACAACATCAACGCGCCTAAGAACACACTAAAATATCGGCCAGAGCGGATCCCGTCGCCAAACAACACTTGGGAGAGCCCTGGTATATAAAAGGAGAGTGGCGTTTTGTTGGTAATCATGCCATCCACTTGGTACGGCACATCCTCGCCCCGCAGGTAGCTCGCGCCTTTTATTAAATATGATCCCTCATCCATCGTGACCAATATTTTATGGGCATAGTGAAGTGAAAGGCCAATATACGCAATAAGACCGATCAGAGCGGCGAGGATCACTAAAGAATTCTTTTTGTTGGATAGCAGTTGGGCCATTTTATTTTTCATCATCTTGTTTGTTGGAATTTGTACCTTTTTTAATAACTAAATTCCTGTTTTTTATACCACGATAATAAAAAAGCAACCCGAGTCATCTTCTGAAAGGGGCTGCTTTATGATTCGATTAGTTACGGTTTTACAAAATTAGGGTAAACCAGCATTCACCCATTCTGTTAGGTATTTGATCTCATCAGCACTTAGCTGCCCAGGATGATCACCGGCTTGTTGTAAAACAAGGATATTACTGGCAGCTGTGTCGCCGGCAACAAAACCAGCGCCTGTGGCACCGCCCGTGACCGCCAATTCTTTAGAAAGGATATTCAAGCCGCCAATAGCGCCTTCACCATGACATGCACCGCACTTTTCAGATAGCATAGGGCCAACAAATCCAGCCCAAGTGAGGTTTTGCGGCCTTGGCATTGGGGTTGGCTCAAACACTACCGGGGTAGCGGTAGGTAGTGGCGAGAAGGCAGTCACCGTTTCGCCTTGGGGTAGTATCTCAGTGGCGGTCTTTTCAAACCAAACGATGTAGTAAATGCTCAGCGCGGTAACGGCAAATACTGTTACGGCAAATGGAAAAAATACGATTTGACGAATTACTTTTGTGCGGATGCTAACTTCTGGGGGGCGTTGCTCTCCTTTTTCAATCAAAGCGAGTTCAGCGGGATGCTCGTGAAGCATCTCTTCCCGATTCAACTTACCAGTAAACATACTCTTATTGAACGTTTTGATATGCACATGGTAAAAGTGCCAAAGAATGATAGCCGCAACAGCCAATACAGCTTCACCGCCGTGGGCAGCTTTGGCAGCCGGGATGGCTTCACCTGGCAGATATTTCAAAGTAGTGATCGGGTTCCACATCATCAAACCAGTGGCAGCCATTACGATGGTGCCCCAAATCAAGGCGAGGTATTCCGCTTTTTCGGCGTAGGAATAGCGGCCATAGTAGGCTTTGTGCTTTTTGTAGCCAAAATAATACTGAACATCATGAATCACGTGCTGCAGATCATTGATCCAAGGGATCATAGAAATATGAATTCGATCTACCCACAGCCGATAACCAACCTCGATAATGTGAATACCACTGATGCCGATCATAACGGTTGCCGAGATGTGATGAATCAATCTGGCAGTTTCTACGCCGCCTAATAATTGGAATATCCACACGCTTAGGATAGACATTGGATATTTTTGAGGTAATCCCGTGAGCCCAAGCAAGGAGAAAGAGATCAGAAATGAAACATGCTGTAGACGTTGAATGACATTGAACCGGGTAAATAACTTAACCGGCACCAACTTAGTGCCCTTAGTTGCCGTCGCCATCTTGCTCCTCCTCAGTTTTGGTTGGTTTCGTGGATAATTTTGGATGGGGAGTTGGCTTTCGCTTTGGTTTGTGTAATCGATCCAACATAGCTCGACCAAAATCAAGGAGAACTAACAATCCCATACCGCCCAACACGCCTGGGATAAGGAATTGATAGAACAAGTTGATGTAATAAACCGTGGGGTATTTTTCGGTATCTGGAATGTAATGTGATGTCCAGGAATCGGGGAAATTCGCTGTAGCATCGGGATGACATTTTTGGCAGGTTTTTAAGAGGTTTTCTTTGATCTGCAACCCTTTTGAAGGATCGTCAGATTTCGCGATGTCGTGGATACCATGGCAATCGTAACAAACCGGTTTATTCGATTCCGCGTCCGGGGACACTTTTTCGAAGATGGTGATGGTTGTTCCATGGAAGTCGGAAACGTAGGTGTTCATAACATTGATGGAGAGACCGTACTTCGCCATTTTGTTGAGATCTGTGTGACATTTTGCGCAAATTTGGGGAGATTTCAGCCTAAACTCAGCGGATCGTGGGTCCTCCATATTATGAACGCCATGGCAATCCGTACAGGTAGGCGCGTCCGGGTTGTGATCCGCCACACTGGCGGAACCGTGAACACTTTGGCTGTATTTCGCGAAAATTTCGCTATGGCATTTTTGACAGGTCGTAGAAATTAAATAATGGGTCGCGGGGTTTGTGGCACCGGTCTGCTGGTCTTTGATCCTCGTAATAGAGTGAGGGGAGTGGCAATCAGAACAGACCGCGGCTTGTACGTTGCCCGTTGCCAGTTCTTTG
The DNA here is from genome assembly GCA_964607645.1 of uncultured Anaerolinea sp. Taxonomy (GTDB): domain Bacteria; phylum Chloroflexota; class Anaerolineae; order Anaerolineales; family Villigracilaceae; genus UBA5195. The sequence goes on from CAZSLN010000083.1 coordinate 6,611, forward strand.
GCATGCACGCCATCCATTACCGCGTCTTTCAAATCACCATGGCATCGGCCGCACGCTTCACTCAATTTGAGTGTTGCTTCACGAACACTGTTGAAATTGAAACCATGCCCCATTTCAGCCTTAAAACCAACATGGCAGCCAACACATCCTAAACCAACTTCTTTGTGTACGGTTGTGTTGTAAATATCAGGGTTGACGAAAAGGCTATAGGTCTCTTTTTGTTCCTGGATACCGAATTTAACACTCATCGCCTGATTGTTGTGACAGGTTAAACATTCCGCGTCATTATTGATGGATGTTTGAGGTTGGCCGCCTTCGAATGCAGGGGTATTCTTTTGAAGAGCCGCAACACCAACAGATGGCAAGAGTAAGACCATTATCAAAATGGCCAGAGAAATCAAGTTGAATTTGTTTTGCCAAATTTTCACTATTTCGCTCCCGATTTCGGTTTTACGGAGTGCTCAATGCGATCATATTCTTTTTTATGATATTCCTTCATTTCTTTTTCGGTCAATTTTCCAGTGAAGATACTGAGGTTTAAACGCTCAATATGAACATGGTAAATATGCCAAATCAGAATAAAGAAGGCCGCCGCGATGGCCTCAGAGCTATGCATCAATTTCGCCGCCGGTACAGCCCCACCTGGGAACCATTGGGTGAACCATACGGGGAACCAAATGATAAACCCGCTCAGAATCATAAGAACAAACCCGATCGCTACCACCCAATAGGTGACCTTTTGTTCAAAATTGAACTTGCCGAATTTGGGCTTTTCTTTTTTGATGAAGAGCAAGAATTTCATCATTCCAAAAGCGTCTAGAACATCTTGCCAGGTTATCAACATATCGCCAGAAAGCTTTTTTTGGAATAACTTGATGATGGCTTTCCCGAAGTGGTAAACGGCAAGTAAGGTTAGCACAATAGCAGAAATATGATGGATCAGGCGAATAAATTCTAAGCGCTCAGGGGTGGAGAGGAGTATCTGGCTCCAAGAAAAATCGCGATATTTTTGGGGTAAACCGGTAAGTAAAAGGACGGTTGAACTGAGCATAAGAATATAGTGCTCAAGCCGCTGACCGATTCCAAACCGTTTGTAGGTTTTTTGGCTTTCGATGATGTCGCTCACATTATTGTCAATTGTCATGGCAAATTTCTCCTAACACGATCAAAAAGTTGCCTGATGATCTGTAATAACACATAAATAACACAAACCCAAAGTACGAAGGGCGAAAAGGAAGAGTAAAAAGCGTCTACATAAAACAAGATCGGAGTTCTTTCTAAGCTGATCTTGTTATGGCCAGTCCAAGCGCCTGTCCAATTTGGACCCGCGCCAGGGTGACATTTTTGACAGGTAGACAAGAGGTTTTGAGGGCTTACCATTGAATTTGGATCGGAAGTCTTCCCGATATCATGGATACCATGACAGTCGGTGCAAACAGCGCTATCATGCCAAATAGTTGGCCATTTTGCTTTGTACACGGATACATCAACCCCATGCCATGATGTTTTATAGATGGAATAGACATCAGATGAAAGGCCGTACTTACCCATTAGTTCTGGATCAGAATGGCATTTGGCACACATTTCTGGGCTTTGCACTCTAAAGTCAACAGTTCTTGGATCAACAATGTTATGAACGCCATGACAATCTGTACAAACAGGAACATCTTGGTTGCCTTCATTAATAAGAGCGTCACCATGAACGCTTTTGGTATAGGTCGCGAGAATTTCATCGTGACATTTTCCGCAGGTTACTGAGATCTTCGATTTTGGTTCCAATGTAGCGGAAATATCGTGCGCGCCATGACAATCGGTACATATAGCGGTAGCTAAATTGCCGGCGTCCATAATGGAGGCGTGAATACTATCTTTGGCTTTCTCATAATTCCCTGAGTGGCAAGCCTTACAAGCTTCGTAATAAGCAATGGATAATTCGCGCTTCGAAGCGAAGTTCTGCGCGGGATGAGGGTACTTTTGGATGGTTTGATGACAAGCTACGCATTCAATTCCCCTGGAGCTATGGATCGAATGATCCAGCATTTCCTTTGAAATAGTGATGGAGGTAGATTCACCGTCCTTAAAGGACATTGTAAGATCTTGTTCACCATGACAGGATAAACAATATTCTTCCGTTCCTTGATTGGGGCTTATTGCTGAGGCTGGGATTATATTAAGGAAGAAGACCAAGGAACCAACAAACAAGATAGGAACAATCATTTTCTTGAGAAGGGATATCATTTTACCGACTCCCCAGAAATATTTTGATCTTCATCCTCATTGGTTTCCTCATCTGGATCATAAGGAGCCTCTATGACTACCAATCCAAATTTTCGTAATAAATAAGAAATCCCAATTAAAACAACCACAGGGATCATACAGCGACCTACAAAAAACAATCCTACAAGCAAAGGGCTTGTTGATGGCTCGTTCATGGTTTATCCCTCCAAATTTTTATCGGATAACCATAATTCATGGCATTTTTTGTCATTTTTACTCCAAAAGTAAATGATTAGATAAGTATAACTTAAAGAAAAGATTAAAAAATGCTGAGAGTGACATTTGTTCAGCGGTTTCGTGACAGCATTCACTAACGCCTTTTGCCCTATATCCATTAATATGACTATGTATATCCGATAACCTTCTACGGGAAATTTTGCATTGGAGATTTGAACATGACAAAAAAAATAGTTATTAGCCTGGCGATCCTCTTCGTTACCATCTTTTTACTCACCATCGCCCTTCCTGCAACACCAGCTGTTGCGGCTGAACCAAGCCAGGATACCGATGGCTGTGTCGAGTGCCACGCGGTTGCGTACGCTCCTTGGTCACAGAGTAAACATGGCGTTGGGAATGTGAGCTGCTTGGTGTGCCACAAACTCAGTGAAGGCACCGGAGTCCATCCTGACATCAAATACACCGTTGAAGGTGAAGATGTTACCTGTATGGTGTGCCATACAAATGTAGCTGGCATGGATGTTGCGGGACAAGTTCAAGCCAGTAAGCACGGCGAAGTTGGCCTAACATGCATAACCTGTCACGAACCACACTCTCAAGGCCCAGTGTTGGCAAGCGGCTCGGCGATCGTTTGTGATAATTGCCATAAAAATGAAATGAAAGAGGCTGAAAAATCAACCCACCATGCCGCCGGCCTCAATTGTATTAATTGCCATATGGGTGAAGAACGCAGCCACACTCTAAAAGTTGGTGGTGAAACTTGTGGCTCTTGCCACAATAACATCCACTCGGCAAATAGGATCTTAACCAGCGGCATCAAGATCGAAGCAATTACTACACCCATGGTAAACCCTTCCAAAACAGCTAAGCCTATTGAAGAAAATGAAGCCGAAGTTGCCAATGCTGGCATCAATTTACCATCTTGGATCTTGGTTGTTGCGGGCATCATCGTTGGCGCCATCACCACTTGGGTATTATTTGGAAAAGAACCTGGCCAACCAAAACGATTAGGATGATCGAACTTCCTAACAGACATCTTACGACGTTGGAATTGGAGCAAACTTATGACGGACGATATTGAAGAAACAATTGAGAACCCTCGAGATAATAATTCGAGGCGCGATTTTCTAAAATTAACTGGCGCAATAGCTGGGGCTACCTTGGTTGCCCAAGCATTGATTCCAAACACGCAAGCAAAACGCAATGAATCTTCTGGCGTATCAGAGAATGGCCCTAAATGGGGTATGTCGGTCGATATCAACAAATGCATCGGGTGCAAATACTGCACATATGCTTGCCAGGCGGTAAATAATTTAGCTGATGATATGGCTTACTGTGTTGTAACAACTGAAACCATGGTCAATGGAACCGAATACTTTCTTTCAAGACCCTGTATGCATTGTGACGAAGCACCTTGCGTTCACGTTTGTATGGTGAAGGCAACCTATAAAAGGGATGACGGTATCGTGATGATGGATTATGACCTGTGCGTGGGTTGCCGTTACTGCCAGGTTGCTTGCCCATACGATGCGCGCGTATTCAATTGGCGCAAACCAATTGAAACCAGCCCACGTTCGCCCGATTTTGGATTGGTAGAAGTACCCAATAGACCCCGGGGTGTGGTGGAGAAATGCACATTCTGCGTGCATAGGATTGATTCTGGATTAGAACGAGGTATGGTGCCCGGCGTTGACGTTTTGGCTACACCCGCATGCGTTACCGCTTGCCCAACCGGAGCGAGAGCCTTTGGTGACCTTCGGGACCCCAATAGCCCCGTTTCTAAGATCCTTGAAGAATCCAACACGATCCTTCGATTACGCGAGAATGAACTGAGCACCTCGCCCAGCGTTTACTATGTTCCGCCTACCGACCAGGTAAACAATCCTTTTACTGAAGGTTAACCAATGGAAAACACAATCATTTATCCAAAACTTAGGATCGGCAAAAGAATGGTCGATCCATTCCCTTACTGGATGGCCTTTTTGGCATGTCTGGTAATTTTTGGCCTTGTTGGCGTTTTCTTCGTTTTTCGGGATGGCTTACAAGTAACCGGTTTATCTAAT
>CAZSLN010000084.1:0-7661 GCA_964607645.1 uncultured Anaerolinea sp.
AGCTAGCAACAATTTTTTTCGGTGGGGGCACTCCTTCTCTTTTGAGTATCCAACAATTCGAAACGATATTCGACGCATTTCGTTCCAATTTTTCGATCACTCCTCAGGCTGAAATTAGTCTTGAAGCCAACCCTGGAACAACTGAGGAATCGTATTTTCTCGGATTAATAAAAGTTGGATTCAACCGGATTAGCTTCGGTGTTCAAAGCTCAGACCCAGGTATGCTTAGGTTTCTGGACCGTATCCACGATTTTCAGGATGTGATCGATTCCTATCAAAATGCTCGTAAAGCTGGTTTTGAAAATATCAATCTAGACCTGATTTTTGGTATTCCCGGCCAAACAATGCAAGTTTGGCAAAGTACATTGGCAGATTGCCTAGCCCTATATCCCGAACATATTTCTGCATATGCCTTGGGAATCGAAGAGGGAACCCCGCTTGATAAATGGTACTCAAAGGGATTAATTCCGGAGATCGACCAAGATCTCGCCGCGGATCAATTCACATACGCAATAGAAACACTCAAAACCCTTGGCTACGATCATTATGAGATCTCAAATTGGTGTAAACCGAGCTTACAATGCCAGCACAACTTGAGTTATTGGCGAAATGGCAATTATTTGGCGCTAGGGCCGGGAGCGCATGGTCATTACAATGGCTTGCGTTATGAAAACGTGAAAAGCATCCCGGCGTACATAAAATCCTTGATGAAGGAAGATCTAAAGGAATTTCCATATCCCTGTACACCAAGTGTTCTCAATTTTAAGCCAAACACACCCGCGGAAGAACTCGAGGATTCCATTATGTGTGGTTTGAGATTGGTGCGAGAAGGGTTGAATATTCCGGAACTTGAAAAACAATTTGAGATCGATTTTAAATCTATGTTTCGAACGCAAATTGACAAGCTGCAAAAGAATGGGTTATTAAAGATTGATAATAATGTATTACGATTATCGAACCAGGGCATACTACTTGGCAATCAGGTATTTTTGGAGTTCATCAACGAGCGCTAACCGAGGTTGCGTAAAAATTGCCGGATGAGTTCGTGGGGGACTTCTGGATAATTTACCGGGTCAGTAATGTTAAATTTTTCTTGCTGCTGTTTTCGCCAATTCGCTAAGCGCTCAGCGATAATTTTTTCATATCCCATTTGTGTTGGTTCATAAAAATAGGTGCCTAATAACCTTTTAGGTAAGTATTGTTGGGCAACGTAATGTTCATCAAAATCATGAGGGTAAACATAATCTTTTCCTTGCCCTGTCGCTTCTTTATCTCGATTTCCGTCCTGCAAATGCTTCGGAACTCCCCCAACACCCTCCTCTTCTATAATTTGTAATGTTTTAAAGTAAGAGGCGGTTGTGTTTGATTTATCGGCGAGTGCCAAGTACAAGGTTGCCTGAACAATTGGATAAATTCCCTCAGGCATTCCGATAAATTCAAAAGCCTGGGCGGCATTATTCGCAATAATCAAACCCATCGGGTCCGCTAACCCAATATCCTCGCACGAAAGCACAACCAGCCGCCGTAAAATGAATTTTGGATCTTCGCCGGCTTTGATCATTTTCGCTAGCCAATATAAAGCGGCATCGGGATCGGACCCACGAATGGATTTGATAAATGCGGAAATGGTGTCGTAATGAGAATCACCATCTTTATCATAAAGCACGGCTCGTTTTTGGATCGATTCCTGCGCGATTTCGAGGTTGATCACGATCACCCCTTCTGCATTCGGCGGGGTAGATTCTACAGCTAACTCAAGCGCGTTCAAAATATTACGCGCGTCTCCGTTCGCCATATTCGCTAAGTGATCGGTTGCTTCTACAGAAATTTCTATTGTTCGATCACCGTAGCCTCTCTCTTTATCTGCGATAGCGCGACCAAGCAGGCCCACTAACTCGTTTGTTCGCAAGTTGCGTAATTGGAAGATCCTCGAGCGGCTAACCAAGGCCTTGATCACTTCAAAAAAAGGATTCTCGGTGGTCGCTCCGATCAGAGTAATAGTGCCGTTTTCTACAAAAGGTAATAAGGCATCTTGTTGGGCTTTGTTCCATCGATGGATCTCATCGATAAAGAGAACGGTTCGTTTTCGGTAAAGCCGAAAATTTTCAATCGATTTTTCGATCACAATCTTTAGATCCGCTTTGCCAGCCATAATGGCCGAAAGGGTCTCAAAATTACTTTTTGTTTGGTTTGCGATAACCCGAGCTAAAGTGGTTTTGCCTGTTCCGGGCGGTCCCCAAAGAATAATCGAAGAAAAGAGTCGATCCGCGTCGATCGCCCGACGAAGCAGTTTTCCTTCACCAATGATGTGCTCTTGGCCTATATATTCAGAGATATTTCTTGGCCGCATACGGGCGGCAAGGGGAGCATTTCTTTGGAGATTTTCTTGGGCTGCGTGGTCAAATAGATCGGTCATTTGAAATTGATTATATCCCTGTAACTTTCGTTTGAAAAAACCGGAATTTTTTTATAGAATCTATGTAGAGGATTTTTATACTATGCCAGAACTCCAAAAGGTAAGTGAAAGAATTGTTGGTCATCTCGCGACGGTCATTCTTGGTAAAAGGTCGGTTTTACAAAAGGCTGTAATTTCGTTCCTATGTAACGGTCACCTGCTCATCGAAGATATTCCTGGGGTTGGAAAAACGGTGTTGGCAAGGTCGCTCGCCATTCTCAGCGGGTGTTCATTCAAGCGCATCCAATTTACGCCAGATCTTCTGCCGTCAGATGTGGTAGGCGCATCCATTTTCAATCAGGAAACGAATAAGTTTGAAGTTAAACGAGGGCCAATCTTTGGTCAAATCATTCTCGCCGATGAGATCAATCGCGCAACCCCAAAAACTCAATCTGCCTTGCTCGAGGCAATGGACGAAAGAAAAGTGACCATTGATGGCACATCCTATGTTTTACCTTCTCCCTTTATCGTGATCGCGACCCAAAATCCGATCGAATACGAAGGTACATTCCCTCTTCCCGAGGCGCAGTTGGATAGGTTTTTTATGAAAATCACTTTGGGCTATCCTGGAAAAAATGATGAAGTAAACATTCTTTCGAGCCAGGAGATCGAGCATCCAATAAATAGGTTAAACGCTATAATGGGCGAAGCGGATTTCTTGGAGATCACTGATGAGCTTAGAAAAGTATTCGTATCTGAAAAAATTAAACAATACATTGTTGAATTAGTGCAAAAAACGCGGAAACATGAAGATGTTTTTGTTGGGGCTAGCCCAAGAGGTTCGCTTGCCCTGATGAAAGCGGTCCAAGCGAAAGCCGCGATGGAGGGAAGGCAATACGCTCTGCCTGACGATGTGAAAGACCTATTGATCCCCGTCTTATCTCACCGAATCATTCTCAATGTTTCCGCTAGGATGAATGAGGTATCCATAGGGAATTTGCTCAATGAAATTCTTACTTCTTGTCCCGCCCCTGGGGGGAATTTTTCAGATTAGATGAAACAAACAGGTTGGTATTTTTTCATCCTCTTCTTCATCATAGGGCTTGTTGGGTTTTCCTATACAAAGGCAGAGGTTTACTACAGGCTGATCGTTTTCTGCGTGTTGGTTTTAGGTATTAGCTTTGTTTGGGCGCAGGTATCATTGGATGGCATAGAAATCAAAATAAGAAATCGGTCGAATAAGGCGATGGTTGGGCAAGTGTTTGATGAAACAGCGATGATCACAAATCGATCTTGGCTACCCAAACTTTTCCTTGAAGTGCGAGACGCATCTGACCTTTTTGTGAACGCGGGGTCTCGTTTGATCACCTGGATCGGTCCTGGGCAAACGCGATCGATCACCACCCGAATGAGGCTGACAAAGCGCGGAGTTTTTAAGATCGGCACAAAAATGATCCGATCTGGCGATCCGATAGGTTTTTTTTCTAAAGAAAAACAGATCTTCCTCAACCGATCCTTGTTGGTACTGCCCCATTTTTATGAAGTGCAAATAAAAGAACTATCTCCGCAGATCATTCGAAATGGAAAATCAATTCAAAAGCGTTCGTTAGACCCCTCGGTTCAATTCAGTGAGATCCGCAATTACAACCCGGGGGATGATTACAAAAGGATCCATTGGCTATCATCAAAAAAATTGAACAAGTTAATGGTAAAAGAATTTGAACAATACCTCCATAACGAATATTGGATTATGTTGGATTCAAGCCAGGCAGAATATTTTTTTGAACCTTCAGCCGTAGACTCGATCGATCCTTGGGTATTTATCAAGAAAGAAAAAGTTCAACTTCCAAAAGATTCCTTTGAATATGGTGTCACAATTGCTGCCACGCTTTGTCATCAATTAATACGAACGGATAGATCGGTTGGTTTAATTACTGAAAGCAAGGATGATGTCACTGTACAGATCGATACGGGCGCAAGACAAGAGAAAAAGATCTTTGAAAACTTGGCATTGATCTCTCCGAAAGGAAAAAAATCGGTAGAAACGGTCATTTTGCAAAACTCACGCAATTTGATTATGGGATCGATCGTAATCATCATAACCACTTGCGCTGACGCTTCTCTCCGAAGTGGGTTGGAATTATTGATCGAGAAAAAAACACACCCTATTCTCTTTGTATTAGATCGTGCGAGCTTTAGCTCTGTTCCAAGTCGTGGCGAAGCGCAGACTTTTTTGGAACAACTAAAAATTCCTGTGTGCCATATCCGCTATAATTGTGACTTGAAATTAACTATAGAGACCTTCTTCAATTCCATCAATATTGGGTGAAAAATGAATAAAAACGATATCATTACCATCGACCTCGAGTTTCAAGGTAAAAAGCAAGCTATCAGCAGTTACTTGATCAAACATTCTACAGGGGTTGTTTTGGTTGAATCTGGCCCAGGGTCGACGATTCCCGCATTGGAAAGAGAGCTAACGAAGCTTGGGTATGGCTTTGGGGATATCACCCATGTTTTGTTAACCCACATTCATTTAGACCACGCTGGTGCGGCCGGCGAATTGTCGAATTACGGGGCGGAGGTGCTGGTTCATCCAGTTGGAGCACCTCATTTATTGGACCCAAGTAAGTTGATTGCCAGCGCGACGAGAATATATGGGGATCGGATGAACTCCCTATGGGGACGGTTTTTGCCAGTAAAACCGGATAAATTGCGCATATTGCGAGATATTGAAGAATTTTCTATTGGAGCACTTTCCTTCCGTGCCATCTTTACCCCTGGTCATGCTGAGCACCATATTTGTTATATGCTCGATGAAACTTGTTTTAGTGGGGATATCGGTGGGATTCGCATCCCCGGATATCGATATTTACGAATTCCCATGCCGCCACCCGAATTACATCTCCAAAAATGGAAGACTTCCATAGAATTATTGCAAAAAGAAAAGATTAAAACGCTTGCGCCCACTCATTTCGGTTTGTACGATGATGTTGATTGGCACCTAGCCACCATTCAAAAAAATATAATTTCTATCGAAGAATGGATAGATATCAATTTGAGTTTAGAAAAAGACCCAGATAAACTGAAAGATCTCTTCCAACTTTGGATGAATCAGCAAGCCTCTGATCAAGGATTAACCCCCGAGGTCATCGAGGCGTTCGCGTTATCCAATCCCATCGCGATGTCGGTTGATGGTATGCTGCGTTATTGGAATAAACACCTACATCCCGCGATTTAGCTGGATAGGTATGATAAAATTTTTAAACATAAATCTACTCGGAGCAGATAAATGAATCATTTTATTGACATTGCGGAACATTCCGCAGACGAAATTGCTGAGTTGCTTTCGATTGCGCAAGAGTTAAAATCGGAATACTTTTCCGGCGGAAATCGGCCTTTATTCAAAGGCAAAACTCTCGGAATGATCTTTCAGAAACCTAGCCTTCGAACCCGAGTCTCTTTCGATATGGCAATGCGCCACATGGAAGGTGATGCTTTGTATCTCTCGCCAGCGGAAATTGGCCTCGGCCAGCGCGAATCGATCGGTGATATATCACGAGTTCTCTCTGGATATGTAAGCGCGATAATGGCTAGGGTTTTTGAACATCACCACGTCCAAGAATTAGCGGAATACGCAAGCATACCTGTGATCAATGGCTTATCCGATCATAGCCATCCATGTCAGGCAATGGCAGACGCGCTTACCATCATTGAAAAACGCGGTTCCATGAAAGGACTGACGGTTTGTTATGTGGGCGATGGCAACAACGTAGCTGTTTCGCTGATGCACGTTAGTTTGATGCTTGGCGCAAATTTTGTCATGTCGAACCCAGATGATTATGGCCTACCAGAAGATCAGCTAGCCTACGGAAAAAAACTCTCTCAAAATAATGGGGTTACTTTTAAGGTTATTACTGACCCGTTTGCCGCAGTTAAATCAGCAAATGTCATCTATACTGATACTTGGACAAGTATGGGACAAGAAGCCGAAACCGCGAAACGCGAAAAGGTTTTTCCTCCTTATCAAGTAAATCAGGACTTGGTAAATGCTGCCCAAAAGGATGTTTTAGTGATGCATTGTTTACCCGCTCACCGAAATCATGAAATTACAGACGAAGTCGCTGACGGAACAAATTCGGTTTTATTCCAACAGGCACATAATCGGCTGCATGCTGAAAAAGCCATTTTGGCTAAGTTGTTCAAGGTTGTATAAGTTGTAACCATTGCCTCTCGACTGCGTGGCGCTCGGGGCAAAATCCTAAACAGTAGAGGTAAAGACAATGGAAATCAATCAGTTTATTGAGTTAGAAGAACAGTACGGAGCCCACAATTACCATCCTTTGGATGTGGTCATTGAAAAGGCTGAAGGTCAATGGGTTTATGATGTTACAGGAAAGAAGTACCTTGATTGTTTGTCGGCTTATTCAGCTGTCAATCAGGGACATGTTCATCCCAAAATATTAGCCGCGATGATCGAACAGGCCAAGAAGGTAACTCTTACTTCCCGAGCTTTCCGAAACGATCAATTGGGCTTGTTCTACAAACAATTATCAGATATCAGCGGTTACGAAATGTCTCTTCCAATGAATTCTGGCGCTGAAGCGGTAGAAACCGCATTGAAGCTTGCCCGAAAATGGGGCTATGTCGTCAAGGACATTCCTGAAAACAAGGCTGAAATTATTTGTGTGGAGGGTAACTTCCACGGCCGAACAATTTCGATCATTTCATTTTCCTCTGAACCTTCTTATAAAAAGAACTTTGGTCCTTTTACCCCCGGATTTGTTTGTGTTCCCTATAATGACGCCAGCGCGATCAAAGATGCAATCAACGAGAACACTGCCGCCGTTATCTTGGAACCGATCCAAGGCGAAGCAGGCGTTATTATCCCCGATGAAGGTTATTTGAAAACCGTTGAAACCATTTGTAAATTCCATAATGTTCTATTGATCGCCGATGAGATCCAGACTGGTTTGGGTAGGACGGGAAAATTATTTGCCGCCGACCACGAGAACGTTAAAGCGGATGTGACTATCGTTGGCAAAGCACTTTCTGGCGGTTTTTACCCGATCTCCGCTGTGCTGGCAGACCGAAAAGTTTTGAGTTTGTTCAAGCCAGGTGAACATGGGTCAACTTTTGGGGGAAACCCGTTGGCAGCGGCAATTGGTAGAGCCGCTTTAAGCGTAATCATTGATGAAAACCTGATCGAAAACTCGCCACTTTAGGCAAGTATTTCATGGATAAAATGAACGAGATCGATTCTGCT
>CAZSLN010000084.1:7671-10892 GCA_964607645.1 uncultured Anaerolinea sp.
GTGGAAAAGGTCTCTTTATTGGTGTGGAATTATTCCCTGAAGCCGGTGGCGCTCGCCGATTCTGCGAAGCCTTGAAGGAAAGAAATATTCTCGCTAAAGAAACTCATGACAATGTGATTCGTTTTGCTCCACCATTGATCATCGATAAAGAAACGATCGATTGGGCATTGCCCCGTATCCGCGAAGTACTAACAATGAAATAACTGTCAATTTAGAGGTAAATATGAATATCGGTATTCCTGCTGAACGACGTCCATTCGAATATCGTGTTGGTATGTCTCCTGCTGGCGTAGAACTGCTGACACAATCGAACCACACTGTTTATGTTGAACATGATGCTGGCAAGGCGGCCGGCTTTAGCGATATTCAATATGAACACTCAGGCGCTAAGATTGTCTACTCTGCCCGCGAAGTCTTTGGTCGGTCTGAGCTGATACTTAAATTAGCCCGACCCCTTATTGATGAAATTACTTGGATGAACCCTGGTACTATTTTGATGGGTTTTCTTCAACTCGCTTCAGCCCGTGAAGATAGAATTCAGGGTTTGTTGCAAAATGAAATTACATCGATTGCCTACGAGCAGATCATGCTGCCAGATGGCAGTTTCCCGGTTTTAAAGCCCCTTAGCCAGATCGGGGGGCTTTTATCATCCCAGATCGCCGCAAAATTTATTCAAACGAATTTGGGCGGTAAAGGGATCTTATTAGGTGGCATCGTCGGAGTTCCTCCAGCGGAGGTGGTGATCATTGGCGCTGGCAATGCTGGCACGAATGCGGCGAAATCGTTTCTTGGCCTTGGTGCCCATGTAACGGTTCTCGATAGAAGTATGAAGGCATTGGAAATAATTTCTGATAAATTTCCTGCTGTTACTACAATACCGGCAACTAGTCGCAATCTTCAAAAATCTTGCTCCTATGCTGATGTAGTTGTTGGGGCAGTGATGTGGCCGGGAACACGTGCGCCGATTGTAATTACCCGTGAGATGGTAAAAAAAATGAAGCCGCGGTCATTGATCATCGACTTGAGCATAGATCTTGGTGGGTGTTGCGAAACTTCAAGACCTACGACGCACGACCAGCCTACCTATGTTGAAGAAGGTGTGATTCATTACTGTGTACCAAATATTCCTGCTTTGGTAGCTCGCACCGCCACCCATGCCTTTGTAAACGCATCGGTACCATATATCCAAGATGTCATTTCAAATAATGTTGAATCGCTCATTTCCGATTTTCCTTCGATCGAGGTCGCTATCAATACACACAAGGGCATCCTGAGAAATGTTCACCAATGGCATTCAGATTCGGGAGATATTCTATGAGTTGGAAAAGCATGTATCAAACTCGAGTAGTCTCTGCGGATGAGGCTGTTAAATGCATTCAATCAAATAATCGCATTTTCCTAACCGGTAATGTATCCGTTCCAAAAATGGCTCTCGCGGCCTTGGTACGGCGCGCGCCCGAGCTTACAAATGTGGAAATTTGCCAAGCACTTACCATCGGCCCAGGCGATTTCGTTTCCCCTGAGATGGAAGGTCATCTCCGCATCAATACCATGTTCATTAGCCCCAATGTTCGCAAAGCTGTGCAAGAGGGAAGGGCTGATTTTACTCCTGTTTTATTGTCTGAATTTCCACTTTTATTCAAAAATAAAGTATTACCGATTGATGTAGCACTCATTCACGTTTCCCCACCCGATGAGCATGGTTTTTGTTCTCTTGGTGTTGAAGTTGGTCTAACCAAAACACCTGCTGAATCCGCGCGCATCGTTATCGCTGAGGTAAATGAGCAAATGCCAAGAACCTTGGGCGATTCTTTCCTTCACGTTAGCGAGCTGGATTATGTGATTCCTGTAAGCTATCCGATCACTGAGATGTCGAACGCGGATGAGGGTAGCAACGAGATCATTGAAAAGATCGGCATGAATATAGCGGACCTTATCCCTGATGGCGCGACAATGCAAATGGGTATTGGCGCTATTCCAGATTCCGTATTGAAATATCTGCATAACAAAAAGGATCTTGGTGTTCATAGCGAGCTCTTTTCGCCAGGTGTGATCGATTTAGTAGAAAAAGGAATTCTCAACAATTCCAGAAAAACATTACACCCCGGAAAAATTGTTGCAGGGTTTGTTTTGGGGAACCAAAAACTCTATGATTGGATCGATGATAATCCTATGATCGAGTTGCGAAGATCCGAATATGTAAATGATCCTTTCGTGATCAGCCAGAACGACCGAATGGTCGCGATAAATTCCGCCATCGAGGTTGACCTAACCGGTCAGGTTTGCGCGGATAGTATTGGACCAAAGCTGTATTCTGGTGTTGGTGGTCAATTGGATTTTATATATGGCGCTTCCAGATCAAATGGTGGTATTCCCATCATTGCCATGGCAAGCACATCTACACTCAGAGATGGTACCATCGTCAGCAAGTTGTCGGCTATGTTGAGGCTTGGGTCAGGTGTTGTAACTACTCGTAATCATGTTCGCTATGTTGTAACAGAATATGGCATTGCTGAACTGTATGGAAAGACCATTCGGCAACGGGCCACCGCATTAATAAATATTGCGCATCCAATGTTCCGCGACGAGCTAACCAAAACAGCCAAGGAGTTGTGTTATATATAAGGGAAAGTTATAGCAGTCAAAATCAATCGTTATTATAGGATATTAAATTAGTATGGAACGAAGAGCAAAAATAGTTGCAACATTAGGTCCATCGTCTCAATCACCTGAGGTGATCGAGAGGTTGATCCTCGCGGGTGTGAACGTGTGCAGATTTAATTTTTCACATGGCACACATGAAGAACATCAAAAGCAGATCGCGCTAGTAAGGTCGATTTCGAAAGCACTCAACAAACCGGTTGGCATTCTGCAGGATCTACAAGGTCCAAAAATTCGCGCGGGGCTTCTCGCTGAAGATTTAGACTTGATCGCGGATGAGAATGTCATATTATATTCATCCAGTTACGAAGCGGATCCAAATTCTAAGTTGAAATCGGTACCGGTAGATTTTTCAGAGTTATTTGATTGTGTTGAGAACAATAATAGAATTTTGATCGATGACGGTCATGTCGTACTCAATGTTCTAGAAAATTATGAGAATTACTTGATAGCGAAGGTAATTACGGGTGGAAAAATTTCATCACATAAAGGAATTAACCTTCCCTGGGTCCGCCTCACCATTCCAGGTTTCACCGAAAAAGATCGAGCCGATCTTGAAT
>CAZSLN010000085.1:0-10459 GCA_964607645.1 uncultured Anaerolinea sp.
GGTGAAGAATTTGGAATGCCAGCCGGACAGATCGCTACTGGCAAAATGGTCGCTGGCCTGCGTCGCCTCGGCTTTGATGCAGTCTTCGATACCACCTTCGGCGCTGACCTGACCGTAATGGAAGAAGGCCGCGAGATCATCGAACGACTGCAAACCAACCAAAACCTACCTATCCTCACCTCCTGCTGCCCGAGCTGGATCAACTTCATCAATTATCATTTCCCCAGCCTTAAATTTATGGCATCTACCTGCAAATCGCCGCAACAAATGACCGGCGCTATCGCCAAAAATTACTATGCCCAAAAAATGGGCATCGACCCCAAAGACATTGTGATGGTATCGGTTATGCCCTGCATCGCCAAAAAATACGAAGCCGCTCTGCCTTACCAGCAAACCAACGGTATGGTCGATGTGGATTACGTTATCACCACCCGTGAGCTTGCCAAAATGCTCAAAGAAGGCTCAGTAGACCTGCAATATATGCCCGACGAAGGCTTTGATAACCCACTCGGCGAAAGCACCGGCGCTGGCGTAATTTTTGGCACCACCGGTGGCGTGCTGGAGGCAGCTTTGCGCACCGTGTACGAACAAATGACTGGACAAACGCTGGAAGACGTTAACTTCACCGCGGTGCGCGGCTCGTCCGCCATCCGAGAGGCGTCTGTTGAGATCAATGGACGTGTGGTTAAAGTTGTGGCGCTCTCTGGTTTGGGCAACGCCCGCAAGGTGCTCGAAAAGATTGAAAAAGGGGAAGAGCATTACGATGTCATCGAGATCATGGCATGCCCAGGCGGGTGTGTGAATGGCGGCGGACAACCCTATTCGCGCAACAGACAAGAAACCATTGATCAGCGCATCCGCGGGCTCTACCAGATCGACCGCAATCAGCCCATCCGCAAATCCCACGAGAATCCCTCCATTCAACAGCTCTACCAGGAGTTCCTCGGCGAACCAGGCAGCCCGCTCTCACACCAGCTGCTCCATGTAAACCTCACTGAAGAAACGGAATTAGCGTAGAAAGCGACTTCGTTCAATCGAACAACAATGCCGGTAGAAGCACGACGCTCTGCCGGCATTGTTTATTAAAAAATCTTGATGTAAGAAACCAAATACGTTGTGCTCCTGGAAGTATCCATGATATGAGAAAGAAATCGGGGAACATACATTATTTTTTTTCCAGCAAATTCTGAAAATTATGGCGACTCGGCACCTTTCGTTGGGGGGATCGGTGAACCTAACATGATCTTATACACCTTTGGGGTAGGAAAAATCCGCCTTGCACGCGACGTTTCATTGGGATGGGCAACCGCGAGGGTTTGGTTTGGAGGGGGGTTAGGTGGGTGGTGCTTGGTTGGGTGGAAGGGTGGGTTGGCTGGCCCAACGGGCAACCGTGAGGGTTGCCCCTACACGAGGGTTTAACTTGGGGGTGAGGTTTAGTTTAGGGCTTGTTGGTCGGATTGTTTTATGTGGGTGGTTAGCCAGGTGTTTAGGAATTTGGCTAGTTCGGGGACGATGTTGGTGGTACCGGTTTTGTGGGCTTGTTGGAAGGTGTAGATGGTTTGGAAGTAGGAGTCGTGCTGTTGTTGGTGTTGGTGCAGCTGCTCGGGGTCCATTCGGTTGGCGATGGCTATTTCTTCATCGCGAAAGTGGGTGTGACCGTACTGAACCAAGCTATCGAGTAGGACGGGAAGCTCTTTTTCGGCTTCTTTCTTTTGGACGGCTTCATTGAGTTGGTTGATGAAATCGAGGAATAATTTGTGTTGGTCATCGAGGAGGGAATTGCCAACTGAAAGGGATTGGGACCAGATAATTTTTTTCATTTTTAGATAGTAGGTTCTTCTATAGAAAAGTGTAACACAACCTGGTAGTAGAAAACCCCTACATAAGTACTCAATTTATGGCACCTCCCGGTTGCGCGCGGGTGGTTTTTTGGGTTTGGGGGCGGATTTTGTTGGCGGGATGGAAGGGTGACACCTTGATGGAGGGCTGGTGTATTGGTTTTGGGTGAGGTATAGTGGCAGCAGGAGGGCTTTATTATGTTGCCTACTGTACCGGTTCCTGTTTGGGAACAAATACCAATTGTGATCGTGTTTTCTTTTTTGATGGCTGGCTTGGGCTGGGTGCTGGTTCGCTTGGCGGAGAAGGCGTTTGCTGGGGCGAACGCCGCTTATGCTGAACAGCTGCGGGCTAGCAACGAGCAGTGGCAGCGTTATTGCGACGCGCGCACGGAGGGGTTCTTTGTGATCAGCAAGCAGATGTTGGATAGGATGGATGAGGTGGCGTTGGTTTTGCAACGGCTGGTGGATGCTTCCGCCGCGCCACGCTTGCCCCTTTCTCATCGAAAAGCTAAGCTGGAGAATAGGGTGGGTGTTTGATGGAGGATGAGAAAATGGAGCTTGCCCCCATGCGAAATTGGAAAACGCGACGGGCTTTTTTGGATTATGTAGCTTTTGGGGAGGATATGGATAAGCTGCGGATCTTTTACGCTGATATGCCGAACCCTCCCGCGGATGGGATCGTGGCTTTGAGAAAGATGGCGAAGATCCACCGGTGGAAGGAACGGGCGGAAGCGCATAGGGTGGAGGAGCACCGGCAGCGAATTGAAAACCGCCAACGACAGAGTGAAGAATTGTTTATGGACGGCCTGGCGTACCCGACTCGGCGTTTGCTGCAATTGAGCGAACTTTTCTTTGGGGTGAAGGGGGTGGTGGATGCCCTGCTGCAAAAGGATGACGTGGAGGCGAATCGGCGGGGATTGCCGGCGCTGCTTGCGCAGTTGCGGGGGTTGATGGCGGATATTGCCCGCGAGGTGACGTTGGCGCAAGGTTATTTGGTGAACACTCAGGACGGGGAATTATCGCCGCCGCCCTTTGATGTGGGAAAACTGAAGCTGCTTTCTGATTCTGTTTTGGGGAATGCCAACGTGATGAGCGAGGAGGATCTGCAGAGTCTTTTGGACTTGTTAAGCAAAGCTGGCGACGGCGCGAAGCCTGGGACGAGCGCGCCGGAAGAGCTTTTGGGGGATGGCAAGGATGGACCCGTTGAGGAGGGCTTGTAAAACAGGATAGGACCAGGGATGAGATCCGGCGGGCTTTGGCGGCTGTTGAGGCGGAACTTTGCCGGCGGAATTTGCACCGCTATGTTGAGCGGGCCTGGCCCTTGGTTGAGCCGGGCAGGCCGTTTGTGGATAACTGGCACATTGGGCTGATCTGCGAGTATTTGCAGGCAGTGTATTGTGACGAGATCAATAACTTAATTATCAACGTGCCGCCACGGCATATGAAGAGCTTGTTGGTATCGGTGTTTTTCCCTACTTGGAGCTGGATCAGCCAGCCGCAACTTACTTGGCTGACGGGCAGCTACGCCAGCCCTTTGGCGGTGCGCGACGCGCTGAAGAGCCGGCGGCTGCTGCAAAGTGATTGGTATGGGATGCGGTTTGGGGCTTCTTTTAAGATGCGCGGGGACCAGAACCTGAAAAGCCGTTATGAGAACGACCAAGGCGGCACGCGGCTTACCTTTAGCTTTAATAGCGCTGTGACGGGCGAGGGGGGTGATTTTTTGGTGGTGGATGACCCGCTGCGGGCGCAGGACGCGGACAACGCCGCCCAACGGGAAAAGGTGAATGAGATCTATGACCAGGCGCTGACCACGAGGGCGAATAACCCGAAGAACCCGCACCGGGTGATCATTATGCAGCGGCTGCATGAGCAAGACCTGACCGGGCATTTGCTGCAGCGCGGGGCGGGGTTGGATGCGGGGGAAAGAACGCAGCATTTGTGCTTGCCGGCGGAATATTCGCCACGACTGTTTTTGCCTTTGCGTGGTTTGACTGACGCGCGAAGTGTTGTTGGGCAGCCGCTGTGGCCGGCTCGTTTTGGGGAGATGGAGATGGTGGCCGCTAAGCAGAACTTGGGCGAGCGGGGGTATGCCGGGCAGTACAATCAGCGGCCGTATGCAGATGGCGGATCTATTTATAAGGCGAGCTGGTGGGCAGGGCAGAACCGGTTTTTGTTGGCGAAGGAGAGCGGGCAGGTGGTTGGGAGGTGGCTTAGCTGGGATACAGCGTTGAAGGATGGGGAGCAAAACGACGCCAGCGCGATGGTGGTGCTGGAGCTACTGCCGGAGTATCGCTTGCGGTTGCGGCACGCGCAGTGGGGCAAGTATAGCTTTCCGCAATTGGCACAGGTGGTGCTGGATGAAGCGGGTAGGTGGAACTATGACAGAAAATTACGGGGGGTGATCATTGAAGACAAGGCGAGCGGTATTAGCGCTTTGCAAACGCTGGAACAGAGCGCCCCGGCGGAGATCGCGGATAAGTTGATCGCGTTTCAGCCGGGGCAGCAGAGCAAAGCCGCCCGTGCCCGGCAAGCCAGCTTGTGGTGCGAGCGGGGATGTGTTTTGCTTCCGGAACCGAATGAAAGTGTGCCATGGCTTTATGATTTTGAAGAATCGCTGTTGAAGTTTCCGGCGGCGCGGATGAATGACCCGGCGGACGCTTTTACGCAGGCTATTTTGTATTTGGAGAACATTTTGGCGGAGGGGTGGAGGGCGAACTTGGGGGGTATTAAAAAACATTAAAATTAATTCTAAAAAATGTTTATCGTTAATGCATATGTGTTAGAATGGTTTAAGGGAATCCTCCTAATGGCAAAAGACAATTTTAAATTTTTACGGCCCATCCTCGTAGAGGGTGACGAAATGTTTAATTTGCGTTCGCGAATGCTGAATTATCTCAGCATTACGATCATTTTGTACGTAGTATTTCTGGCTGTGTTTCAATTTTCTACCAAGGCCATTCCTCCACTGGTTTTTTATTTAGACCTGCTCCTTATCCCTGTTATGGTTGTTTCGCGGTTTCTTTACGCCAAACAGCGAATGCTGGTAGCGAGCGTACTCATCGTCATTTCTGGCTTTACGATCAATACCGCGATCATCTTTTCGATGGGAACGATCTACGGCCCAGCTACACCAGTTTATTTGATCATCATATTTTTTTGCGGGTTGTATTTTGGGCGACGCGGGGTGGTGCTTTCTACTATTCTAAGTTCCTTGTTGGTGTTGGGGCTTATGTTGTTGGATCTAAATACACCGTTTATGCCCGATATTCCTACATTACGGTCAGACCCTTTCCCATCGTGGATCACTTACACGTTGGTATTTTTTGTTTCGGGGCTGATCCTTGAGGCTACTGTGGTTCGGTTGGGTATTTCTCTCATTAATTTAAGAGAGGAATCGAAACAAATAGCCGGCCTTGTGGAACAACAGCGTATGTTGTTAGTTGCCATTGACCAAAACCCGAGTGATATGGTTCTTACCGACGCGGAAGGTGTTGTTCAGTATGCTAACAGCCGTTACCTTGCTGATACCGGCATGGCGTTGGAGGAAATAGTTGGCAAGAGTATGCGCGATAACGATGTTGGTTTGTTGACCTATGAGGAAAATGAAAAAATTTGGATGGAATTATCGACCAATGGTTTTTTTCGCGGTGAGTCTTCTCATATCAATGGTCAAGGGCATGTTAAATATTTCGATACTACGATCTCGCGGGTGGTGGATGAAAAGGGCAAGTTAGGCGGGTTCATTGCTGTTAGCACCGACCAGACCGAGCAGAAAAAAAGTTTGAAATTGCAGGAGACCGTTTTTTCGATCACCGCCGCCGCGCAGAATATTACCAAGGCCGAGGACCTCTATCCGGTCATCCACCAAAGGATGTGTGATGTGATGGATGCCCGCAACTTTTATATCGCACTTTATGAACGAGAAATTGACCTGCTTACGTTTAAATATTTGGTGGATGAGATCGATGACTTGATCCCTGAACCGTATCATCCAACTACCAGCCTGACTGCACGAATATTGAAAACGGGAAAGCCCTTGCGATTAAATGGCGACGAATTGGCGAATACTGATGGGATGGTAGTGTTAGGACCATTGCCAATGAGCTGGCTGGGGGTACCGTTGCTGGTAGATGGGAAACCGATCGGCGTGATGGCTGTGCAGAATTATACGAACCCGCAAGCGTATTCGGCTACGGATGAGAAAGTAATGGAGTTCTTCTCGGTGAACGTGGTGGGTACCATTAACAAAATTAAGGCTGCCGAAGAGTTGAGCGAGAGCACTTTGCGGCTAAGCCAAATGGCGGACAATATTACCGAGGCTTTTTGGATCACTTCGGCTGACGGCAACTTTGAAGACCGAATTTACCTAAACAATGCCATTGAAAAGATCAGCGGCTTGCCGTTGGAGCAGATCGAAAAGGACCGTGACGCGCTGGTTCGGCAGATGCGGCCGCAATATCAGGCGGAGCTAAGCCGGGTGGTTCAACTTCAAAAAATTGGAATAGCTACTAGCTTTGTCTTCCAAATAGAGCACCAAGACGGTTCCATTCGTTGGGTCACTGAAAACTCCTTCCCGGTTTTTGGGGAGGGTGGAAAGCACCTTCGCACTACCGGCTACGCGATGGATATCACCGAGGAGATGGTTTATAAGGAGAAGCTGAAGACTCTGAATGAGGAGCTTGAGCAACGAGTGGCCAGCCGCACCAATGAGCTGCAACTGAACCGCGATGAGCTGCGGGTTACTAACAGCGCGCTGGAGAAGGCCTCGCGATTGAAGGATGAATTTTTAGCCAGTATGAGCCACGAGCTGCGAACACCGCTTACGGGCATTCTGGGTTTATCGGAAGCGCTGCAATACCAAACGTATGGAGAGCTGACTGAAAAACAAGTGTATGTGATCAAAAACATCGAATTAAGCGGGCGGCATTTGCTTGATCTGATCAATGATATTCTGGATGTTTCGAAGTTAGAAGCGGATAAACTGGATATAGTGCTTACGGATTGCATGGTTTCTGACCTGTGCAACGCGAGTTTGCAGCTGACCAAGGGGATGGCGCACCAAAAGAAGATCCAGGTGGATTTTTCGATGGATCACGCCTCGATGGTGATCAAGGCTGATTCAAAGCGGGTGAAACAAATGTTGGTGAACTTGCTGAGCAATGCCATTAAATTTACTCCCGTAGAAGGTAAGATCGGTTTGGATGTAAGGGGTGATGAGGCCAATAACGCGGTGAGTTTTACCATTTGGGATACTGGTATTGGCATTAAACCGGAAGACCATGATAAGTTGTTTAAGCCGTTTGTACAATTGGACGCAAGCCTTTCGCGGCAGCAAACCGGCACAGGATTGGGCTTGGTGTTGGTTATGCACTTAGTAGAATTGCATGGCGGCAGCATTCGATTTGAAAGCATCCTTGGGGAAGGCAGCCGGTTTACGATCACACTCCCTTGGAATGATAGGAATCAGAACGAAAGAGCTGAGGTAGTTTCTACCAAAGCGACATTGCGAACGATGCCCTTGGTGTTGGATAATACTGGCCCTTCTAAAGGAAGCCTTGTTCTGATTGATGATAATACTACCATTTTAGAAACGCTATCTGATTTTTTGATGGTGGCCGGATACACCGTGTTTTCTTTTAGCAATGGTCCTGAAGCGTTGGCAGGCCTTAGTTCGAACGCGGCAGACGTGGTTATCACGGATATTCAGATGCCTGGGATGGATGGGCTGGAAGTGACGCGGCTTTTGCGAGGAAGCAGAGATAAAGCGCTTTCCGCGGTGCCGATCATCGCGCTGACCGCTTTGGCTATGCCGGGGGATGAGGAAAAATGCTTGGCTGCCGGGGCGAATATTTATTTGGCAAAACCTGTTTCGTTAGCTGGTTTGCTGATGGAGCTTGATAAATTGATACAAGGCTAACCCTTTTTTGTGGGAACACTGGGAATGATTGGAAACAACCGATAGCGAAATAGTTGATTGGTTGTTTTTTTGTTAGGTCGGAGGAATCGACTAACGTTGTTATCAACAAGGAAGGGGGGAGTAGCTTGTGGCGCGGCTGCTTGGGTGGGCTTAAGGAATTTGGGGACTCCAAAGGGTTACACGGTTGCGGCCGGCGAGCTTTGATTGGTACATGGCGACATCGGCGAGGTGTAATAGTTGGGAAGGGGATGTGGCGTGGTCGGGTGTGATGGCGATGCCAAAACTGGCCGTGACCTGGATGGATTGGTTTTGCCACGGGATAGTGAGTTTTTCCAGTATCTGCCGGAAATAGTTTGCTCTGCTTTCGGCGAATTCGGGTGAAAGGCCTGGTAAAACGAGAATAAATTCTTCGCCGCCAAAGCGGCAGCAAAAATCGAAGGGGCGGATGGAGTCGGTGAGGGCTGTGGCGGCCGCCTTGAGAACCAGGTCGCCGGCGGCATGGCCGTAGGTATCGTTGATGGATTTGAAGTGATCCATATCGAGCATCATAATGGTGATGGGAACGGCATCGCGCTGGACACGTTCAAATTCTCGTTCGATAACTTCATCGAAAAAGCGGCGATTGTGAAGGCCGGTTAGGGGGTCGCGCAGGGTTTGTTCTTTTAGTTCTTGCTGAAGGGTTTGGATCTGTATGAGTTGTTTTTTAAGTTCAATGTTGGCTTGTTTTATCGCTTGCTCGGATCGATTGCGTTCGGTGATATCTTCGCCGAAGACGAGGTATTTGGTGATGTTTCCGAGGTCATCTTTGAGGGGGGTGGCTGAGGTGAGCTCGACGAGCGGCGTGCCTGATTTACTGGTCAAGTGGGTTTCACCTTTCCATTCCTTGCCGGCTTTGAGGGTAGCCCACAGTTCGATTATTTGCGCTTCGCTAAATTTGAGATCTAAAATATCTCTTGGTCTCTTGCCGATCAGTTCATCTGGGGTGAAACCGGTGATCTCGCAAAAGCGATGATTGACGTATTCGATGGTTTGGTTCAACCCAAGGATCACAATAGAGCCGGAGCTTTGTTCGACGGCGGCGGTGAGTTTTTTGTTCTCGTTCATGGATATTTCGAATAGACCGAAAAAATAATTTACCAAAAAACCCATGACCACAAAAAAAAGAATGTACATCAACACGGGCGTTGGGGTGATGGGACCGATATGAGGCACCATTAGACCTGTATATTCGGCAAAACCAAGGATGCCAACGACGACCGTGCTGAATATGGTGGTTCTTTTTATGCCGATGTGACCGAAAAAGATGGCGGATAGGAAGATATAGGTGAGGAAAACGGCAGTGGTGGGGTACCGAATGGAGCCGGATTCGATGATGAAAATGGTGGAATCTAACAAGGCCAGAGAAAAAGCAATGGGAATAATGTATTTGTATTGACGAACTGCCAAAATGAGGATGACAAGACTGGCGATGGCAGAGAGCTGGATAAGAATGGAGCGGTTTAGGTCGGTAGCGGCGCCGTTATTATAGAGATCGAAAAAAAATAATAGGCTGTTGCCAAGGAACCCAAAGGAAAGAGCCGTGGTAGCGATGAGCCATTTTGAGTTATCCCCAAGAATGGAACCGGTTATTGAAATTGAGAAGAACTTTTTTATATTAGCAAACACGCAAAATGTCGATTCATGATATTAATTTGACTAATAGTACCATATTGGGGTGTGATACGTTAATACTGGATATTAAAGATTATTAACTTTTTTTTGTTAACAAAACTTTTTGAATCGTGGTGCTTGCCCGAATAGGGTTTGTTAGGGGGGAATTATTGCCAGGTTGTGACTTTGTTGCGGCCGCTTTGCTTGGAGAGATAGAGGGCTTGGTCGGCGCGGGAGAGTAGGTCGTCGATGTTTTGGGCGTGGTGAGGGTAAGTGGCGATGCCGAAGGAGGCGGTGAGGCGGATCTGTTTTTCGCCATCGTTGAATTGGAGGGCTTCGAGGGTTTTGCGCAAGTGTTCGGCGCGCTCGGCGGCGATCTCGAGGGAGGCGGTGGGCATGACGAGCACAAATTCTTCGCCGCCGTAACGGCAGCAAAAATCGCTGACGCGGACGGAGGATTCGAGGTATTTGGCGATGGCGATGAGGACGTAATCGCCGGTTTTGTGGCCGAAGGTGTCGTTGACGTTTTTGAAGAGGTCGATATCCATGACGACCAAGCTGAGGTGGCCATCGGCGCGGAGGACGCGGTTGAATTCCTTGTCGAGCATCTCGTTGAGGTAGCGGCGGTTGTAGAGGCCGGTGTGGGGGTCGTGCAGGGCTTGGGCTTTTAGCTCTTTTTGGAGAAGCTCGATCTCTTGCAGCTGCAAGGCGAGGGTGCGGTTGGTTTCGCGCAGCTCGGCTTCGGCTTGCTTACGTAGGGTGATGTCTTCCTTCATGGCTACGTACTTGGTGATGTTATTTTGGTCATCCATGATGGGGCCGATGACGGAGGATTCGTAGTAGAGGGTGCCATCTTTTTTGATGTTGGTGAATTCGCCGTGCCAGTTTTTGCCGGATTGGATGGTTTGCCAAAGCTGATCGTATTCTTCTTTTGTTTTGGTTTTGGAGCTGAGGATGTTGGGGTTTTTGCCCAATGCCTCGGTGAAGGAGTAGCCGGTGATGTTTGAAAAGCCGGCGTTGACATATTCGATGGTGCCGGCGAGGTTGGTGATGA
>CAZSLN010000086.1:0-10137 GCA_964607645.1 uncultured Anaerolinea sp.
CGCTATCCTTCGGCAGGGTCATGGTGCTGCCGCAGTATTGGCAGGTGCCTACCGTACTTTTTTCGTTGACTTCGAGGTTCCCCCCGCACATTTTGCATTTGAAGATCGCCATAGTTTTGTTCCTCTAAATATATATAAAAATAGCCAATTTTTTACATTCCCAATGAACGCAGGACAAACTGTGATCCGATATTAGCTGCAATCGACACAACAAGATCCGCAATCTTCGTTTGGAACAACTTGGAGCGTTCTTGGTCAGATAAACCAGGATCTTTTAGCAGTTCGTCAAAAGTTGCTTCAAAATCCATTTGTACTTCCTCATTGTAGAGTTCCCTGATGACAAAACTTAGCGAGCGCCGGTCGATCTTAATGATCTCAGAATTGAAAGAACTATCCGAAAAATGACCGCGTTCTTTTAATTTACCATTTATGGCATAGCGCAGATAATCATCTTCCATGATGAAGGTAATAATGTTTTTATCAGCAAGAAATTGGGACTTGTAAAGGATGAGCAAAAATGAATCCCGAACATAATTTTCAGATGGCGGATATTTTAATCTTGCTTCGTACCTCATCCGTTTTATTTTGGATACAGAGGCGCGAAGGAGGATGCTGAGTTCCTGGTTGCTTTTTAACTGTAGGTCAGCATACTTCATCAGGAGATCCATTACGAGGATATCAAGCTCGCCCTTGGAACGAGTACCGAATCCATGGGAAAGATACTCTGCCAGAAATTCAGAGGCGAATGAGTTGTTTGAGGTTAAGGCGATTTTGGGCATATTCAATCTTTCTCACCGAGACCAAGCACAATCATAAGGTTCGGTATTAATATCTGAATTTTCATAAACCACTTCATCATTGATAATTAACTTGCAAGAGTAAAGTTGATACGTTTCGCTACCATTAAAACGGACCTTTAG
Source organism: uncultured Anaerolinea sp. (assembly GCA_964607645.1). Lineage (GTDB taxonomy): Bacteria > Chloroflexota > Anaerolineae > Anaerolineales > Villigracilaceae > UBA5195. Next base: position 921 of record CAZSLN010000086.1, read on the forward strand.
ACTATCCACACTGCCTAATCGATAAATCGTTTGGGTGAATGGAGTTTCAATCTCACCTGAGTTAATGATCCATGAATTTACAGTGAATTCAATTTTCGTGTGCGAGTATCTACCATCCACAAATACTTCTATTTTATTTCCGTAGGCGTGAGCTAAAACATTGTATACGACCAAATATCCCAATACCGCTAAGACCGCTAAGATGGAAAAAACAACCACCGATTTACCTATTTTTATCCCCTTCTGAATCGCCTTCTTTTCATTCTCTTTTTTAGTATCTATGATTTCCTTTAACATATCGGCTTGCTCTTTGCTATCTTTGTAATCGCCTAAGGAAATAAAGTTCTTGTATGATTTCAATATCATGGAAGGGAGATTACGATCATATTTCAAGGAATTAATAGAACTGGAATACAGATGTTCCAGTTTATCCTCTTCTATCAATTTCACAATGAGTTCAACCTTGGCGTTAAATTCTTTTTGAGTATCAGCATCTGCAAAACGTATGATCTTTTGAAAATTGGGCGATGATTGGATCGGTACCCGAAGACTGGATAGTGAATCCAAATTCCTCAATTTAAATTCGATTAGCAATTTACCGATATAAGCCTGTACGTTCTTTGGATCGAGATTCAAAACCAATTCCAACAATTCATCCGCCTTGGTGAATTCACCATCCTCGATGCAATAAGTTGCCCGATCCAACAAGGCCTTGGTTTTGGAACTTGGGGATGGTAAATCCTCTAGGGTTCTATCCTGCCCTTTTTTCACATTTTCCCACGCCCTGATGACCTTTTCGATCCCTCTTGTCATGTCTTGTATGAAGCCGATCTTGCTCATATCTTGCGCTTGCAGATGGCTGAACTCTTCCGGCAGGTCGTATGGGTCCATGTCTTTGTAAGCCGGGATCAATATCTTTTTGGCGCCACCCTTGATCAGCATCAAGTACCTACTCCACTCGTTCTTGGTCCAGGTAGCGTTGAAGTGCTCCGGTTTGGTGCCTACCACTACCATCACTTTGCTGCTGTTGAGTGCGGCGAAGATGTAGGGTTCGTAGGCTGTTCCCAGTTTGTCCTCCAAGGTGATTCGCGAGAAGAACACCTTGTACCCAGCCTCGGTCAGGTGGAAGTAGATATCCTGAGCGATGACGCTGTCTTTGGTGCGGCTGCCGGTTTCGCTGGTTTCTTTGTAGCAGATGAAGACGTCAAACGGTTCTTCTTTCGAGCTGATCTCGAGGATCTGTTTTTGGATGCTCTCAATGCTTTTGGCTTCATGTTCATACAATGTTCTGGCTTCCTCATCGGCGTTGGCAAGGGCTTGTTTGTAATCCTCATCCGCTAGGATGCTGCCATATTGGGCTCGGTGGCAGGTGGGGATACGTTTTTTCGTTTTGGGGTCTTCAACATATTCGATGCCGTATTTACACAACACCACTCCCCAGTGGGCTTCGGCGTCGTTATTATCCTCGTTCAGGATGTTTTCGTAGGTGGCCATGGCCTTATCGAAGTCGTTGTTCCTGCGGTAGTGGTTGGCCCGATTAAATAGATTGGCTTTCTTTTCGTCGCTATCCTTCGGCAGGGTCATGGTGCTGCCGCAGTATTGGCAGGTGCCTACCGTGCTTTTTTCGTTCACTTCGAGGTTTCCCCCGCACATTTTACATTTTAAGATCATCATGGCATTGCTCCGTAGAAGAATTTTTATGAAAACAGAACGGCATCAACCGTTCTGTTTTGTTGTGATAGTGAGAGTGCTTTGGGCATTAACCTTTTCGAATCGTTACTTTAGTGCTTTTACTTGGATGTTCCTCTCGGTGAGGAGAGAGGATATTCGCTTAACCGCTTCGGCTGCCTCGGCCTCTTTGCCTTCATTGACCAATGCTTTAAGTTCATTGATGCTTTGAGAGATCATTGCTTCTTGGTCGCCTACTGCCGAGTTTGAAACGGGGTCGCTAAAACGTACAAGATCATGCAGTGTAGCAATATTTTTCTTAAGCTCTTCGTTCTGCGGGGTTTTCAAGAGCCCTTCAAGTATTGCCCGATTGTTCTGAATGAAAGCTTGTTTATGAACCGATTTTTTATCGGTTTCAGCGATCGTATCTCGGGCGTTGCTTGCGGTAAACACACTAAGAAAACACCACCCAAGCAAAAGAAAACTAACCAAGGTGGAGATCAGGTCCGTGATCGGTAGGTAGATCATTACGACCATGCCCCAAATACCTTGCAAGATCAGATAAATAAACCCAACATTGAGGATCGATAAGCCAATAAAGGCGCTTTTCCTATCAGACTCACCAAAACCAATGATGACAAAGAAGATCTGCAGCACAAAAGCGATGGTTGTGAAGCCATAGGCTGACCAAAACGCTGATGTAATCGGAAGGGGAAGGAGGAAGACCAGAACATTATAGATCGCCAAAAATACAGCAAGGATAGCGACCACCATCATAGATGCTCTTTTCATAGGTTATGCTCCCCTTTTGGTGCCGCATTTGGGGCAGAATTTGCCAGGTTTTTCAAAAACATAGCCGCACTTGGCGCATGCCTCTTGTTGGTTTGCCGCCGCTCCACAACTATCGCAAAATGCCGCGCCGGCGCTCAGCGCGTTTCCGCAGTTATCGCAGAATGGTGCGGCCGGCGAGGAAGTGTTTGCCAGCGGAGTTTGTTTGAGAGGGTCGATGGCGTTGCTGATCACACCGCTCACAGCGCCACCCACCGTTCCGCCGATCCCAGCGATCATGCCTAGACCAATGCCAGCACTGCTGAAGTTACCGGTGCCTTCGTTTTGGGCGACCTTTTCGGCTACATCAAAACCACGTTCTTGCTGATAGGTAAAGCCTTCCAAATTTCGCTTTTCTGCCAACCCTTGGGCCTCGATCACGGTCCGCTTCGCTTGGGTTTCCTGATCAATAACGCCCACCTGCTGGCGTATTTGGGCATCGGCAACATCAGCATATTTACGGAAGTGCAGATTTTTGAATTTTTCATAACTCGGATCACCATCTGGTTTTACGATGGTAGTGACGAAAAATTGCTCGAGGGCGATACCATACTCGATAAAATCGGTGGCGAGTTTATTTTTTAGGTCGGCTGAAAGCTTGTTTAGGTGCTCATCAATCTCAAAAATACTGATCTTTTGATCTTTTACGGTTTGAGCGAGATAAGATTTGATACGTGTCATCAGGAAGGCACGGAAGAGGCTGGTAAGGCCATCCTGGCTAAGGATCTTTTCAGTTCCTACCAGCTTGATCAATAGTTTACGGGAATCCTCGGCACGCAGGCTCATCTCACCGCTGGCACCGATCTGTATCGGGAATTGGTAGGTCGGTTCCATGTACTGAACCTTGCTATCGGTTCCCCATTTGATCGCCATTTGCTCGGTCTTGTTAATGAAATAGACCTCGGCGTGGAAAGGAGTTTCTCCGCCGGTAGGCAAATTGATGATCTTATTGATCAACGGAATATTTTGGGTTTCTAGGGTATGCCGGCCAGGACCGAACAGGTCGAGCGCCTGCCCGTTCATAAAGAAGACCGCTTCTTGGGTCTCGTGGACGATCAGTTGCGTAAGAGTATTAAAATCCTCGGTCGGATGCTTCCAAACGAAGGTGGTATTGTTCCCCTCGTATTTGATCACCTCGGTAATAGCCATAAAAAATCCTCCAAACTGGCTGAATATTGTTTTGTTAATTCTACTACTTACTGTTCATTCATCCTATGGAATTATTGTATGGATTGGGGGTGTATATTCTCACTATTATTGCTGATAATTTCGAAGCGGTACAAGCTGATGAACCTTTCTACAATTCCTAAACGCGGGAATTAGTTACCACTAATTCTAAAAATGCGCTTAAGCAACAGAATGGGGCGATCTATGAATCAAAACCTGGACGAGTCGTGCCTCGCCACTACATATATCATCCTTCCGCCGCAATTTTCCTTGTGTTCCCCCTAACAAACAAAAAAACGAGCCCTTCGGCTCGTTTTGAATTCTCTTAGGCATACGCTGCTTGCGTGTGCAGCTGCTGCTTGATCTTGTTGATCTTTCGTTCTACGTCTTTCTTCACCAGTATCTCGCCCTGGATCTTTTCGATACCATACATGATAGTGGTATGGTCGCGGCCGCCTAGCACTTCACCAATCTGCGGCAGAGAGGCATTCACCTCTTCGCGCATCAGGTACATGGCTACCTGGCGTGGTTCGGCGATGTGCTTGGTGCGGCTTTTGCCGGTGAGCGCTTCTACGGTGGTTTGCCATTCGGCTGCCACCATCGCGATCAGTTTAGAGGGGGAAATATTGACCAATTGCGGCAGCAGATCTACCAAAGCCACTTCAGCCAACTGGGTGTTATAAGGCACGCCGGAGAGTTCTGAAAAGGCAACCACGCGGTTGAGGGCGCCTTCCAACTCGCGAATGTTTGTGTGCACGCGTTTGGCGATCAGGTCAATGATCTCGCTGGGTACGCGTTTGCCCATGCGCTCGGCTTTAGAGCGCAGGATGGCGTTGCGGGTTTCGAGGTCGGGCGATTGGATATCCGCCAGCAAACCCCATTCGAAGCGGCTGCGCAGGCGTTCTTCCAGGGTAGGCATTGACCTTGGGGTGCGGTCTGAGGTGATGACGATCTGTTTGCCTTGGCCGTGCAAGCTGTTAAAGGTATGAAAGAATTCTTCTTGGGTGCCTTCTTTGCCGGCAATAAATTGGATATCATCCAGTAGCAACACATCGGCGGAGCGATATTTATCGCGGAAGGCCTGGGTGGTATGCTGGCGGATGGATTGGATCATATCGTTGGTAAATTCTTCAGAGGTAACATAGAGCACGCGCAAGTTTTTGGCGGTGCAGGCGTTGCCAATGGCGTGCAGCAGGTGTGTTTTGCCGAGGCCAACGCCACTATAAATAAAGAGTGGGTTGTAGCTTTGGGCGGGTGTTTCGGCAACGGAGAGCGCGGCGGCATGGGCAAGGCGGTTGTTAGAGCCGACGATGAAGTTATCAAAGGTGTAGCGCGGGTTTAGGCTGGCGTTGCGCACGCGCGGCGCGGCGGGTTGGCTTTCTTCCGCTGTGGAAGAAAGATCGGAGGTGCTTTGCTCGGCGGTCTCGGCGTTGGCGGCGTGTTCTACCACGAACTCAACCGATACTTGGCGGTTCATAATGCCAGTGAGCAAGCGCGTTACAGTGCTGGAAAGGCGGCTTTCGAGCCAATCGCGCGCGTAGGCATTGCTTACCGCAACGGTCATTACCCCATCTTCAAACGCGAGCGCGTTCGTATCCTTCACCCAGGTGTTGAAGGAGGCACGGGACATATCCATTTGCAGCTGCCCTTTTACTGACTTCCAAGCTTGTTCCAAGTCCATGCAATTCTCCAAAAGGTTTTACAGTTGAGTGAATCAGACCATTGGTTATTTTCTAACCAGCGGGGGGAAACTACCGTTCAATTTGATGATCTTTCCTGGATTTATAGGGACGTGAAACCCACATCCCCGGCCGAACCAACACGTTCATTTTAGCAACAATCCAATATTCTTGCCACACAAAAACCCTACGCCGGTCTTAAAACTTCACCTTTTTTAAGGTTTAAATAAAACCATTTAAAAAAAATGATAGGATATGGTTTAACGAAACGGTAGAACATGCGTTTCCGAAATCAGGCTTTGCTCCCCCTCCCCTACCCCCCATATATGGGGGTACATCCCCCTTTTTCGACCTTATCGTGTATATATGTTAAAAAAAGAAAAACTAAATGTCCCGTTTGACAAGCCCGTGAAACATAATTTTTCAAGATACACATTATCCAAAAATTCCAATGCACAATAAGCCGGCGAATAGGACGACGGAACCTACCAATCGTCGCTTGCCAAAGCTTTCTTTTAGCACCAGCCAGCCCGCCAACGCTCCAAACACCACGCTGATCTCGCGCACGGAGCCAGAGTAGCCGATCTTGGTGGTTTGGTAGGCAACCAAGGTAAGCAAGTACGCCAATACCGAGAAGATCCCTATGGTAGAAACTCGCAGAGGCTGGGCTTTGATCACATCTTTCATTTGCCGCCATCCAAAGGTTTGCATCATCAGCGGAAAAGTGAGAATGGGGATGCAAAAGAAAAGCAAAGCGGCGTACGAGATTGGCGAGGTGAGCTTAACCATCGAGCCATCGATGACGGTGTAGATGGAAATGAGAAAGCCGAGAAAGGTTGCCATCAGCAAGCCGATCGGTCGTTTCGCCGAACGCTTTAGGTCGATACTGCCTGAGGTGAGGATGAATAACCCGCTGATGAGCGCAATGATGCCCACCAACCCGCCCGGGGTGAGCTCTTCCTTTAAGATGACCGTAGACCATAATAAAAGGAAGACCGGCGCGGACCCTCTGGCAAAAGGGTAGACGATGGAAAAATCTTCGATCTGATACGAGATGCTAAGCGAGATGTAGTAAACAATTTCAACCAGCACGCTGACCAAAAACCACTTCCACACTTGCGGCTGCGGCAGCCCGTAATAAAAGAGCAAGGGCGAAAAGACGATGGAGCCAATGAGCAAACCCCACCAAATGACGATGAATTTGTTTTCAGAATTCTTTAGTAAAAAATTCCAGCTGGTGTGGAACACCGCCGAGATGATGAGGAGAAAGATAGCAAAGAATGGCATTAGGCTTTTCCGCGAGGCACCCAGGCAAAGATAGAGGTGCCTTCGTGGAGTACTGAGGTGATCTCGAGGTCGCCGCCCACATTTTTGGCGCGGGTATGCATATTGGATAAGCCATGGCCCAAGGTTTGGCTGCTTTTTTCAACATCAAAACCCAACCCATTATCCTGAATTTCCAACATCACCCGTTCTGGCGAGGTCCATACGTTCAGGTCCACGCGTTTGGCATGGGCATGCTTGGCGATGTTCGCTAATGCTTCTTGGCAGATGAGGAACAGAGCGAGAGCGTGTTTTTGAGGCAGGTTCGCCAGTTCTTTTGCCTGGCCTTTTAGCACCGCGTCTGCCAGGGTGTTCACTTTGTATTCCATCACTAGCCGTTTTAGCCCGTCCAGTAGGTTTTCTTCGCCCAGTTCGCGTGGTTTTAGATCCAAAATATAGGATCGAATATCGCGGATGGTGCGATTGAGGCCGTTGATGGCGGTTTGTATCTGCCCTGCGGACCGATTTGGGTCGCTGTGGATATCGAGGCGGGCGTGGTCTAACATCAAGCCAACCCCGTAAATATCTTGGATGATGCCGTCGTGCAGGTCCATGCCGATGCGGTCGCGCTCTTCAAGTACGGCCATGCGTCGGGCATCGTGGTGGAAATTGGTGTTTTCGATGGCGATACCGGCCCAGTTGCAGATGGCGCTGATGATCTTCAGGTCGCGTTCATCGATCATGGTCTGGCTAAGCGTAAATGCCGCTAACACTCCGATCACAACCCCGCGTGAAATGAGCGGGAAGCAGGCCATTTGCCTGAACCCTGCCGAAACAATAGCGCTGCGCAGAAAGCGGTCGTCATTTTCTAGGTCGTAGCTGATCACCGGCTTGCCGGTTTTTGCCACTTGGCCAATAACGCCTTCGCCGATATTAAATTTATTTCGTGTCCAAAATACCTCGGCAGCCTGGCCTCGGTGCAGGGCAAGCTCCAAAATATTCTTATCTTCCGACACCAAAAAGATCTCGCCGGCCTCTACATTTAAATGGCTGATCACCAGCGAAAGGGTGTTCTGCAAAATTTCATCAGGTTGAACGGAGGTGTTGATGGAACCGCCGATGTTGTTGAGAAGTTCCAGATCCTGTGTGTGGCGCTGCAGCATCTGATCGCGCTTTTTTAGTTCTTCAACATAGGTGGCGTTTTTGATGGCCACCGCCGCATAAGAAGCCAGCATTTGGATAATCTGCTCATCCTCTGTATTAAAATCGGTGCCGTCGGTTTTATCGGTGAGGTAAATATGGCCAACCGGTTTTTCGCCCAGCAAAATAGGAACGCCCAGGAAGGAGCGCATATGCGGGTGGTGTTCAGGAAAACCAGTGCTGCGATGATCCGCGGCGATGTTGGGAACGCGTAACGGGTCGCGCGAGCGAATGATCTCGCCTAGCAAGCCGTTTCCCATTGGGTTGTGGGTAATGCGTTTGATCTCAGAACCGCTTAGCCCAACGGTAATGAACTTATCGAGGGTTTTATCATCAGAACCGGTCACCCCCAAGGCGGAGTACCGAGCGTTGGCTTGCTCACAAGCAAGAATAGCGATACGCTCGAGCAAAGAATCGATCGAAACATCCTCCACCAACTGCAAGCTTGCCTGGTGCAAGGCTATCAGTTTTTCATCCAGCTGTTGACGCAAAACAGTCATCGCGTGTCTCCTAATAAACGATTCTACCTTAGCGACCTTAATTGTCAAGTTTACGAAGTTGATAGGTTTTGCTAGCGTAACCCGTTAAAATCAAAGAATAACATTGTTTCAAGGCGAACCATGACAAACTCACGAATACAAGGCTTTTACAAATTAAGTGAAGAAGAGAAGATCTTGGTGATCTGCCAAGCCACCGGTCTAGCGCCGGAGGAGTTAAGCGCCTGGAAAGACGGCGGCCTAGCCTACCAGAACGCCGACCATATGATCGAGAACGTAGTGGGCTTGCACAGCCTGCCGCTGGGCATTGGGCTCAACTTCCAGGTGAATGGCAAGGATGTGCTGGTGCCGATGGTGCTGGAAGAACCTAGCGTGGTGGCTGGCGCTTCGTTCATGGCCAAGCTGGCACGGGCGGGCGGCGGCTTTACCGCAACCAGCAGCGAGCCCGAGATGATCGGGCAGATCCAGATACTGAATATCCAAGATATTCCAACCGCGGTAGAAAAACTAACCACAGCCAAAGCCGAGCTGATCGAGCTGGCCGACGGTATAGACCCCGTGCTCAAAAAATTTGGCGGTGGCGCACGTGGGCTAGAGATTCGCACCTTCGCGGATTCTCCCATCGGCCCCTTTATCGTCCTTCACCTCATCTATGATGTGCGCGACGCCATGGGCGCCAATGCGGTCAATACCGCGGTGGAGCGGATTGCTCCCCTGGTGGAGAGCATCACCGGCGGCAGGGTGCTGCTGCGCATCCTCTCCAACCTGGCAGACCGCCGGCTGGCGCGGGCACGCTGTACCATTCCCTTATCCGAACTGGCGTTCCGCGATTTTTCGGCGGAAACCGTGCGCGACGGCATCCTGGCAGCCTGGGCGTTCGCCGCGGCAGATCCCTACCGGGCAGCCACGCACAAC
>CAZSLN010000087.1:0-10022 GCA_964607645.1 uncultured Anaerolinea sp.
ACGAGATCAAGGGCTATTCCCTCACCGGCATCCAAACCCCCGAAAACACGCCCGACCATCCCACCATCGGCGGCCAAGTATGGAACGCCGTCTTCACCAGCATTCAGAACCAAAAAGGCATGGCCTGGCTCACCACCCTCGAGCCGTTTGTAAAAAATTTGTGCGAAAGCTACGACCTAACCCTCCCCAATTCCTTCCTAACCTCCATCAGCGAAATGGCGAGTGAAATTATCAAGCTGCAAGAGATCAATTCCTCCCTCGATCAAACCATCCAACAGGTCAACGACCGTTTGGTCAAAGATCCCATCACAGGTTTGTTCAACGAGAACTTCCTGCGCTCTTTGTTGCTGGAAGAATTTACCCAGGAAGATTGGCGCGATGTCGGTTCTTTGGTAACCATCGGTATCGATGATTTTGCCGATTACCAAGGCAAAATGGGCGTCCAACAAGGCAACAACGTCCTAAATAATATGGCGTACATGCTCAAGGAAGTATTTAGCCAAAACACTGTCTTCCGTCTAACCTTGGCAGCCTTTGGTTTATATTTAAAAAACATCCCAAAGGATGAGTTGATCAATAAATTGGAACAGTTCCGAAGCGACGTGGCCAAAAGCGAACTCTTCCTAGGCCAGATCACCATCTCCGCTGGCATCGTCTTTCCCAGCGAGATCGAGTTAGACGCTTCCTCCCTCGACCTCACCATGGGCCATTATTTCGAACTCGCCTTCAAACGCCTGCGCCATGCTCGCATTCATGGGAAGAACAGGCTTTGTTTCAAAGGCGAAGACGCCCAAACCAACACCAGCAGCGGCAAAGTTCTACTGGTGGATACCGACGCCACCAACATCGCCCTCCTAAAAAATTTCCTCAACGAAGATGGCATCGAGGTCTTCTCTGCCACCAACGGCATACAAGCCCGCGACCTCGCCTTCAAAGAACTCCCCTCTGTTATCGTCACCGAGATCATCCTCAATCAGATGGACGGTTTCGCTCTTCGCGAAGAATTATTGCGAAATAGCGATACCAAAAACATCGAAACAGTTTTCTTATCCTTCAAAAAGGATGACGAAAGCGTAAGACGCGCTATCAACTTGGGCGTTACCAGCTATGTGCGCAAACCATATCTATTATCCGAGCTACTGGGTATCATCAAACGAGCAATTCAAGGGAGGAACACATGAACGTCAACGTCAATATCCTACTCATAATTCTCATAGCACTTATTTACATCACCTTCCTTCTCATTGGCAGAATTTTCCTAAACAAATTTTCCACCCTCGAGCAGATCTTCATCCGCAACAATAAACGCCTATCCACCATTCTATCCCTAATGAAAGGATCCTTCGATGGCACCCTCGAATCATTGCGGTCGATCAACGAGTTAAAACAAAACCTCCTGATCGAAAACAAAGAATCCTTCGAGACCAATCCCACCATCAAAAAGATAGAAAAAGAAGAAATTGCCAACCTACGCAAGAAGAATGACGTAACCCGCAAGGAAGCCACCGTCTACCTCGGTATGATCGGCAGCCAAACCGCCAAAACCGCCATCGAGCAAGCTCTCGCCATCGAAAAAGATTATTCAGTCAAGATCTACCAATCCAACTCGCTTACCGATATCCACGATCCCTCTTCCTTGCCGGTCATGATCGATGCCTTGTTGGGTAGCCACCGTTGGTACCGCACCCGCGCCATATCCAACATCCTCTCTTTCGGTACCGCTTTTCATCCTCATTTCATCGAAATAAAAGAGACCCGCAACATTGAGTGGATCGAGTTACTGATCAAGTACGCCGGCGAGAATTACACCGATCAGACAAAAGAATACCTTTTCAATTTCGTCAATAACTTCGAAGCGATCAAGCAAGAGATCGCCGCCACCTTTGAAGGCAAAGGCATCTTCCGAAAAAAATACAGCAATAAATATCTCGACCAAGATATGGAAGAATTGCTAACATTTGCCTGCCGCACCCTGTCCGATTTCTACTTCACCGAGTTCGGGCAGCCCGCCTATCACGATAACGCCAATTACACCATCAAGCGCAATGCGTATTGGGCGCTTTCAAAAAGCAACAGCACCTCTAATTTCAAGCTGCTGCTTTCACGCTACACCCAAGATGAATTTAGCGCTATCATCACCAGTCTGCTCACCCGCATGATCGAAAACAATCCGCGCTTCTTATACCTCGTCGAAGATGCCTTCGATGCCGAATCTGACCCCATCAAAAAGAGCTTGCTGGCGCAAGTCTTGGCAAACCGTATCGAATATTACATCCTCCAGCTGGTCGGCAAAAACGCCGAGCGCGCCGTTGAGATCTTATCGATCATCCTGCGCAACAACCGCATCAACGAGTTGATCGGTTTTGTCAACCTCAACAAAGACCCGCTCATCGATGACCGATTATCACAAGTGGTCAGCAAAAACATCGACCCAGCCTCCGCCGTCGGCATAGACCTCCGTACCAACTTAAAAGCTAATTTCGTGGCAAAATGCGGATGGGTACACCTCAACGTTGAGAAAACCCGCAAAGTGCATATGAAGGAAGACAACCTGATCCGAGCCATGCTCATTTCCATCCTTTTGGGCTTCCTTTTGGTTCCAACCGTTTTTATCATTCGTTACTTCGGCTTTTTTTCCACCGGCGGGTGGCTCAACCTACTCACTCGCTACGTCATAGAATACAACTATTACCTGATCTTCTACTCCCTAACCATGACCTTCTCCTCTCTCGGTCTCATGATGTTAGCGAACCGCAACGTACGCAAACAAGCTCGTTTATGGAACCTGAAAAACATCTCGATGTTGTTCAGAAAGAAGATGATCCCCTCCATCTCCATCGTTGCCCCAGCCTTCAATGAAGAAAAAACCATCGTCGCCAGCGTTCGCTCACTGCTCAACTTGCGCTATCCAAATTACGAGTTGATCGTGGTCAATGATGGCAGCCACGATGAAACCCTCAACCGCCTCATCGAGACCTTCCACCTCATCCGCTCCGATTACTTCTACACGGTCAGCTTGCCCACCTCCCCCATTCGGGGTATTTACCGCAACCCATCCTACCCCAATTTGGTGGTGGTCGATAAAAGCAACGGCGGCAAAGCCGATTCCCTCAACGCCGGCATCAACGTTTCCAACAAAGATTACTACTGCGGGATCGATTGCGATTCACTCTTAGAACCAGAAGCCCTGCTCAAATTGGCTTCGCTCACCCTCGATAAAAGCGTCGAGACCCCCGCGCTAGGCGGCAACATTCTGCCCATCAACAGCTGCGTCGTAGAAAACGGCCAGATCGTTCAAAAACGCATCCCCGCTAATTGGCTGGCACGCTTACAAACCATCGAATACATCCGCGCCTTCATGATCGGCCGCCTCGGCTGGCAGCAAATGAATAGCTTGCTCATCATTTCCGGTGCGTTCGGCCTCTTCCGTAAAGACCGCATCATCGGCATCGGCGGCTACCTCACCAGCCACGGCAAATACCACAAAGATACCGTTGGCGAAGATATGGAGCTGGTCGTTCGCATCAGCCGTATGCTTCACGAAATGAAACAAAAATTTGAGATCCTCTACGCCTTCAACGCCAACTGCTGGACAGAAGTTCCCGAAGACCTCAGAAGCCTGCGTGTCCAGCGCTTCCGCTGGCAACGCGGCCTGGTAGATATCCTCTATTACCACCGCCAAATGATGTTCAATAAAAATTACGGCCCCACCGGCATCATCGCCATGCCTTACTTCCTCATCTTCGAAACCCTCGGCCCCCTGTTCGAGATTCAAGGCTATATCCTCATCATCGCGGCAAGCATCCTTGGCATCCTCGATGTAAAGATTGCCCTCATGCTCTTCATTGCCTCGGTGATGCTCGGTGTCATCAACTCCTTGGTCGCCTTGCTGGTAGCCGAACACGAAGAACAGTTCTATTCCATCAAAGACCTGCTCAAATTGGTTTTTCTCGCCATCATCGAAAACTTTGGCCCCCGCCAATGGGTTTCCCTTTGGAGAGTCTTAGGTGAATTCAATGTTGTCTTCGGAGAAGCCGGATGGGGTAAACTTAAACGTAAAGGCATCTAACTTCGTTGAACATTTATAGAACGTTATATTATTTCACCATCTTCATCCTCACCTCCGTTACCGGGCTCATCATCTACTCGGTGTGGTCCTCAAACAATACCTACAACCAAACACCTCCCAGTCCTATCGCCTGGGAGGTATCAGGTGAAACCCATGCGGCAGCTCAGACCAACTCCGACGATTGGATCCAAAACGCTCTAAAGCTGCAGCATCGAACAACCGACCCCCATCTTTTGTTGATCACCACCAGCGATGGTTTTTCCGCCGATTCTCTGGCAAAGGTGAACGGAAACATTGTCGTCCTCGAGCAATTGTTCAACCAATTTTCAGATAACCAATACAAAATAAAACAGCTTTCCGACCTCACCGAGATCGCATACACAGGCTTCGCCGGCGCTACCTACGAGGACCTCAGCAACATGTCGAACGTCCCCGAAAAACAAGTTAGGCTATACGAAAACTTAACTGGCAAAAAATGGAATTTCTTCGGCGAAGGCATCCTCCTCACCAACGATAAATCCGTCATCATCCTTCGCCGTGGGGTGGAGTACAACGATAGCGTCCACCTGCTGGCAAACGGCATGGATATCCCCTACACCGGTATCTTCGAAATCACTGCTTCCAATAACCCCGTCCTCGCCAATTTTTCCATCGATCTCAACCCCAGCGGTCAGAAATTATTAAAAGACAATGGCCTTCCTTCTACCTTCCCCGCCCTTTTTTCGGTGGAACGCAACGTATTCAAACTTTATTATTTTGCCGGTAACTTCAGCCACTACAAAGTGGATGTCCCGTTCTATTTTGCCGCCATCCCAAAACTGATGCAGGTAAAAGAGCTATACACCCGCTTCACCAACGAAGAACCCTTTTGGCGCTGGTATTACCCCACCCTCAACACCATGGTCACCGAATCAGAAAATAGGATCGCCACCCACCAACGACTCATCCCTCTTATCAATCCCCAGCGGCCGGTGACCTTCTCAGTAAAAGGCCTCGCAATTTACCACAATACCTCCACCGGTTCCCAAGAATTTTTTATGAAAGGCGTCAACCTTGGTCCCGCCCTCCCAGGCGCCTATTTCACCGTTCTCCCGCAAGACAAAGAAACATATTCCCGCTGGTTAGAGCAAATGATGGACCTGAATATAAATACGGTCCGTGTTTACACCTTGCTTCCCCCCGCCTTCTACCAAGCCCTCTACGAGTTCAACCGCGGCCGCCAGGCTGCCTCGCTAACCCCGCTTTACTTCCTGCAAGAGATCTGGCCGGAAGAAAAACCCGAAAACAATAATTATCTGGGCGAAGAATACAACAAGATCTACCACAAGGAAATTGAATTTAATGTCGATGCCGTTCACGGCAACGCCCAAATTCCCGATCGCAAATTCCGCGCCGATGGCCTCTATTCCTACGATGTCTCTCCCTACCTCATTGGCTACCTCGTCGGCCGCGAAATGGAGCCCGACGAAGTGAACGCCACCGATACCCTCAACAAGGGCTACACCTTTGCCGGCAAGTACTTCTTTGCCGAAAAGAACGCCACCCCCACCGAAGCCTGGTTGGCTGCCTCATGCGATTACGCCCTTTCCATCGAGAGTAGCAAATACAACAACAACCCCCTCCTTTCCATCGTCAATTGGCCAACCCTCGACCCCATCGAACATAGCAGCGAATGGTCCGGCTACGGCACCACCTCCAAAGCCTACAACGATCGAACCACGGTCAACATCAACCACATCGGCCTCACCCCCGGCCATGATACCGGGTTCTTTGGTTCGTATCACATCTACCCCAACTTCCCCGATTTCATGAACAACGATATCCTCTATGCCAACTATTACGATTCCGATGGCATCTTCCGCTATGGCGGGTATTTACGCCAATTCTTCCAGCAGCACACCCGCTACCCGGCGGTGGTTGCCGAGTATGGCATTTCCACCAGCTCCCTTACCGCCCACGTCAACCCCAATGGCCTCAACCATGGTGGCCTCACCGAAAAACAACAGGCAGAGTACATCATCCGTATGACCGACGCCATCGTGAAGGAAGGCTACTCAGGCGCTATCATCTTCGAATGGATGAATGAATGGGTGAAGAAAACCTGGACCACCGATTTTTATATGATCCCCTACGAACGGCATGTGCTTTGGCACAATGTTTTAGATCCTGAACAAAATTACGGCCTCCTCAGTTACGAAGCCGCCCCTTCTACCTTTAAAACGGTTTATTTGGCAAAAAACCCAGCCCAGCAGATCCAACAAGTGCGCATGGGGCAAAACGCTTCCTACCTCGAACTCGAGATCACAAGCAGCGTCCCCTTCGATAAAACCGAAAAACTACCCATCCTCATCAGCACCTACTCCCTGCAAAATGAATCTAAACCCACCTGGGAGTTTGCGTTGAACACCGGCGGCACCAGCATGCTATTAGTAAACCCAGGTTACAACTGGCTCAAAAATCGTTTCCTCTCCAAGCCAGAAGATCCCGCCAACTTTGAAGAGATGATCCAGCTCACCAACCGCAAAAGCGTAAGCAAAGAAAACATCATCGTCCAAGAGATCAGCAAAAATATCAGCCGCATGTGGGTTGGCCCCTTCAAGAACAACCAAAACCAACTGCAATACGATGGAAACATCCTGCGTATCCGCCTGCCATATGGCCTTATCGGCTTTTCCGATCCCTCCTCCCGCCAAGTTCTGTACGATACCCGTTCCTTCGTACCAACCGCCCAAGATCAGATCGGCACCCGCACCACCGATTCGATCACCCTCTCCCTACCCACAGAAAACCTAACCTTCAGCTACTCCCCCCAAAAATGGGAAGTGCCTTCCTACATCGAACGATACAAAGATGGCTTCACCTCTATAGCCAACTACTTCGCCGCCCTCCAACCATGATCCACCCCTCCAAGGTACCGCACAACACAACCCCCCTCGCCAAAGGCAAGAAAAAAGGTACCGCCCACAAACCCAGCGAAACAAGCAATCCCCCGCGTAGCGGCATAGCCCCGACATGCCCCCTTGCCAAAGAAGAGGAAAATAATACCGCACACAATAAAATTCGCGTCCAGAAAATAAACCAGCCCACCCCCCACCAAAGCATCCACATCAGGCTAAGCCCAGCGAAGCCAGCGCTTCCCCGTAGCGGCATGGCACTGCCATCCCCCTTGCCAAAGACGAGGAAAATGATGCCGCGCACAATAAAATTCGCAACCAGAAAATAAACCAGCCCACCCCCCACCAAAGCATCCAAATCAACCGAAGCGCAGCGAAACAAGCCATCCCCCGCGTAGCGACACGGCGCTAACGTGTCGTAAGCCGCCAGGCTCACCCCCCAACCAATCCATCCACCCCCCATTGGTTACCGAATCGCCATCAGGGTTATCCCAACCAACCCCTAAGCAAAAAAGGACATGATCAGCGGCATCACCTGCTTCCCAAAATCCTCAGCGCTTGGCTTGGAACCGACTTTCATATTATTCCACTGCTGCGCCAAACCATACACCGCCCACGTGGCCGCCGTGGCTCGCGATAACACCTGATCCGGCTCAAGCCCAGGTACCTGCCCGATCCATTTCTCAAACAACTCCTGGATCTGCCCTCTCACCTGCCCTTCCACCAAGGCGTCAAACTGCGCGTCGGTGTCCTTACAGCCGCTATCCGCCTTCGCCACAAACTCGCACACCGTCACAAACAGCGCCAAGGCATTGCCCGGGCTGTAATGGCAGGCGTTCAGTGTCCGCTTCTCCAACTCACGCCGAAAATTAGCGCGCAGCATGGTATCGAACAAAGCAAATTTATCGGGATAATGCGCATAAAAGGTGGCGCGATTGATCTCGGCCTGCTGTGTAATATCCTGCACAGTAATAGCGTGAAAACCCTTTTCTTCCAACAAGCGCAAAAAGGTTCCCTCGATCAACACCCGCGTCCGTTTTACACGTGGGTCTACTTTTTCAATTTCAACCGGGTTAGCCAACATAATTGTTCCTCTGTTGTTTACACAACGAACGATCTCTTTTGATGGTTGACGTAATTAGCCAACAGTTGTTTAATAAGCAACGTAATACTGATAAACAACTTATATAGTTTATCACGCAAATGTTCAACAATCAATCATCAATTCACAACGGAGAATCAAAGAAATGGCAAAATCAACCTTAGTACCCAATATGGAATTCAGCAAACTGGCCAGCGATGCCCAGGTTGAGAAAACCGCCACCGCCCTTCGCGCGCGTGGCATCAACGTCATCATAGCCCAAAACAGCGCCGAAGCAAAAGCCGCTGTCCTCGGCCTCCTCCCCAAAGACCAAGAGATCTTCACCGGCTCCTCCGCCACCGTCGATGCCCTCGGCATCTCAGCCGAGGTAGACGCCAACTACAACTCCCTCCGCGTCAAAATGTCCAAAATGGATTACGCCACACAGGGCAGCGAAATGATGAAAATGGGCGCCACCCCCGCCGTAATGGTCGGCAGCGTTCACGCCGTAACCGAAGAAGGCTCCATCGTGGTCGCTTCCGCCACCGGCAGCCAGCTGGCCGGCTATGCCTCCGGTGCCGCTCAGGTCATCTGGGTCATCGGTTCACAAAAGATCGTCTCCACCCTCGAAAAAGCCCTGCAACGCGTCGAAGAATACTCCCTCGCCCTCGAAGATGAACGCGCCCTCAATGTCTATGGCGTCAACAGCGCCATCAACAAAATGCTCATCATCCACCGCGAAGCCAACCCTAACCGAACCACCTTGGTGATCGTCAAAGAAAACCTCGGATTCTAACCAACACACTTTCAAAGGAGAACACAATGACCGAACCCATCATCATCACCGCCAAAGAAAACGGCCCCTATTTAGTAAAAGGCCCCGTAACCCACACCGATGCCAGCGGCAACACCGTCACTGTCGAAGGCGCCATGGTAGCCCTTTGCCGTTGCGGCCAATCCGCCAACAAACCCTTCTGCGATGGCTCCCATCGCAAAGTTGATTTCCAAGCAACCGCGCACACCGTCATCTTGCCGGTTATAAGCTAAACCAAGTACAATCAATATCCTTCCAGAACCTTGGAAGGATATTTTTTATAAAGGAATGAATATGGACCAGATCAAACTAACAATCTACTCCGACTTTGTCTGACCATGGTGCTATGTCGGCCAGGGTGTGGTCGCAACGTTGGTGAAAGAAAAAAATGTTGATGTGGAATGGATGCCCTTCTACCTTCGGCCTGATACCCCGCCGGAGGGGATGGAACTACCAGACTACATCAAAGACAAAATGAAAGAAACAAACCCCCGCCTCGCCGCAATGGCAGAGGCAGCCGAAATGCCGATGGTCTTTGCCACTCGCATTCCCAACACCCGCCTCGCCCACGAGGCAACCGAATACGCCCGCGAAGAAGGCAAACACCTGCAATTCCACCACGAGGTGTTCCAAGCCTTCTACGGTCAAGGGCAAGACATCAGCAAATGGGAAGTTCTTCGAGCCGCCGCTACAGCAGCCGGCCTAAACCCAGACCAAATGCAAACCCAAGTACAATCCGGCCGCTACACCGAACAAGTGAACCAAATGGTAGCCCAAGCCCAAAACATTGGCGTCCATAGCGTACCCATGTACGTCCTAAACAACCGCTACGCCATAGCCGGCGCCCAACCCTACCAAGCCTTCCAACAAATAATAGAAAAATACAACCTATAACCCCCAAACGAGAACCCAAACCATGATCCGCCGTTACCCCTGCCAAGGCGCAAACCTCGGTAGGGGTAACCCTAGCGGTTACCCCGTTAGCGTAAGCCAACCCAGACATATCAACACGCCAGCTACCCCAAGGCGAAGCCTTTCGTAGGGTTTCGGCACGACGAAACCCGTTGGCACCAGCCAACCTGCCCTTTCCCCCCCCCCCCCCCCCCCCCCACCACCAACCCCCCCCCCCCCCCCTCTGCCAACAACACAAAGCAAGCGAACAAC
>CAZSLN010000088.1:0-9819 GCA_964607645.1 uncultured Anaerolinea sp.
TGACTGATGGTGAAATTCTCTACATCTACTTTTACTGGTAAAGCATTGAAAGAAGAAACACCAAATCCAACACGACCCTCACCCAATCTGTATTTTTTATCAGTCACGGATTTGACGAGTTGGTTATTGATGTAAAGTGAGATGGTATCCCCCGAGCAGATCAAAGAGTAATTGTTGATACCCTTGCCCTGATTGATGGCAACTGAACCACCATTGAAGATATTAAAATATTGGTTGTCCGAAAACGCTAAAATATCATAAAGGCCGCTATTCTGGATGTTCGCTTCATACCAACCCTCATCACTGAGCCGACAGATTAAGGATACGGAATTGCTGTTGACGCCCTTGTTATCCGCTGTCATATCCAGTTGCACATCCGTATAGAGGTATGGATCGTAGTAAACATAAACCCATTTGTCTTCTTTTTGGATATCAAACTTCATTTTTCCATCTTCAGGATTCGGAACGATGGTTGTATCTTCACTGGCACTGTTGTACGCTTCGTGCCATTCGAAATAAAGATAATTGGAGGTATCGCCATCAAATTCTTCACTGTAGAAATCAGGAGAGTCGCCAGCGGCTGGGCTATCGCTAGTGCCGGTACCTTGGTCCATGCTGCCACCATCAAAGGTACCGGTAACTTCCAGCTCACGGCCGTTGATCTGGCCTTCAAGCGTTTCGCCGGAAGCGTATCGAATGACGGTTAATGACAAGGTATCGCCGGGCTCGTGAGCGCGGATGATATCGCAATAGTCTTTCATGGTTCCGTCGGTAGCTAACACAAGATTCTCGAGCATATAAACGATGTCGCCTGGTTTAATGCCAGCTTTATCCGCTTGGGAGCCGGATTCTACGGAGGATACCCATATACCAGATAAGGACTGATCCTCGTTTAGCACAGCTGTACCGTTGATCCCAAGGGAGTATTCATCCTCTCCACTTGTCAACACTTCGATGACCGGTTTGCTGATGGGATAAGGAATCGCAAAGGATTGGTTGGTGGAGGAAATGGACGCATAGTTGATGCCAACAACAGCACCGTCTTTGGTGACCAGCGGCCCGCCTGAGTTACCAGGGTTGATATTCGCGTCGTGTTCAATGGAATAATCATTCGAAGCCCAGGTATCATCCCCGCCTGCTTTGGCCTTGGCTATAATGCCCTTGCTAAGAGAATATTCCGGGTCGCCTAAAGGAAACCCGGCCGCATAAACTTCCAAGCCTGGGTTTACATCGCCATCGTACCAATTTAGATATTCGAATGAATTTCCTTCGATCTTGATCACAGCTAGGTCGGAGCACTCAGACTTGCCTAATACCTTGGCGTTATATTCTTCACCGTTTAAATATACTTTTACTAGAGCGGCGCCGGTTACAACATGATTATTCGTCACGATAACACCGGATGGGTCAATGATGAAACCACTGCCTCGGCCAGCCGCGTTCACGTCAACAGTGAAGTCTGGATTGACGAATGTGCCCTGGGCTTCTATTTGTACGGTCGCGTTTTTTACTTGTTCGATCGATGTAATTGCCTGAGAAGAGTTGCCCCCAGAACTTTCTTCAGTAGTGTTCCCCTGGCTTTCCGAACCAGTAGTGGCAGCATCCTTATTCGTGTCAAACGAAAATTCACAGGCCATAGTAACAAGTAATAAGATCATAAAAAAGAAAAATAATTTTTTCATTGTGAACTCGACTCTCCTTAAAAAAATATTTGGGTGAACCAAACCATATTTGTACATTCTACACAAAAATGGTCTTATTACAATCATTAATATATTAAACCAAAAAGCACCAAATAGGTGCTTTTTTTAAGGTGGAGATGGCGGGAATCGAACCCGCGTCCGAAAGATTCGACTGACGGAAATCTACGCGCGTAGCCAATTGATAATGTCGCCGGGGTAAATACAAAAGGCAAAACTTACTCCCAGCCAACCACTTAGGCCCTAAAGCCCTCTTTCGTACCGGTAGTGATGTAACGGCACGGCAATCAACCATTGTGTCGCCCACTCGCTCTCCGGGTTAATAGCGGTAGCGGTAGACGCCGCCTCTCTGTGAGACGGACCGGTTATGCCTTGCTGCTATTAGGCAGCGAGGGGCATAGCGGCGTAAGAAGTGCGATTGGCACTTGATTTTTTGTGCTGATTTTGCGAGTTCGGCACCTCTCGGCACGCATTCCGGAGCCAACCTCCCCCGTCGAAGCCAGGCATCCCCATTAGTGAGACCTGAACAGAGGTACTTGTTCCATCAATTATTATAGCACAAATGTTTTTATTCTATCCAGCCACGTTCTTTGTATAGCTGAAATCCAACATTAAGTCCTTGGCCGATCTGTTGTATTAGCTCGGCAGATAAGGTCTTTATGTGGAAACAGGATTTGCCCTTTAGACATTTTAGGAGGTCGGGAGGAATTAGTTTCTTTTGTTCCGATTCAATGTACACTGGCATAAAATAGAAACCCACATACCCTTTGTTCTTCTTGACCGCCGCAAAGTAGACTTCACTTCGTTTCCTCCCTTCAATTACTAAGTCTCGTATCGACCATAAGTCATAGAAATCCTCCGTAGAGACTTTGGCAACAAAGGGAGGTGAATATTTTTGTAAAAGCGAGCGGATCTCCAAAAAAATCAAATCCAAGTCGGCCATAGTTAATCAGAAATTTTTGAATAAATATCACTTGCTTTATCAAGGGCCGCTACCTGATCGCTGGTCAAGTACCAGTCTTTCGCGCCTGCGTTATTTTCTGCCTGTTGGTAGTTCTTTGCGCCTGGAATAGGTAAGGTGCCTTTACAAATACACCAATTTATCGCTATTTGAGAAACTGTCTTACTACCTTGATCTTGGCCGATCTCGGCCATCAATTTGATCAAAGGCTGAAGGTTGCCAAGCAGGGCAGCGTACTTGTTTGCTCTAAAGCCGGGCGGTGGGGTTTCTTTGGTATATTTTCCAGATAATAAACCCATCGCGATGGGTGAATAAGCGATCACGCGAACGCCGAGTTCATCGCAACGTTGAAGTAATCCATTTTTCTCAATTGTGCGGTTTAATAAATTGTATTCAACCTGATTTGAAGCCAGTGGGATATTATGTTTTGAGAGTGCGGTTATTGCCCGTTGCATTTGGGTCTTGTTGAAGTTTGATACACCGATGGAATCGGTTAGACCTTCCTTGTGCAATTCAGCGATGCCATCTAATTGCGTTTCGACCGGGCTGATGGGGCTTGGCCAGTGGATCTGGTAGAGATGCATTTTGGGTTGGTCGATTCGCTCGAGGCTTTGTGTGAAAGCTTTGATAACGCTTTTTTTCGTCCAACGCCAAGGCCAAGGAAAAAATTTTGAGGCAATAAACGGTTGATAACCAGTTTTTTTGATCAAACCGGCTAAGATCCGCTCCGATTTTCCATTACCATAGATCTCGGCGGTATCAACCATTTTTAAATTTTTATCCATCGATACAATAAAGGCGTTCTCAATTTCAGATTCCGCATAGTTATTGCCGAACCCCCAAACTAATTTGTCGCCCCATTGCCATGAACCAATGCCCATTTCTATCTCAAACAAGGCTGGGTGGTTTTGTTGCTGATGTGTTTTTTTCATAGGTTTAATTTTTTAACTTTTCTTGGGATTATTTATTGAATTATACGAGTAAAATTGGATAATAATTGTTATGGAACTTGCAAATCTCCAGCCAACTCAATTATTTGAGTAGGTTGGCGCTTTCTGGGTTCCTGGGAGGTCTACTTGAACTCTATTGGAATAAATATGGAAAATATTAGTTTTGAAACCCCCGCTGATCTCTGTTCGCGGTTGGGGTTGCCATTTTCAAGTGATATTCGTTTGCTAACAAGGGCGCTCACTCACCGCTCTTATGTAAACGAGCATCCGTCTGTTGTATCTGATAACGAACGATTGGAGTTTTTAGGCGACGCTGTTTTAGATTTTGTTGTAGGCGCGTGGGTGTATGAGCAATACCCCGAAATGTCAGAAGGGGAACTAACTCGGCTTCGGTCTTCGTTAGTACGAACAGAAACCCTAGCTGGATTTGCGAGAGACTTGCACGTTGGTAAAGCTATGCGGCTTGGTCGAGGGGAAATTCAATCCGGCGGGCGCGATCGGGACGTTCTCTTGTGCGCCACGTTCGAATCGATCGTTGGGGCGATCTATCAGGCTAATGATCTTGATACAGCAAAAGGGTTTATCCTTCCTTTCCTTAAACCTATGGCCGATGGATTGCTCGAAAAATTTCAGACGATCGATCCAAAATCACGTTTGCAAGAAATGACCCAATCTTTAGGTATGGGCATTCCAAAATATATCGTGGTCGAATCAAGCGGGCCGGAGCACTCCAAAGTCTTTAAAATCGAAGCTCATATTCAGGACAAGTGCTTTGGAATTGGTGAGGGCTCATCGAAGCATATTGCCCAATTGTTTGCCGCAACCGAAGCACTAAAGACATTAGAAAATCAGTGAGAGTTGGATAAATAAAAAATGCCTTTGAGATTAAAGTCGTTAGAACTTCATGGTTACAAAACATTCGCCAGCAGAACTCATTTTGAGTTTGCTGATGGCGTTACAGCTATTGTGGGTCCAAATGGGTCTGGGAAATCGAATTTCGCTGATTCGCTGCGATGGGTCTTAGGCGAACAATCGCATAACTTGCTTCGCGCAAAAAAGACTGAGGATATGATCTTTTCTGGGTCTGAGCAAAGGCCGCGTTCAGGAATGGCATCTGTAACCATAACCTTTGAAAACAGCAGTGGTTGGCTCCCAATCGATTTTTCGGAAGTCGCGGTTACCCGCCGGGCATACCGGGATGGGCATAATGAGTACTTGCTAAATGGGCAAAATGTCCGGCTAAAAGACATCAATGAATTATTAGCCCAGTCTGGGCTTTCTGAACGAACCTACACCATTCTTGGCCAAGGCATGGTTGATGCATCACTTGCGCTTAAAGCGGATGAACGTAGAAAGCTATTTGAGGAAGCCGCCGGTATTGGTTTGTATCGATCTCGCCGCGAGGAAAGCCTTCGGCGCTTGGAAACTACCCAGCGTAACCTTGATAGAGTATTGGATATTCTTGCTGAACTCGAACCGCGGTTACGTGGATTGGAGCGGCAGGCTAAAAAAGCACAGGAATTCGGTATTCTCCAGGCAGAGTTGAAAGTGATCCTGCGGGAATGGTATGGTTATCATTGGCATAGAACCCAAAGGGATCTGATCGACGCCCAATATAACGCAAAAACTCATGAACAAAAACTAACCGACACACGAGAAAACTTTAGCCGACTTTCGGATGGTTTTTCAAGCGCCAGAAATAAATTAAATCAGCTTAGATCTCAATTGAATGAATGGCATCGCCAAAGTTCGCTGCTCCACGATCAACGCGGCGCGGTAAGCCGAGAATTGGCTGTATTGGATGAACGATTGCGCTCTGTCATTGAATCGAGAGAGAGGTCCTTCTCGGACCATCAGCGATTGCTTGACGAGCAAAAGATGACCACGGAACGGTTAAATGAGGCAACCCGAGATCTGGAACAAGTATTGGCGGAAGCAGTAGAAGCTAAATCTCAGGGCGTGTCGGCAAAAGCATCCCTCGACGCGAAATTGATCGACCGCGCTTCGGTGGAACAAAAAATATCTACAGCTAGGCAAACCTTAAATACACTAAATTCGAAGCGTGCAAATTATCAGGCGCATCTTAATGAGCTAAAGAACCGAATTAATACGCAAAAAGAAAGACTTCGGTCTTCCGATATTGTTATAGCGACGGCTGAAACCGCTAAAGATACCGCTGATCGCAAATATCAGGAGGTGCATAAGAAATTCCTGTTATTGGAAGAGGAAGTGCAGACCAAAGAAAAACAACTGGCTGACCTTCGAAAAAGCAGTGAGGATATCGAGGTTCGTAAACGCCAATTACTTGACCAAAAGAACCAATTATTGGGCGATCAGGCGAAGTATCAGGCACGTATCGAGGTGATCAATCAGGCTGAGAAATCGTTGGCTGGTTTTGCCGGCGGTGCAAAGTACTTATTAGAGGCAGCAAAAAACAGCAAATTGAACAGTTCCAAGGGCCTCCTTTCAACAGCCATGGATGTTCCTGCGGAGTATGAAACCGCAGTAGCCGCGGCGTTAGGTGATTCCTTCGATCTCGTGCTGATCAACTCACGAAGTGACGTTGAAGTCGCGCTAAACCTTTTGGAAACGTCGACTGAGCGAGCTGTGATCTTACCGATCGATAATGGCGCGGGTGTTGGTCATAAGAAGATCGCGGATGAAGGATCGATACTTGGGTTTGTATCTAAGTTGATAAAAGTGGAAGATAGCCTAAAAAATTCCATTGAGTCTTTGTTGAGGAACACCGTCGTGGTGAAGGACCGAGCCATCGCTTCAAGTTTGCGAAACACGAACCCCGAATTCACTTTTGTTACCTTAGCCGGAGAGGTTTTTCGACCGGATGGTGTGATAGCGGCAGGAAAAGTAAGCCGAGCTAGCGCATTAAGCCGCCCCCGCGAGAAACGTGAATTGACGGATAGTTTGGATAAACTCACCGAATCGATCAACAAGATCTCGGAAGAAGTAACTACCCTAGCTCAGCGGTCCGCGCAGCAAAAAAATGAGATCGAAAAAATTAATACCGAATTCTCTGCTTCACAAAAGAAGCTGAGGGAGATCCGCAGCGACGAGCAACAAACCTTAGTTGCGATGGAATCTGGAAAGCGCCAATTCGATTTTCAGGTAAATCAAAAAGACGTGCTCAAAAAAGAAGTGGCACTTTCTGAGGCTGATCAAACGGAAACGAATTTGCTTTTGGAAGAACTTGAAGAAAAATTGACGGTATCCCACGAAGCGATGAGAGCATTAAACACCCAGTTGGCTGAAAACTCAACCGATGATTTAAACGCGCAAGTGAGCTACTGGAGCGCAAGAGTAACTGTGTCGCAACGATCTGTACAAGATTCTGAGAACCGGAAGAAAGAGCGCGGGTTGGATCTGGTGAGAGTCAACGAACAGATCAATTCGATTGAGGCTCGTTCCGTGGGTTTCGAAACCTCCATAAAAACGATCAATGAGCAAAAGATCCAGCTCATAGAACAGGAAAAATCGTTCTATGCCCAGATCGACGAAGTTCGAAAACTGATCGAGCCAACTGAGTTGGAATTGGCGTCAGCGGAAAAACAGGAAAATGACTTGCAATCTCAGGAGGTTGAAGCGCAACGATCACTTTCGGCGGTGGAGCGAGTGAACTCGCAACATCAGATCGAGCTAAATCGCAAATCTGAAAACTTAGACAATTTGAAACGACGTATTGAGGAAGACTTCGGTCTGGTCCAATTTGAATATGAATCCACTATAACTGGAGATGTGCCGTTGCCAATGGGCGATTTGGTTGAAACGCTGCCAATGGTTACCGAGCTTGCCCCTGAATTGGAAGATTACCTAAACCAAAAACGAGGTCAAATTCGCAGGATGGGCGCGGTTAATTTAGAGGCGCAGCAAGAGTATATCGCGGTAAAAGAACGGTTTGAATTTATGACCGATCAGGTGGAAGACCTAAAAAAGGCGGAGATCGATCTGCGGGAGGTGATCGCTGAGTTAGACGACGTTACCCGCAAGGAATTTACAAAAACATTTGAAAGCGTCGCTGACGAATTCAAGGTGATCTTCACTCGGTTATTTGGCGGCGGTTCAGCTCGTTTGATCCTCACTGACCCTGATAACCTAACTGAAACAGGTATTGATATTGAAGCAAAATTGCCGGGTAGACGCGAGCAAGGGTTGTCGCTGCTTTCTGGCGGTGAACGTTCACTAACCGCTATTTCGCTTGTATTTGCACTGCTCAAGGTTTCCCCGACACCATTGTGTGTAATGGATGAAGTGGACGCTATGCTAGATGAGGCAAATGTTGGGCGATTCCGTGATCTACTCAGCGACCTTAGTAAGACAACCCAGTTCATTGTTGTGACGCATAACAGAAATACCGTTCAAGTTGCCGATATTATTTACGGCATTACGATGGGGCGTGATTCTGCTAGCCAGCAGATCTCGCTAAAACTTGATGAAGTGAGCGATGAGCTTTTAGGTAATCGATAGAGACATTGATAAAAAAACCCTTTCTGAATTCAGGAAGGGTTTTTAATTTTGTATGTAGAGCTGGCTAGAAGGGGGCAGCAGGTTCTGTAGGAACTATCGTGTGCCAAACATCAGAAATATCAATCTTGGCTTCTGCCTTCAATTTCGCAAGAAATTCAGTAAAGAATTTTTCTTTCGCGGTCTGAAATTCAGTCTCAGTAAGGGGTTTATCTTGTCGGCCGAGAAGCTGAATGATGTGGAAGCCAAATGAGCTTTCAACCGGCTGGCTGATCTCACCTATCTTCATAGCAAAAGCGGCTTCTTCAAAAGGAGCAACCATCATACCTTTTCCGAACCAGCCGAGGTCGCCACCGTTGGTCTTGGAACCGGTATCGATGGAAACTTCAGCGCTAACTTTTGTCCAATCTTCGCCGGCATTGAGCCTAGTAAGCACAGCCTTTGCTTCCTCTTCGGTTTTCACCAAAATGTGGCGTGCCCAAACCTGTTCATCAAATGGTTTTAGGTCAGCGGTGACTTCTTTTACAAGCTTGTCGCGCAGCAGATAGGATCGGTATAAATTCTTAAATCCAACTTCGTCAATTCCTGTTTGGGTAGCGAAACCTTGAATTCTGTCCTTGAGAAGGGTTTGATACCCATCAGCGGTGATCTCGGTTGCGGTAGGAACAGGGGTTGCGGAAGGGGCTTCAGTTGCGGTTGGTCCAGATACAGCCACGGTGGGTTCAATGACTTCGGTAGTGGCAGTAGCCTCAACAGCGGATGTTGGCTCGGGGGAGGCTGTTGGTGTGATGGTGACAATAGCAAAGGAGGCAGGATCAGGAACATTCGTGGAATACATTGTAGCGGTTGGGGCCGGGGTTGGAGTACCATCGGGGAAATAGCCAAAGCTATCCTTCATGTACTTATCCAACTCTTCATCATTAACCGTAATTCCGCGTTTGTCGGTTTCTTGTTTCACAAGCCTATCTTCGATCAAAATATCGACAACAGCTTGGCCCATCACTTCGGTATCTACCAATCGGGTTTTCTGATCGGTTAACATCTGCCCAAACGTTGGGTCGTTTTCAGGATCTTGCACACCGAACATCTGAGCGTACTGGTAGTACTGTACGTACGTATTAATGGATTGGATGCGCTGAAGTTTGACATATTTTTGGAAATCAGCGACAGAGATCTTGTCACCATTTACTGTTGCTACTGAACGATACGGCAGCAAAACAGTATTGGAAAGATATCCATAAATGACCAATAGCACAACGATAGCAATGATGCCGATCGCTGAGAATTGGATGATCTTTTCCTGCTTTTTAACTACAGCAAGGTGAGCAAGATGTTTGTGATTGATGTGTTTGTTTGTTGTCATTATTTACCCTCAATAAAAAAGGGCATGGAAGGTTCTCCCATGCCCTTTTCAGGTGAAATTAATCTTCTCTTCCACCGCTCACGAAGGCCAATAAGGCGATGTGTCTGGCCTTTTTGATCTCGGTGCCTAATACGCGTTGGTGTAACGCGCATGTGCCGGTTTGACGGCGTGGGCGGATCTTGCCTTCTTCGGTAACATATCTTTTGAGCAAGTCCATTAATTTGTAGTCGATGACTATATTCTTATCTGAGCAGAAAGCACAGATCTTGGGGCGGGAGTAAAAACGGCGCTCCCCACCTTGCTGGCCTTCTTCAGAACGTTCGCGGTTATATTCCATAATTTTTTCTCCAACAAAATATCAAAGAATCG
>CAZSLN010000089.1:0-8978 GCA_964607645.1 uncultured Anaerolinea sp.
TTGTCTATTATACAGACTTCTTTTTCCCTGTCAAGGGTTCTCTTTTGAAGTCCTCATTATTCCTCTTCCAAGCTCTTGCTCACTCTTTCCGAGGTCTTATTTTACCCATTTCTCCCACATAGTCAACCCCTTCCGTACACCTTTCCATGGGAGGTGAGGAGGGAAAGGCGGAGGGATGTGGGGAGCCACCTTATTCTGGTTCCCAAAGCGGGATTTTTTCGAATTATTCCGTCCTTTTTCCGTATCACAAATACTTCTCAGACTTCGAAAATTGCTAACTTTTCGAAACACCATACCCTGTTTAAATCTCCTTGGATACCCAAATAAAAGACCTCGCATTCATTAAGTGGTAATATTACCTGCGATTTTCTAAGTCGAAAGGATATTTATGACAACATTTAAAACGACAATCACAAATAAACTTGAATTGCCTCAACGCATCAAGCGATTAGGTGAACTCTCCTACAATCTATGGTGGGTATGGAACCCTACTGCTCAGAGGCTATTTAACAAGATCGATAATAACCTATGGGAAAGTGTCAACCACAATCCATTCCGTTTTTTGAAAGAGATGCCCCAAGCAACCCTAATTTCTGCCAGCAAGGATCCAATTTATCTGGAAGTTTACGATCGTGTTTTTGTTCTATACGATGCCTATATGGCGCGCAAAGACACCTGGTTTGCCACTCAATATCCAAAAGAAACTGGTACGATTGCCTACTTTTCAATGGAATTTGGCCTTCACGAAACCCTTCCGATCTATTCCGGCGGTCTTGGGGTTCTCTCAGGCGATCATTTAAAAGAATCGTCCGATATCGGCCTACCTCTCGTTGGCGTAGGTCTCCTTTATACAGAAGGCTACTTTTCTCAGAAGATAAGCGAGGATGGTTGGCAGGAAGCGATCAATAATCCGATCGATTTCTCAAATTTGCCGCTGAATGTTGTGTTAAACAAAGATGGTAGCGAACTCATGATCGAAGTTGACTTCCCTGATGGCCTTGTGAAGGCCAGAATTTGGGAACTTCGTATCGGTCGCACACCCCTTTATTTAATGGATACGAATATCGAGGCAAACAACCCTTATATTCGTCAACTTACAACCCGTTTATACTGGTCCGATATCAATCTGCGTATTATGCAGGAGGTTTTACTTGGGGTTGGTGGTGTAAGAGCTCTGCGGGCTTTGGGTTTTGATCCCAGCGCTTGGCATATGAATGAAGGTCATGCCGCGTTTATGACACTTGAACGTGCAAGGGAACTAGTCATAAAGGGTGAAAAGTTTGAAGACGCTATCGATCGCTGCAAATCGAGTAATATCTTCACAACCCATACCCCCGTTCCAGCAGGTAATGATGAATTCCCTCTCTGGTTGATCGACAAATACCTCTCCAAGTTTTGGCCGCAATTGAACATTTCTCGCGAACAATTCATTGATTTGGCAAAACACCAACAAAACTGGGGCGAAACATTCTCAATGCCTATTCTTGCGCTGCGTTACTCAGAAGGTAGAAATGCCGTATCTGAACTGCACGGCGCGGTTAGCCGCAAGATGTGGAACAGTCTTTGGCCAGAAAAAAGTGAAAAAGATGTTCCCATCACCCATGTAACCAATGGTGTTCATACAGCCACATGGTTAGCCCGGCGAATGCGCGTTTTATACGAAAAATACTTCGGCCCCGATTGGCAAGACCACTTGGATGATTTGGAAATGTGGTCTAAGATCGACCTCATCCCCAACAATGAGCTTTGGGATGTACGAAACCACCTAAAACGGAAATTATCTTTTTACGCCCAAGAACGCGGCCGTCTTCGCTGGATGAAGGGGTCTTACCACCCCGTTCAGGTGATCGCAAGCGGCGCAATGTTAGACCCCTATGTCTTGACAATTGGTTTTGCCCGTCGTTTTGCCACGTATAAACGAGCCAGCTTGGCAATGAGCGAATTCGAACGGTTACTTGACATCATCAATCAACCCAATAGACCAGTACAGATCTTATTTTCGGGCAAGGCACACCCTGCCGATGAGCCAGGGAAGATGTTGATCCAGGAAGTATACCGAGCCGTAAAGAAAGCTGAAAACGGCGGCCGTATCGTCTTCCTCGAGGATTACGACATGAATATCGCACGCTATTTGGTGCAAGGGGTTGATATTTGGATGAATACCCCAAAACGACCGAACGAAGCCAGCGGCACTTCAGGGATGAAAGCAGCAGCCAATGGTGCTCTTAACTTTTCAGTATTAGATGGTTGGTGGCGCGAGGCTTATAACGGCAAAAATGGTTGGGCGATCGGTCCTGATGCTGAACTTTCGGATAGCGAACAGGATATAGTTGACCGCGAAAGTTTGTATCAGACCTTGGAAAACGAGATCATTCCATTGTATTATTCCAATCGCGATGCCGGTGATGTTCCCAACAACTGGTTGGAGCGCGTAAAAGAATCTCTCAAGACCGTTACGCCGCAATTCAGTATGCGCAGAATGGTAAAAGAGTACACCAAGCGCCTGTATATTCCCGCAATGAAGTAACCCCAAGGGTTTCCTACCAAAAGAGGTTAGGCGTGAATACAGCCTAACCTCTTTTTTGTTATGATTGTTTTATAGTTGAATTTACTAATTTCTAAAAAGGAGAAATTATGGATTTCTTATTTACTCCAGATGCATGGATCGGAGCATTAACTATTTTCGCGTTACGCTTGGCGGATATGAGCCTCGATACGTTGCGTGTTTTGTTCGTCATGAAAAGCAAAAAAGGGATAGCGTGGGTTCTTGGTTTTTTTCAGTCCTCCATTTTCGTCATCGCGATCACGTCAGTGCTTAGTAAGGTTACCGATAACCCGTTGATGCTTATAGGTTATGCTGCCGGGTTTGCCACCGGCAATGTACTCGGTATGTGGATCGAAGAAAAACTAGCCATCGGTCACATTCACATTACCATCACCAGCCCCAAGCTTGGCGTATTGCTGGCGGATGAATTACGCGCCGAAGGCTTTGCGGTGACCGAAATAGCGGCAAGAGGTCGTGATGGGATGGTAAGCATCTTATCGATGAGCGTGCTTCGAAAAACAGTACCAACAGTAGAGGCAATGGTTCACGCTAAAGATCCGGACTCTTTTGTATATTCTGAAGAAGTGCGAACCATTCATCGCGGATTCTGGAGATCGTAAAAAAATGCTTTCTGATATTCCTGAAATAGATTCATCAGAATTAGCGAAGAGAATGAATGCGAAAAACCCACCTTGTCTTTTAGACGTAAGGGAACCGTGGGAGTTGGAACTTGCCAAACTAAGCTATCCCAATTTGGTCAACTTACCAATGAGTGTTTTAGCGGTCGACCAATTCGAAGCTTTTCCGGCAGAATTTGGTGATAAGAATGTAGAAATTATTGTCTTTTGTCATCATGGTGTTCGCTCCGCGAGTGTTACCCAATGGATGATGCGAGGCGGTTGGCGAAATATTCTCAGTTTAAGGGGCGGAATCGATGCATTCGCTGCAGAAGTCGATCCTTCCATAGGCTTTTACTAAATCATAATTCAACAAAAATGAACCCAGCAGTAACCAGGCCAAGAGTTTCCACCTGGCCATTTACTTCTATCGAACAGGTTTGGTTAAAAGGGAGAACCGAGAGAACTTTTACCAGAGAACCCGGCAGTAAATTTTTCTCGATCAAATAAGCAAGTAGTTCATGGTTATCCTCAGCATGCTCATGGATTCTGCGAATAGTAACGACTGAACCTGGCTGGACGCTGACCAATGAACGCCAGCCGCTGACAAATTCATCACAGCCAGGCATCGGGTTACCATGCGGGCAGACTTTAGGATCGCCAAGGATTTCTACCATTTTTGATTCCAACAAAGGAGTGATTGCATGTTCCAATCCGTGCGCTTCATCGTGAACCTGAGGCAACGGGACGTTAAAGACCTTGATCAGTAACCACTCGATCAACATATGCCGCCGAGTAACACCACAGGCCAAGGTCTTTCCTAATTCGGTCAACTGCATACTTTTCCGCCCACGGCCAACAACAAACCCATCACGTTCCATTCTCCTGAGTGTCATGGCGACGGTTGGCGGGGCAACATTTAGCAGTTCTGCCAACCGCGCGGCCACGATCTCACCATGATCACGTTCCATAACAATCATTCTCATTAAATAATCTTCCACAGTGTGGGTAGGTTTTGTGTTCATTTCATCCAGTCCTGGAATACTTTCTGCTAAATTAGATATAAGTTGTCAAATTATATTGACCATTCAATATAATTAGTATATACTAACATTTATATTTACGCCTTACTATCAATCAATTTCGATCTATCAATTTTCTGTGTTATTGGAGCAATATGGCATCAAGTTATTTATTATCATTACGCGAGGGTTTAGAAGCCGCCCTTATTATCGGCATCGTACTAGGCGCGCTACAAAAATTGGACCGAAAGGAATTAAAGACGCACGTTTGGTTTGGAGTTTCGGTCTCGGTGGTCCTTTGCTTAGTAATTTCATTCCTATTAAATATATTAAAAATGGAATTTACAGGCACAAATCAACAAATATTTGAAGGTTCAACCATGCTGTTGGCCGCCGGTGTGTTAACCTGGATGATTTTTTGGATGGCCCGAACCGCCCCTAATTTAAAAAATGAGTTAGAACAAAAAACCCGTAATGTCTTATCAAACAAAACAACATCTGGCTTATTTTTGGTAGCATTTTTTGCTGTTTTCCGGGAAGGTGTCGAATTATCGCTGTTTCTATTAGCGGTAAATACCGCGTCAAACCCCATCCTCGCCGCCCTAGGCGCATTTCTCGGGCTCGTTTCGGCCGTGATTCTTGGTTGGGCACTTTTTAGTTCTACTATTAAGTTAGATATCAAAAAATTCTTTCAAGTCACAAATTTATTACTCATCGTTATGGCAGCCGGCATGGTTGCCTACGGTGTTCACGAACTCAACGAAGCTGGAATTATCCCCGCCATCATAGATCCTATTTGGGATATCAACTGGCTGATCAGCGATAACGGAAACGTCGGATCCCTCTTCAAAGCTCTTTTCGGTTTTAATGGAAATCCCTCTCTAACGGAAGTAATTTCTTATTTGGTCTACTTTGGCACGATTGTGTTTTTTGTTCGAGGTCTATCAACCGTCAAGTCCTCCTGATCTATCGAATATTCTCGAACGGGATAAATGCCTTTTCGAGAATATTCTTTCCGTTCTTTCCCCCTCACAACCCTAATACCCCACAAATTCATAAACGGTCGATCCTTTCTTATCAGGTTCTCTACCAACGAGCGATTAACATATATCTTCACGTGGTATTAAGATAGAATTTAAGAAAATAAAATCAAGTGGAGAAACCGCATGATGAAGATATTGAATTACATTGATGGAAAATGGGTAGAACCAATTGCGTTGGAATTTATTGATGTTATAAACCCAGCAACCAGAACAATCGAAGCAAAAACTCCGGTAGGTGATAAAAGTTCAGTAAAGGATGCTGCTGATGCCGCATCCAAGGCCTTGCCCGAGTGGAAGAAGGTACCCGCCCAAGATCGGATCCAATTTTTATTTAAATTAAAATTCTTATTAGAAGATAATCTTGAAGAAATCTCCCGCACGATCACCAAAGAATGCGGTAAGACGTTAGATGAAGCAAAGGCGGAAATGCGCAGAGCGATTGAAAATGTTGAGGTTGCTTGCGGAATTCCGATGATGAGCAAAGGGGAGATCAGTGAGGATATCGCCCCCGGCATAGACGAGATGATGCTTCGACAGCCCGTAGGTGTTTGCGCGACGGTCGCTCCGTTTAATTTCCCCGGCATGATCCCCTTCTGGTATCTGCCCTATGTCCTAGCGCTCGGTAACACCTACATCATCAAACCATCCGAAAAAGTTCCGATGACCATGATGTTGATCTTCAAACTGATCGACCAATTGAATTTACCCGCTGGTGTGATCAATATGGTTCATGGAACCAAAGATGTGGTTGACGCGATCCTCGATCACCCCGCTATCCGAGCCATTACCTTTGTTGGGTCAAGCACCACAGCCAAATATATTTACCGCAGAGCGGCCGAAAATGGCAAACGCGTTCAGGCCCAAGGCGGGGCTAAGAACCCGGTCATCATTATGCCCGACGCAGATATGGATATGGCAACGAAGATCATCGCTGATTCGGCCTTTGGTTGCGCTGGTCAACGCTGCTTGGCGGTTTCTTGGGCAGTTACGGTTGGCGAAGCCAAAAATGAATTTCTGGAAAGCATCTGTGACGCCGCGAGTTCGCGCACCGTTGGATATGGACTTGAATCCGGCATCCAAATGGGGCCGGTCATCAATAGCGGAAGCAAGCAAAGGATCGAAGAGTTGATCGCCAAAGGCATCAGCCAAGGCGCAGGAATTCCTGTCGATGGTCGTGGAGCGAAGATCTCAGGCTATGAAAGTGGCTCTTTCATTCGCCCAACCATCCTAACAGATGTTCTTCCCGGGAACGAGCTTTCCACCACTGAGATTTTTGGCCCAGTTCTAAGCATGATGCACGTTAACACCATTGAAGAAGCCATCCAATTGGCGAACCAAGGCCGCTATGGCAATCAAGCAAGTTTGTTCACTGCCAGCGGATCCGCCGCTCGCAAATTCCGTAATGAAGTGGAAACGGGGAATATCGGCATAAACATCAGTGTTGCCGCCCCAATGGCTTTCTTTCCTTTCTCTGGATGGAAGGATTCCTTTTTCGGTGATATGCATGGTCAAGGAATGGATGCGGTGGAATTCTTTACACAGAAGAAAGTGGTTGTCGAAAGATGGCCCAAAGATTGGGCAAGAAAATTTTAGTTGGTAACCAAAAGCCGCGGGGATACCCCGCGGCTTTTTTATTTAGCAATTTTTTGCTCACTAAGTTTTTGGTTGCCTAAATGAACTTTCCGTTCTTATACAACAGATCGCCATCCATTCGAATTTCGGAATCTGTACGCATATCACAGATCATATCCCAATGGATCACACTCTTATTGGTTGAGCCTGTTTCAGGATAACCTGCCCCTAACGCCATATGGAATGAACCGCCGATCTTTTCATCAAAAAGAATGTTGCCGGTAAATTTTGTGATATCAAAATTGGTTCCAATCGCGAATTCACCAAGATATCGGGATCCAGCGTCAGAATCTAACATCTGCATCAAGAATTTTTCATTCTTCTCCGCTGTTGCTTTTACTACCTTTCCTTCTTCAAATACCAACTCAATGCCTTCCACCGCTACGCCGTTGTAAATTGCTGGATATGTGTACTTCACCCATCCATTAGCAGAGTTTTCAACAGGCCCAGTAAACACCTCGCCATCAGGCATATTTTTATCACCGCAACAATTTACAAACGTTCTGCCTTTGGTCGAGATCTTGAGGTCAACATTTGGTCCTTTGAGTTCAAACCATTCGTGAGCATTAACTCTCTTCACGATCTCCTCCTGGTCGGCCTGAACTTTTTTCCAAAAAGCCACAGGATCAGATTCATTTACATGGCAGGCATTAAAAACAAAATCCTCGTACTCTTTAAGCGACATCCCAGCTTCTTTAGCATAACCCTCCGTTGGATACAGAGTGGTATTCCATTTCAACTCTCCTGTTCCACCACGCCTCATTTGGGTCTCGAGGATCGAGCGCATCGCGCTCTGCCGTTTCCCCAACTTTGCCGGATCAACCTGCCCCAAGGCCCGCGGATTCATAGAGGACATGATGCTGATCCGCGATTCAAAATGATCGTAGGCATATTCCAAAAAAGGCGGTTTAAAGTTCAGTTGGTCATCATTCCCCTTAGTGATCAAGATCTCGTTTTGTTCAGGAAACTCCATCAATACTTGCGGATGCCCACCCGCTTCAATGATTTTTTTGTATAACTCGCGCACAAGAGGTTCTGCCGCGGTTGTAGCACTAATCAAAACGCGATCACCCGGAACGATCTTGGTCGAATAACGTACCAAAACATCTGCGAATCTTTCTACTCTAATATCAGCCATTTTATCTCCTGTAGTTTTTACTAAGTAAATTATACCAATTTGGACAAACGAATTCACCTCATTGCCAAAACAAAGTGGAATACGTCTTATAATTCAAACCATACTCGAGGAAAAATATTATGAAACAAGTCACCCAAAACATGCGCGATGGAAAAACAACGATTCAAGACATACCAACCCCCACCCCACAACGAGGACAAGCGTTGGTTAAGGTTACCAATTCCTTAGTTTCTGCTGGAACCGAAAGAATGCTGGTTGAGTTCGGCGAAAAAAGTCTGGTAGGAAAAGCCCGTTCACGGCCTGACTTGGTAAAACAAGTAGTGGATAAGATCAAACGCGAAGGCTTGGTGGCAACGCTCGAGGCAACCTTCAATCGCTTAGATACCCCTATGCCGCTTGGTTATTCTTCTTCCGGCATCATTCTCGCGCTTGGGGATGGAATGGAAGATTTTAAAGTTGGGCAAAGGGTCGCCTGTTCCGGGGGTGGTTATGCCGTTCACGCTGAATTTAATTTGGTCCCCAAAAACCTTATTACCTCCATACCCGATGAAGTAGATTTGGAAAGCGCCGCCTTCACTACCCTCGGCGCGATCGCGCTGCACGGGTTCAGATTAGCCAAAACCCAAGTTGGCGAAAATGTGGCGGTAATTGGTCTTGGTCTACTCGGTCTTATGACGGTTCAGATCGCCAGCGCTGCCGGGTGTAATGTGTTCGGTATAGATCCTCAGGCAGATCGGGTCGAATTGGCGAAGCAACTAGGCGTTCAGGCTTCCCTTCGCGAGACCGCCGTCGACTCAGGCGCCTCCTTCACGCGCAATCGCGGTTTTGACGCAGTCGTAATTTGCGCTGATACCACATCCAACGACCCAATTGAATTAGCTGGAGTACTCGCTCGCGACAAGGCAAAAATTATTGCCACTGGGGCGATCGGGCTAACTATGCCACGCAAAGTGTATTTCGAAAAAGAACTCTCCTTTATTA